>CAZWAR010000030.1:0-28012 GCA_964631965.1 uncultured Gaiellales bacterium
AGGTAGATATCCTTCTGCGTGGGATCCACGGCGATGGCCTGCTCGAGGTATTTCGCGGCGTTTGTATAGTCCTGGTTCTCCTCGTATGCCGTGGCCAGAGCCTGGAGCGTGACGAGGTCGTTGGGATTCTCCGCGAGAGCGGCCTGGAGCGCGGCGATGCGATCGCCGGGAGAGGTGGTGTCCGTCGCGTTGTTGCTCGCACAGGAGAAGGCCCCCAACACGTTGGAGCCTGCGGCACCCGAGCCGATCCCGATGCCGACGGCGCCGGCAGCGAAGACTACGGCCAGGAAGAGAGCCACCCATCGAGCCCACTTGCGGATACGTTTACGATCGAGAAGCAACTGCTATCACCCTGTCCTGTCCGGAGCGGCTCCCGGTCCAGGAGGACCGGTCCATGATCCGGAACTGTTGCCCGACAGATTATGCCCTAGGACAGGAGACGCCACAATATGCAGGCCGCCCCGGGAAAGGCGACACGCGATAGGCCGGTAAGAATCCGCGGGAAGCCCCAGCGCGAGCCCGGCAGGCGCGGACGGTCAGACAGGGAGGCCCAACTTCTGTCTCGCCGCCCGATACCCCGAGAGGTCGACGGCAGGAGCTTCACCGGCCGCAGAGACCACCCGCCCCCCGAGCATCGTAAGGACGACGTCCTTCGCGCTCGCACCCAGGACCACAGTCTCAACGACGCCGGCCGCCGGCTTCCTCCGGTCGGGCGTGCGGACCACGACGAGATCGGCGCTCTTCCCCTGTTCGATGCTGCCGGTGGCCCGCTCCCACCCCAGGGCGCGGGCCCCCTCGAGGGTGGCCATGCTCAGCACCTGTTCAGGAGTGAGAGGGGACGGCCAACCCTCCTCTTCGGACCCGGCGTTCCTTTCGGTACCGCCGGCTGGCTGGGCAGGCGGTTCCCCGTAGCGTCCGTCACCCGGCGATCTCCTCTCGGCCGCGGCCAGGGCGGCCCGCATCTCGGCGAACATGTCCAGGGAATCGTTGGAGGCCAGGCTGTCGGTTCCCAGGCCCACCCGGATCCCGGCCGCCAAATAGTCGGCCACCGGAGCCACAGCGCAGCCCAGACGGCTGTTGGACCGCGGGCAGTGGGCGACAGCGGCGCCGCTCTCAGCCAGGAGCGCTATCTCCTCGGCCTCGACCTCGACCGCATGCACCGCGAGGGTATCCGGCCACAGCGCCCCGGCACGGGCCACATACTCGAGGGGCCGCAACCGGGGCGGGTCCCAGGAGGCGTGACTCCAGAGCCGGGCCATCCGGTAGGCCGCCGCTATGGGTCCGGTACCCCGGGTGAGCACCTCGACCTCTGCGGGAGACTCGGCCACGTGAGTGGCCAGCCGAAGGCCGGCGCGGCGCGCGAAGCGCGCCGCCTCCCGATACAGGCGGGCCGACACCGTATAGGGGGCATGAGGTGACACCCCTGCTTCCACCAGGGCGGTGCCGAAGACGTCCGGGGGGGCGGCTACCGCCTCGGCGCGCAGCCGCCCCATCACCGCTTCGTAGCGCTCCATCGTCCGCGGCAGAGCGGAATCGTCGAGTCCGAATACCTCCTGGTAGACCCGGGCGCGCAGCCCCGTGACGGCGGCTGCACGCGCAACCGCCAGGCCATCGTAGGCGGTGTCGGCCACAGTGGTGATGCCGCAGCGGAGGGCTTCCACCGCCCCCCAGACGGCCGAAGCCTCGTAATCCTCCCGGTCGAGCTTCCTGCGGGCGACGAGCAAGTCGAGCATCCAGCGGCCGAAACCTGAAGGTCGACAGAACCCACGGAACGCCGACAGCTCCAGGTGAGTGTGGCTGTCGACGAAGCCGGGAAGCAGCACGCAGCCGGGAAAGGATCTCGCTTCCTCGCCCTCATACCGGGCCCGCAGCTGCGCGGCGGGCCCCACCTCAGTGATGCGCCCCTCGGCCACGCGCACGCCGGCGTCGGCGAGGGGTGGCGAACTCACGGGGATCACCCAGTCGGCGAGAAGAAGCACACCCGCACCTCCCTGGCGCCTGCATCACCCGGGAACGACCCGGCGCGCCGGTCCGACCGCCTTCTACCCGAAGAGCGAGAGGACCGCGCTGGCCGCCGCGTCCCACAACCGCGACGGGATAATGCCGATCAGGATGGTGGCCGCCGCAGCAATGGCGAGGGCCGCCGCCATGCTCCCCGAGATCGGCGCCCTCAGGGCGAGTTCCTCCTCGGGCTCCCGGAACCACATGTAGATGACCACGCGCAGGTAATAGTAGGCCGAGACCGCGCTCAGCACCACCCCGATGACCGCCAGCCACCAGAGATCCACCTGGACCATGCCGCTGAACACGTAGAACTTGCCGATGAACCCGGCCGTCCCCGGGACGCCGGTGAGCGAGATGAGGAACAGCGATAACAGCACCCCCGCCCACGGGGAGCGCCGACCCAGTCCTGCGAAATGCTTGAGCGAGAAGTCGAACTTGTCCGGGCACTGCGCCTTCAAATAGACGAGTACGGCGAAGGCTCCCAGGTTCATGAAGGTATAGGCCACGAGATAGACCAGCAGGTTATTGGCCGGGCCCGAAGCGACGAACCACCCGATCGACGCCATACCGCCCAGCAGGTAGCCGGCATGAGCGATCGAGGAGTAGGCGAGCATCCGCTTGACGTTCGTCTGTACGAGGGCAAACAGGTTGCCCACCAACATCGTGAGGATGGAGAGCACGATGAAGAAGATCGCCCAACTGTGCGCGCTGTACTGGAAAGCCGTCATGAAGACCACAGCGAACACGGCGAACGCCGCTATCTTCGGCCCCGTCGCGAAGAAACCGGTCACAGGCGTAGGAGCTCCCTGATAGACGTCCGGGGTCCACATGTGGAACGGGGCCGCCGAGACCTTGAAGGCGAGGCCGATGCCGAACAGCAGGATGGCGAGGAGTCCGGCCGCCCCGCCGCCGGTCGCACCGAGCCCGTTCACCACCGCGTGGTAGTTGGTGTAGCCCGTCTCGCCGTACAGCAGGGAGATACCGTACAACATGATGGCCGAGGCGAACGCACCAGTGAGGAAGTACTTCAGCGACGACTCGTTCGACTTGACCCGATACCGGAAGAAGGCCGCCAGCAGATAGCTGCTGATGGACATCAGCTCGAAAGCGACGTAGAGCAGGATGAAGTCGCGGGCTCCGACCATGAGATCGAGCCCGATCACGGCGAAGAGGAGCAGTGCGTAGAACTCCCCCATGTGCCGGCGGTGGGATTCCAGGTAACTGCCGGCCATGAGCACGGTCACAAATCCGGTGATGACGAAAAGCACGGCGATGAAGATCGCCCAATCGTCGAGAGCCATCATCCCCGCAAAGGCCGTGCGGTCGTGCCCTGTGAGAACCAGCGCCGCAGCGATGGAGCCGGCGAGCCCCGTGAGCGCGATGGCCATGATGGCGGTCCGATCCGGTGGGGCCTGCCCGCAGACGGCGCCGCTCTCGTCCACCTTCTGCCGCGGCTTGAGGAACGGCTCCACCAGCAGGATGGCCAGGGCGGCCACCAGGAGGATCAGCTCGGGAAGGACGGTGATGATGTCAGAGCCCCTCATCAGTTCCCTCCCAGCAGCGCCGAGACCAGACCGGCGAGACCATCAGCGTGCTCGGGTAGGTACTGGTTCACCTGCGCCAGGATGTTCTGCGCCGGCGCGTCGATCATGTTGAGGAAGGTGTGCGGGTAGATGCCGATCCAGATGGCCATCCCCACGAGCGGCACCAGCGTGATGATCTCTCGCGCATGCAGGTCTTTCAGCGACAACCACTTCTCGTTGGCCTGCTGGAACATGGTGCGCTGGTACATCCAGAGAAGGTAGGCGGCGCCCAGGATGATCCCGACGGAGGCCAGAGCCGCGAACACTTTCATGTAGCGGAAGGAGCCGATCAGGATGAGAAACTCGCCGACGAACCCACTCAGGCCCGGCAGCCCTAGACTCCCGAGCACGAACAGGCTGAAGAAGGCCGCGGCCACCGGCATCGGCCGGGCCATGCCCCCGTAGTCCTTGATGAGCCGGGTGTGCGTACGGTCGTAGAAGAAGCCGACCATCATGAAGAGAGCGCCGGTGAGGATCCCGTGGCTCACCATCTGAAGGATGGAACCGGAGACCCCCTGAGCCGTGAACGTGAACAGTCCCAGGGTGACGAAACCCATGTGGCTCACCGAGGAATAGGCCACCAGACGCTTCATGTCCGGTTGCACCAGCGACATGGCGGCCCCGTAGATGATGGCGATCACCGACAGGATGATCACCGGCAGCATGGCTTTCACCGCCACTTCCGGGAAGAACCCGATGCAGAAGCGGATCATGCCGTAGACCCCCATCTTGAGGAGCACGCCGGCCAGGATCACCGAACCGGCCGTCGGCGCCTCGGTGTGGGCGTCGGGCAACCAGGTGTGCACCGGGAACATCGGCACCTTGATGGCGAACGCGATGAAGAATGCCGCGAACGACAGCGTCGCCAAGGTCCCCCCGAACCCTGCCCGTTGCAGGGTGAGGATGTCGAAGGTGAGGAAGCCCGCGCTCTTGTTGTGCGACCAGACGACGGCCAGGATGGCCACCAGCATCAGCACCGAACCCGCGAATGTGTAGAGGAAGAACTTGATGGCCGCGTACACCCGGCGCGCCCCGCCCCACAGTCCGATGATGAAGTACATCGGGATGAGCTGGATCTCCCAGAACATGTAGAAGAGGAAAAGATCCATGGAGACGAACACACCCAGCATGCCGGTCTCGAGCACGAGCAGGCTGATGAAGAACGCGAGCCCGCGGTCCTTGATGGAGTTCCACGTCCCCAGTATCGCCACCATCGATAGGAGCGTGGTCAGCAGTACGAGGAGCAGCGAGATGCCGTCGACGCCCAGGTGGTAGGAGATGCCGAAGCTGCCTATCCAGGAGTGGTCCTCCTGGAACTGGAAGCCGGCCGTGTCGGTGCGGAACCTGGCCGCCAGGTAGACGGAGATGGCGAACGTGATGATGGTGGTCACCAGCGCGGCGGTCTTGTAGGCGCTGGGCCGGCCGCGCATGAAGACGAGCATGACCAGCGCTCCGGCGATGGGCAGGAAGGTGAGGATGGTCAGCATCACGCGAACATCACCACCAGAACGGCCGTCATGATGGCGAACAGCCCGACCACGATGCCAAGTACGTAGTTCTGAACCTTCCCGGTCTGGATGGGCCGGGCGAGCGTGCCGCTCCGTTGCCACAGCCAACCCATGCCGTTGACGGCACCGTCGATGACGAGCTCATCGAAATGCTTCCACACCCACCGGGAACCGTCCACGGCGGCCCGCACAAAGGTGGCGTCGTAGAACTCGTCCACATAGAACTTGTTGTAGACGATGCGGTAGGCAGCGCCGAACCTGGCCCCGAGCGTCTGCGGCAGGTCGGCAGCGCGGCGCACGTATATGTACCAGGCCAGGGTCATGCCCATGATTGCCACCACAAGGGAGATCACCATGAGGACCAGGTCAATGGTTTCAACGACGCCGTGCTCGATGCCGAGTACGTGGTTGGCCGTCGCGAAGACCGGTTCCAGGAAGTTGGCCAGAACGTTGAAGGTGCCCGGCAGGCCCAGGAAGCCACCCAGGGTGGCGGCCACGGCCAGGATGATGAGCGGCACCGTCATCGATTTCGGGCTCTCGTGGATGCGCGCGCAGGTGGCGGCATCCGAACGGGTCTCCTTGCCCCAGAAGGTCACGAAGATCATCCGGAAGGTGTAGAAGGCGGTGATAAAGGCGGCCACTATGCCGACCGCCCACATCGCGTAGACTCCCTCGCGGAACGTGGCGCCGAGGATCTCGTCCTTCGACCAGAAGCCGGCGAACGGGAAGACGCCCGACAGCGCCAGACCGCCGGCCATGAACGTGATCCAGGTGACGGGGATGCGCCGGGCCAATGCCCCCATGCAGCCCATGTTCTGCTCCCCGCTCATCGAGTGGATCACGGACCCGGCGCCCAGGAACAGGAGGGCCTTGAAGAAGGCGTGCGCCATGAGGTGGAAGATTGCCCCCGTCCAGGCGCCCACCCCCAGGGCCATGAACATGTAACCCAGCTGGGAGACGGTGGAGTAGGCGAGCACCTTCTTGATGTCCTGCTGGGCGATGCCGATGATGGCCGCGAACAGCGCCGTAAACGCGCCGATGGCCCCCACGAACCACATGGCTTCGGGGGCATGGGCGAAGATGATGGCGCTGCGTGCCACCAGGTAGACCCCGGCGGTGACCATGGTGGCGGCATGAATGAGGGCGGAGACCGGGGTGGGGCCTTCCATGGCATCCGGCAGCCAGACATGCAGCGGGAATTGCGCCGACTTACCCATGGCCCCCATGAACAAGAGGAGTGCGATGGCGATCAACACACCTTGGTGACCGGCGGCGAAGGCATCGGTCACCTGGCCGAACACACCCGTGTAGTTTTCGCCACCCGTGTAGTTCAGAGTGCCGAAGGTGACGAAGATGAGCATGACACCCAGGCCGAAGCCGAAGTCGCCCACCCGGTTGACGATGAAGGCCTTCTTCCCCGCCGTGGCGGCCGCGGGCTTGTGGTAGAAGAAGCCGATGAGGTAGTAGGAGCAGAGCCCCACCGCTTCCCAGCCGAAGTAGAGCAGCAGGTAGTTATTCGCCATCACCAGCATCAGCATGCTGAAGGCGAACAGGCTCATATAGGCGAAGAACCGGTAGTACCCCGTATCGCCGTGCATGTAGCCCTTGGAGTAGATGAAGATCAGCAGGCCAACCCCGGTGACCACCAGCAGCATGATGGCGGTGAGCTGGTCTACCTGCAGCCCGAAAGGCACCGAGAAGCTGCCCACATGAAGCCACTGCCACAGATCGACCACCACCGGCTCCTCGGCCCCGCGGATCTGCACGAAGGCGGCGATCGAGAGGCCGAGCGATCCGGCCATGGCCAGGATGGGCAGCCAGTGCGCCTGCTCCCTGATCCACCACTTCCCGAAGACGAGTGTGATGATGAAGGCCGCCAGCGGCAGCACCGGTATGAGCCAGATATAGCTCTCCACGTGCCTCCCCTAGCCCTTCATGGTGTCGAACAGGTCGACCATCAGCGTCCGGCGGTTGCGGAAGAGGGCGGTGGCGATGGCCAGCCCCACAGCAGCCTCGGCCGCAGCGATCGCCATGGTGAACAGGACGAAGTTCTGGCCGGTCATGTTCTGGTGGAAGCCGCTGAAGCCGACCAGGTTGATGTTGACGGCGTTCATCATCAGCTCGAGCGAGAACAGCATGATGAAGAGGTTCCGGCGGGTGAGCACGCCGACGGCCCCGATCATGAAGAGGACGGCCGACAGGTAGAGGTACCAGTCCACCGGGATCGAGATGCCTCCGGGAACGGTGGTCATCGCGGCTACACCTCCTCCTCTGCAACATCGGCGGGAGGCTCGGCGCCGGGCTCCCAGGCCCGGGTGGCGAGCTGAGCGTTCTTCTCCTTCTTCACCATGATGATGGCCCCCACCATGGCCACCAGAAGGACCACAGAGGCCACCTCGAAGGGGAGCAGCATGTTGTTGAAGAGGGTTTCGCCGAAGACCCGGCTGTTGCCGCCGGCCGCTGCGATCTGATCGGGCGAGAAGCCCCCCTCCACCGACTGGAACCCGAAGCCGCCCCGAGCCTTGACGATGCCGACGAGCACCGCCACGAACTCTCCCAGGATCAGCACGGACAGCCCGAGGGCCACCCAGCGCTGCCGATGAGTCTGCCTTTCCGCCTGGAATGTGCGCAGGTTCAGGAACATGATCACGAAGACGAAGAGCACCATGATGGCCCCGGCGTACACCAGGATCTGGATCATCGCCACGAAGTAAGCCTGGGTGATGAAGAAGATGGCCGCCACGTTGAGGAACGTGAACACCAAGAGGATGAGGGCATGCACGACATTCTTGCGAGTGATGGTGCCGATGGCGCCGGCTACGATGAGAACGCCGAAGACGATGAAGAGGATCTTCTCAGGGGTCACAGGCGTCATGCCGCTCACCGCCCCTCTTCCTTAGTAGCCTCCGGCTCCGCCGCCATGGCAAGCGGCCTCGACGGGCTCAGCGCCTTGAACGGCTCGGCGGTGACGGGTGGCGTCCCTGCCTCTCTGCCCTCCGGCTGCACGAACACTTCCTTGTGCGCGTACCCTTCGTTGGCCATGAGGGCCTGCTTGTCGAGCAGGAAGTCGCGCTTGTCGTAGGTGCTGCCCTCGTAGAAGCGGGTCATCACGATGGCCGCCACCGGGCACACCTCTTCACAGAGCCCGCAGAAGATGCAGCGGGCCAGGTCGAGGTCGAAGCTCTTGGCGTGGCTGCGGCCGTCGGGCAGCGTCTCCCCTTCCACGTGGATGCACTGCGACGGGCAGACCGTCGGGCAGAGCATGCAGGCCACGCACTTCGCGTCCCCGGTGTCCGGATCGGTGACCAGGGCGTGCATCCCCCGGAAGCGTGGGTAGGTCTGCAGCTTCTCCTTAGGGTACTCCACGGTGACCTTGTCCACCACAAAGTAGGTGCCGGTCACCGACATCCCGCGGAGGATATCGACGAACACCGCCTTCTTGACAGTATCGATCAGACCCATCTCAACTCAACCCACGATCGCGATCACGATGGCCGTGACGGCCAGGTTCAGGATGGAGAGCGGCAGGAGCACCTTCCATCCCATGGACATCAACTGGTTGTAGCGGTAGCGGAAGATGGTCCAACGCACCCACATGTAGATGAACACCATCACGCAGATCTTGAGGAACAGCCATATGGGCCCGGGTATGAAATCGAGCACCTCGAAGGGCGCCTTCCAGCCTCCGAAATAGAGGGTGGATACGATCCCGGAGATCACGATGAGATTGACGTACTCGGCGAACATGAACACGCCCCAGCGCATCCCCGAGTATTCGGTGAGATAGCCGGCCACCAGTTCCTGCTCGGCCTCGGCCAGGTCGAAGGGCGTGCGGTTGAGCTCGGCCAGGGTGGCGATGAAGAAGATGATGCCGCCCACCAGCTGGGGGGCCCAGTACCAGTCCCAGAAGTTCCCCGACTGCTTGTCGACGATCGTCACCAGGTTCATTGAGCCCGCCATGACCATGACGCCCACCACCGCGAAGCCCATGGCCAGCTCGTAGGAGATCATCTGGGCGCCGGCGCGCAGCCCACCGAGCAGCGAGAAGTTGTTGTTGGACGACCAACCGGCCAGCACCACGCCGTAGACAGCGATGCCGCCCATGGCGAGGAACAACACCAAGCCGGAGTCGAAGTTGGCGATGACGTAGTCGAAGCGATGACCGAACAGGTTGGGCTCGCCACCCACCGGTCCGAACGGCAGCACGGCCATCACCAGGAACGCCGGGACGAAGATGATGTACGGCGCCAGGCGAAAGACGAGCTGGTCTGCGCCCCTGGGGATGAGGTCTTCCTTGGAGATCAGTTTGAAGATGTCGCCCACGGACTGCAGCGATCCGCCCGGGCCCAGGTAGGTGGGACCCACCCGGCCCTGGAAGAAGCCGGCGAACTTCCGCTCGAAGTAGATGACGAAGGCGACCATGGCAACGATGAGCCCGGCCATGAGCACCGCTTTGATGATGAGGAATATGAACTGGACGACGGCGTCGTTCATCGGTCGCAGTCCCCGAGAACGACGTCGATGCTGGCGAAGATGGCCACCAGGTCGGCAATCATCTCGCCCTTCACCAGGGGCGGCACCGCCTGGCCATGGTAGAAGCTCGGCGTGGCGAAGTGCACCCGGGCAGGCTTGCCGCCGCCCTCCGAGCGGATGTACACGCCCATTTCGCCTTTGGGCACCTCGATGGCCCGATAGACCTCGCCCTTGGGCGCCTGCGGGCCCCGGAACACCTGCTCGAAGTTCTGGATCATGGCCGCCGACTGGCGCATCACCTGCGACTTGCGGGGGATCACGTGACCGGCGTCGCGGGCGATGTAGTCGCCGTCGGGCATCTGGTCGAGGCACTGCAGGACGATCTTGCAGGACTCGCGGATCTCCTTCATGCGGACGAGGAAGCGGTCGTAGACGTCGCCGTTGTACTCGACGGCCACATCGAAATCCACGTCACCGTACGCGGCGTAGGGCTCGTCCTTGCGCAGGTCGCGCGCGACCCCGGCCGAACGGAGCGGCGGACCGGTGACCCTCCAGGCATGGCAGTCGTCGGCGGTGAAGACACCCACGCCCTTGGCCCTCTTGTAGTAGATGCGGTTGTTCTTGACGATGCGCTCGTACTCCGCCACCCGTTTGGGCAGGAACTCCATGACCTTGCGGCAGCGATGCTCGAAGCCGTCGGGCAGGTCCTTGGCCACCCCGCCGATGCGGGCGTAGGAGTGGGTGAGCCGGGCCCCGCAGAGCATTTCGAAAAGATCGAGCACGTATTCGCGGTCACGGAAGCAAATGCAGAAGAAGGTCTGCGTCCCCAGGTCCATGATGTGGATGCCCAGCCACATGATGTGGTTGGAGATACGAGCCAGTTCATGGGCGACGGTGCGGATGTACTGGCCGCGGGCCGGTACCTCGACACCCATGAGCTTCTCGGCGGCCTCGCAGAAGCCGTGGTTCATGGCGAAGGCAGCGATGTAATCCAGGCGGTCCGTGAGCGGCACGATCTGGTGGTAGGTGCGATGCTCACAGAGTTTCTCGAGCCCGCGATGCAGGTTGCCGATCTCGGGACGCACATCCACGACGATCTCGCCGTCGAGGTCCAACTCGGCACGGTACACCCCGTGCATGGACGGATGCTGGGGGCCCATGCTGACGGTCATGAGGTCCCGAGTCGGCTCGATCTCCTGTCGGGTGGCCAGCTTGCGCTCGGCCAACTGCTGCTGGGTGAGGTGGGCGGGGGCGGACGATGCCTCCACCGGGCCGTGACCGTGCGAGTCTTGACCGTGCGGATCGCTCATCAGATCTTGCCCCGCAGGTCGGTGCGTACACGGCCTCCGAACGTCCCTGCCAGCGGGAAGTCCTTGCGCAAAGGGAAGCCCTCGAAGTCGTCGGTGGTCAGCAACCGCTTGAGGTTCGGATGTCCGGTGAAGACGACGCCGTACATCTCCCAGGTCTCACGCTCGTCGAAGTCGGCCGACGGCCACAGCCCGGTCGCGGTGCGCAGCGCCTGTCCCTCGGCCAGAGCGGTCTTCACCCGCAGCCGGTGGCCATGTTTGTGCGACGTGAGATGGACGATCACCGCAAAGGGTGCGCCCTGGTACTGCGGCAGGTGGTCGCCGAGCAGGCAGTCGAGCTGGTCGAAGGCCGCAACCTCTTCGTCCCGGCAGAAGGCGAGCACGTCGATCCAGATCTCGGGAGCGACGGTGAGGGTCAACTCGCCACGGAACTCCACACGGTCGAGAACGCTCGCGCCGAACGCAGCACCGACGGCGTCGGCGGCGTTCAGGAGGGATACGGGCAGGCTCTCCCGGTCATGGGTGCCGGGGGTCATGCTTGCTCTCCCTCGGGTCCCACGCTCGGCCCCTGGGGAGCGGGGTTCCCGGTCACAGCCTCCGCCGGCGCGCACGGCTCAGCAGCCGCCTGCGCGGCCAGCAGGTCGCGGGCCGGGATGCGGCGCAGTCCATCGTAGGCATGACGGCTCTGTTTGATGCGCTCGCGAATCATCTCGAGCCCCTGCCAGAGGGCCTCCGGACGGGGCGGGCACCCGGGAACGTACACGTCCACCGGAATCAGACTGTCGATGCCCTGCACAATGTTGTAGGTGTCCCAGACGTTTCCGGAGATAGCGCAGGAACCCATGGCCACGACCCACTTGGGATCGGGAATCTGCTCGTAGAGCCGGACCACCCGGGGGGCCATCTTGGTGCTGCACCACCCGGCGACGATCATGCCGTCCGCCTGGCGCGGCGAAGCGCGCATGGCCTCCATCCCGAACCGCGACATGTCGAAGCGGGAGCCGCCCAGAGCCATCATCTCGATGGCGCAGCAGGCGAGGCCGAACAAGAGGGGCCAGAAGGAGAAACTGCGACCGAAGCCCAGCAGCCGTTCGATCTGCACCGGCATGGCGATGCCACCCGGGAAGCGTACCGCGCCTCCCAGAAGCTCCTCCCCCGGGGGCTCGTCAGGCAGGCACAACCCGCCCGGCGTCTTGTCCTGCAGTGCCGGCTGCAACAATCCATCGCGTACCATGAGGGATGGACGGTCCTCGGGGCCGGCCGGCCGGCCTCCCTGCGGGTCGTACCGGCGGAAGCCGTCGCCGAGTAGGGAGTCTTTCATTCCCACTCGAACACGCCCTTTTTCCACGCGTAAACGTAGCCGATCAAGAGAATCGCGATGAACACGAACATCTCCACGAGGGCCGCGGTACCGAGAGACCGGAGCGACACTGCCCAGGGATAGATGAACACGGCCTCGAGATCGAACAGTACGAACAGCACAGCCACCAGGTAGTAGTGGACGTTCATGGGCGCCCGGGCATCGGCCTTGGGCACCACCCCGCACTCGTAGGCCTGGTCCTTGTTAGGGTTCCTGCTCTTTGGGGAGAGCACGTGGGAGATGATGACGAACAACACAGCCATGGCCCCGCCAATGGCGAGCATCAGGCCGAACTCTATGACGAGGTCGATCGTCGGACTGACCACCCAGGCTCCTTCACCTTTTCCGGCAGCTGCGGAGCCGTCCCCCATCGTCGGCCCCCCCAACGCTATGCGGGAACATAACAAATCACTTCGCTGCCTGCAAACTCTCAAAATACCTAGCAATGGAACAGCGCCACCCGGCAAGCCCTGGGAACGGCGTCGCTGAGCCGCCTGAAGTCCACGGCCACCGGGACGCGCATCGGGACCGACGGGCGGTCGGGAGCAGGCAGCCGAAGCGGCTACGGCAAAAAGCGGCCGGAAAACCGGGGGTGGGCTATACTCTCTTCCTAACGATCCTGGAGGATCAAGCATCTTGGGTTGGACTGTTTTTCGGGAGCTGAGGATCAAGTAGTGAGTAAGGATCCGACCAGGACGATGCCCCTGATGGGGCACCTCACCGAGCTTCGCAAGCGCATAACATGGGTCGCGATCGTGGTCGTGGTCTTCATGATCGCGGCCTTCATCGAGAAGAAGTACGTCTTCGCGGTTCTCATGTATCCCTTGCGGGGTACGAACGTCACGTCGCTCACCACACTGGCGCCGACCGAGGCCTTCATGCAGGTGCTGAAGGTCTCCATCTATGCCGGCCTGATCTGTGCGGTCCCCTACATCCTCTATCAGTTCTGGGCCTTTATCCTGCCCGGACTGTACGAGAACGAGAAGCGGAGTGTGGTCCCGTACGTGGGCCTCACCAGCGTCCTGTTTCTTGCCGGTATCACCTTCGGCTACTTCATCGTGCTGCCGATCGGCCTACGCTTCATGATTGGATACGGGGGCAGTTTCCAGGTTTTCGGGAGTGACGTCTTCAACCCGATGCTTCAGGCCGAGCGCTACATCAGCTTCGTCTCCCTGTTCGAGCTCGCGTTCGGTGTCGTGTTCGAGTTGCCTCTGGTGATGATGCTCCTCGCCTGGGCGGGCATACTCGACGACAAGAGGATGAGGAAGTGGCGGAAGTACGCCATCCTCGTCGAGGCCATCATCGCTATGGTGCTCACTCCCAGCCAGGACCCGGTGAGCATGGCCCTCATGCTCATCCCGCTCATCGTTCTTTACGAGTTCGGCATCCTGCTGTCCCGGGTGGCGGTCAAGCGCAAGATCAAACGGCGTGAGGCCAAGGCGCTGGCCGCGGCCGCCGCCGAAGAGGAGGAAGGGCAGCAAATCTCGGAGGCGAGCGCTGCGGGTAACTCCGCCGGGTGATCGCCTTCGCGCTTCGACCTTCTGGTAGGAGACAGATGGTGTTACCATCTGGCCATGCCTCGCTCCTCTTCTGACAAGCGGAACGGTACCGAGCGGCCCGAGCCGCTTCTCGAGCCCATTGCCCCCCGAACGATCACCGATCAGGTGGCCGAACGCCTCCGGCAGCTCATCAACTCGGGAGAGTACAAACCCGGCGACCGGATCCCCTCGGAGCGCGACCTGGCCACTCGGCTGGGTGTGGGGCGGCCGGCAGTGCGCGAGGCCCTCCGTGAGCTCAAAGCCCAGGGCCTACTCGTGGTGGGCCGTGGAGCGCAGGGCACGAACGTCGCGAAGTTGCCGTCTCCCAGCTTTACCGACACCATGACGCCTCTCTTGGGCTCCGGCGCGGAACGAATGGCGGAACTCATGGAGATCCGCAGCGCGGTGGAGATCGAGGCTGCAGGATTGGCAGCGCGCAGGGCGACGATGGAGGACCTGCATCGCCTGTCGATCCTCGGCGCCGGTCCGGCCAGGGCACTCTCCCCCGACGACGACGTGGCCTTCCATGCAGCCATCGCCGAGGCGACACACAACCGCTTGTTCGAACGGGTCATCCGGGAGCCGGTGGCCCTGCTCCACGACCACATGGCCGCCATCCTCAGCGCCTACTATTCCGAGCCGGGCGGCGGCATCGCCCTGCAGCAGCAGCACGAGGCCATCCGCCGGGCCATCCGGGCCGGCGACGAACAGAAAGCCCGCGCGGCGATGCGGCGGCACCTGGACTACGTGGCCCGGGGCCTCGCGCAGCTTGCCGGCACGGGCCGCATGATGCGGCTTGTCTTCGTCGATCTGGGGGGGACACTGGTATCCGGGCCCCGGCACATCTCGGAGCGGGTCAGGAAGACCGTCGGGATGGTGCACGAAGGTGGAGTCGAGGTGGTGCTCGTTTCGTCGAGGCCTCCCCGGGCCATGCGCCCCTTCCACCAGCAGCTCGGCCTCATGACGCCGATGATCGCCTGTGACGGTGCGCTTCTTTGGAACGTGCAGGCCGGAGCGGGCATGCAGCGCATCTCTCTGCCCTCCGCGCTGGCCGCGGAGATCGTGGTGGCGGCCCGCGATCTTGGCGCGGTGCCGAACATCGAGAGTGACGACGAGTGGTTCACCGACCGCCCCTGGAACCTTGAGCGGGAAGGCATACTCAACTTCGACGTTTCGGAGCCCAACCATATCGGCCGAGTGGACGAGGTGGTCAGGGGCGGCGAACCCATAGACAAGGTGTTCATCGATCTGCGTGACCTCGACGACAAGACCGCGGCTGCGGCTCAGTTGACGCTGCACCGCGCCTTCTCCGGGCGGGCGAACATCTACGAGCATCTTCCCGGCCTCCTGGACTTCACCTCCATCGATGCCAGCAAAGCGGCGATGGCCCAGCAACTCGCCCGACAGATGAGCATCCCCGCCGAGCAGGTCATGGCCATCGGCGATCACGACAGCGACGCCACCCTTCTTCAGTGGGCCGGGGTGGGCGTGGCCATGGGGAACGCTTCTCCCGCCGCGAAGGCCGCCGCCGATGTTGTCACCTCGTCGAATCTTCGCGATGGGGTGGCTGAGGCCTTGGAGCAGTGGGTCCTGGGACGCCGGGGTGGGGCGACAGTGAGTGTGCCGCACCCGGACCTGGTCGGCGACTGATCGCCTTCCGAGGGCGCCTTCAGGGAGAGGGGGGCGGGGAGCGGGGGCCGGTCTAGAGGATCGACCAGAGCGTCACGGCGAGGAACGCGGCGTAGAGGAACCCCCCGAACAGCAGCGATCCGACACCGAACCCCTTGCCTGTGAAGCGCAGCCGCCCGTACAGCAGGGCGCCCGACAACACCGCAATCCCTGCGGCGACCGCCGCGTGCCACTGTCCCTCCTCCCACAACCGCCACTGGGTGAACGCCATCCCAATGGCCACCGGGAACGTGCTCTGGAAGACCATGGCGCCCGTGATGTTGCCCAGAGCCAGGGTGTCTTTCTTCTGGCGCATCCACATGACGCTGTTGAACTTCTCCGGAAGCTCCGTGGCGACCGGCGTTATGAGTAGGGAGATCACCAGCGCGGGCACGCCGGCGGTGGCGGAGATAGTGGTGAGTTCGCGCACGAACAGATCGGCCCCGAAAATGATGGCTGCGAGAGCCACGATGATCTGCAGGATCACCCGGGGAAGGTCGGGTGACTCCGCCGTCCGATGGAAATAGAGGGACCGACACTCGCCTTCCAGGTCGCCCTCGCTCGACATGGTCTTCTTGACGTAAAGGGCATAGCCGACTATGAGGAGCACGGCCACGGCCCAGCGGAAAGGGCCGATGTCGACGATGCCCACCGCCACGGCGACGACATAGGCCACCAAGAAGTAGGCCAGGTCGCGCCGCATGATCTCCCGGTTGAACCGCACCTCTATCGAGCGCCGCTTGGTGAGCGAGAAGATCACCACCGACAGGCCACATACGAAGATGGCCAGGGTGGACAGCATGAACGGCGCGCCCAGGATGGCACCGATACCCACCTCCTCGCCTGCCTCGCCTCCCCGAACCACGATGGCGATGAGCGGGATGATGGTCTCCGGCAACGCAGTCCCGACGGCCGCCAGCACGCTGCCCACGGCGCCCTCGCCCAGGTTCAGCTTGCGGCCGAACCATTCCACGCCGTTGACAAAGAGTTCGCACCCGGCGAGGATCACGCCGAAGGCCACTATGAGAAGGAACACAGACACAGCCGGAGGATTCTAGCGGAACCGGAGAGGCGCAACCAGATTGCGCCCGGGGCAGGCCCCCGCCCGGCTATTCGAAGGTCAACCCCAGAGAAGCTCCGACTACCAGAAGGATGGCAACCAGCGCGCTGATCCCCAGGAAGAGCCACCGCCGGCGGCGGGCGTAGGCGACTCCCAACGCCAGCACGCGGGCGAAGGGCGTGAGCAGCAGTACGACGAGCCCGAGCTGCAGGAAGCCGCTGGGATCACCTGCGGCAATCTCGCCCGGGATGTCTTTGATCGAGGTCTCCTGGATGACAGACATCCCCGGCCGGGCCAGGGCGAGAACCACCCCCACGACGAGCAGAACGACGGCCACGAGCAAACCCACGACCAAGACCCGGGAGATGAGGGCGCTCAGGCGCATCTCGGCGTCGTGCTCCTCGCGGACCCGCGCCTCAGACTTATGGGGATCGCCGTTCGGTGCGCTCATCGAAGGCTGATCCCGAGAGCGCTCAGGATCATTTGGATGGAGAGGACGAACAGGACGACGGCCAGGGTGATGGTGAGCACCGAGCTCTTCACCCGGATGGTGAGCTTCGAGCCTGCGTAGGCCCCAATGGTGGTGCCGAGCACCACAGGAACGGCCACGGTGGGGTCGACGAGCCCCTGGACGAGGTAGACGGCGGCGCCGGCGCAAGCCGTGACGCCGATCATGAAGCTACTGGTGGAGACCGCCGCTCTGATAGGTACGCCCATCCCCAGGACCATCGCCGGGACTTTGAGGAAACCGCCGCCGACACCAAGCAGACCGGAGACCACGCCGGCAAAGCCGGCCACGCCCATCCCCACCGGCAACCTGTGGACTCGGTAGCTGACGACCTCCTGCAGATTTCGGTCGAAATAGGAGTGCCCGAGTATACCCAGGTCCGCGTCGTGGGCGAGAGGCTCTTTCACGGCCCGCTTGCCGAACACCATATAGATCGACACCCCGATCATCACAGCACCGAAGACGGCGGAGAGGACCCCTTTGCTGAGGGCCACGCCGACGAACCCGCCCACGACAGCACCGGTCACCGTCATGGTCTCCATGGTCATGCCCAGGCGCATGTTCGACAGGTCCTCGCGCACGTAGGCCGCCGCGGCCGTGGTCGACGTCGCGACGACCGCGATGAGGCTGGCGGAGATGGCGTGGTGGATCGGGACACCGAGGAACAGCGTCAGGGCGGGGATGATGAACACGCCGCCGCCCAGCCCGATCATCGCTCCGAACGTCCCGCTGACAAGGCCTACAACGCCGAGAAGGATCATATGGGTCATGAAAAGAGGCTACCACAGCCATCCGGTGCCAATGACCGAATGGTACCCTGTAGCGTGTCGCACCAGCCGCGTGTCGGGACGAACGCCGGTGTCCAGGGGGTGATCATGTACTGCCCGAACTGTGGGAGCGAATTGCCGGACGGAGCCCGGTTTTGCCGGGAGTGTGGATCCCCGGTCGAGGCGCCCGTCCAGACCCCACCCCAGTCTGCCTCCGGGGAGCCTGTATCTCCACCCCCGCCGCAGCCGCCCGACCCAGCGCGGGTCGTACCTCCTCCCCCGCCGACGGCGGTCTATCATCAGGCCCCGCCACCAACCCCGCCGCCGCGACCGCCTATGGGGGGTGGTTCCCCACGCTCCGTCTGGATCGTGATCGCGTTGGTGGGGATCGTCGTGATCGCGTTGGCCATCGCTTTGCCACTCGTCCTGCTTCGGGGCGACGACACGCACGCCACCGATACGGTCGTCTCCAGCACCGTTCCGGTCACAACGCCGACCACCACTGCACCCACGACGACCAAGACCACCGAACCTCCCACCACCGAGACCACTCAAGCCCCCACCACCACGACCGCTCCCCCTGCGGCGGATATCCCCGGGGATTCGGCGGGCACGTGGGCGGAAACGACCATCTCCGGCATCGAGCAGTCGGTCTACGCGGTGGAGGTCTCTGACGACGCCCTCCTCTTCCAGACGGGAGGCGAGGCCGGAGGTCTGTACGCGTACCTCTTCGACTCCGGACAGACGGTGGTATTGCCCACCGGCAGCGGAAACCTGTGGGGTGCGGACATCGACGGCAGCCTGGTGGTGTGGTCCGAGGCCGACGCGATGGATCCGGGCAGCAATGTCCACGTCTACGCGTATCGGCTGCCCGAGGGTCCTCGGAGGGAAGTGGTGTCGGGTGCCGGTGTGAGCTACGCGCAGGTTGCAGGTGGAGTGATCACTTGGACGGAGTCGAGACCCTGGGACGCCGAGCCGGACGAATGGGATGAGCACATCATCAAAGGAGTCTCGGTCGATGAGTCCGGTGAGCCGCTCGGCGCTCCGGTGACCCTTGTAGACGGAGGTTCGGCCATCGGCTCCATCCTGGGGGACTCCATCTGGATGTACAGCTTATCCGAGGGTTTCCTGGCCTGGGAGCAGCACACCGATGCGGGAGCGATCCCTCGAGGCCTGTACGTCATGGACCTGGGTGAGATGCAGCCCCGGCCGTTGGGAAGCGAGGCCTGGGCGCCCTCGCTCAGCTCGAACCGAGTGGTTTTCACCATGGACGGCATCAGGTATGCGGACTTCGACGGGGCGACGAAGACCCTCGACGGAGCCGGCGATTTCGCTACAGCGGCCCCCACGTTCGCCACCTATTTCCGGCCGACGGCGGGTGGTGACGGCACTACCTGGGCCGTGGTCACCAAGGGTTACACGGGCGCCTACGAACAGGTGCTGCTGAACGACACAGGGGATCCGCCGTGGTTTCTTCCCCCGATCGCGGCGTCTGCCCATCACATCGCGTTCTGCTTCGACGGCACGGTGCACCTGTTCACCTGGCAGGAGTGAGACCCCGCACCTAGGGCGGCGCCCGGCGCCCGGGCCGCAACGGTCGGACGGCCGGTCCCCGATCCGGGTGGAGCGCGATCCGGGCGGAACGTATGGCGATTCGGACGGGGCGCGCGCGAAGCTGCGCGCCCGTTGCCGGTCCTGCGTCCTCGCCGCTTCCTGCTACTGGTCGGCCGCCGTGTCGGCCGCGGCCGACCCGCCGCCCATCCGGGATCCGCGGGCGCCCTCGACCGCCGCAGCCACCATGCCGCCGGGTACGTTGCCGTCGCTCGAGGTCTCCTGGGACCGGCGTTCATCCGTGGTGGCGCCACTGTAATAGCCCCAGGTCCACTGCTTGACGATGGGCAGATCGTCTCCCGTCTCCCTGATGTAGAGGGCGTGGTCCACATGGATATCGCGGATCATCTGGCGGACGTGCGCGGCCCTGGTCGCCAGACCGGGCACCCGGTCGATGACGTCCCGGGCAAGACTGAACCGATCCAGCTCGTTCAATACCGTCATGTCGAACGGGGTGGTCGTCGTACCTTCCTCCTTATAGCCCCGTACGTGCAGGTGATTGTGGCCGTTGCGTCGGTAGGTCAAACGGTGGATGAGCCACGGGTACCCGTGATAGGCAAAGATGATCGGCTTGTCGGCGGTGAAGAGCGAGTCGAACTCCGCGCTGCTCAGGCCGTGCGGATGCTCCTCGTGGGGTTGCAGGGTCATGAGGTCCACGACGTTGATCACCCGGATTTTGAGTTCGGGCACGTGTTTCCGCAGGAAATCGACGGCGGCAAGGGTCTCCATAGTGGGGACGTCACCCGCGCAGGCCATGACCACATCCGGTTCCGCTCCCTGGTCGTTGCTGGCCCATTCCCAGATGCCGATACCCGCGGTGCAGTGACGGATGGCCGAGGCCATGTCGAGCCATTGGAGTTCGGGCTGCTTGCCGGCGACGATCACGTTGACGAGCCCCCGGCTGCGCAGGCAATGGTCGGTGACACTCAGAAGGGTGTTGGCGTCAGGCGGAAGATAGACACGGGTGATCGCCGCCTTCTTGGTCAGTACGTGGTCGATGAAGCCCGGGTCCTGGTGGGAGAACCCGTTGTGGTCCTGGCGCCAGACGTGGGAGGTGAGCAGGTAGTTGAGCGAGGGGATCGGCCGCCTCCACGGGATCTCCCAGGTCACATCAAGCCACTTGGCGTGCTGGTTGAACATCGACGAGATGATGTGGATGAACGCCTCATAGCACGAGAAGAGGCCATGGCGCCCCGTGAGGTTATAGCCCTCGATCCAACCTTCGATGGTGTGCTCGCTGAGGATCTCCATGACTCGCCCACCGGGCGCCAGCCGGTCGTCGTACGGCTCGATCTCCGCCTCCCAGGCACGCGGTGTCACTTCCAGGACCGCGTCCAAGCGGTTGCTGCGCGTCTCGTCGGGGCCGAAGACACGGAAGTTCCTTGCATCCAAGTTGCAGCGCATGACCTCGGCCAGGAACCCCCCCATAATGCGGGTGGATTCGGCCACCGTCACCCCTGGAATCGGGCACTCTACGGCGAAATCCTTGAAGTCGGGCATCTCCAGGTCGTGAATCAGGAGACCGCCGTTGGCATGGGGGTTGTCTCCCATGCGCCGTTTGCCCTTGGGAGCCAGCGCAGCCAATTCCGGGCGCAGCGTCCCCGCCTCGTCGAACAGCTCCTCCGGTTTGTAGCTGCGCATCCACTGCTCGAGGAGCTGCAGGTGCTCGGGGGTCATGTCGGCGAACGGCACCTGATGCGCGCGGAAGGTGCCCTCCACCTGTTTACCGTCGACCATCTTGGGCCCGGTCCAGCCTTTGAGGGTCTTGAGGACGATCATCGGCCACCGCGGCCGCTCGGTCACGCCTTCTTGGCGCGCCCGTCGCTGGTATTCCGCGATCTCGTCGAGCACGTGATCGAGAGTAGCCGCCAAGAGCTGGTGAACCGCGGGCGGGTCGTCGCCTTCCACGAAATAAGGGGTATAGCCCAGCCCTTCGAAATACTCCTTCAGCTCGTCGTGGGTTATGCGGGCCAACACGGT
This sequence comes from uncultured Gaiellales bacterium, assembly GCA_964631965.1. Classification (GTDB taxonomy): domain Bacteria; phylum Actinomycetota; class Thermoleophilia; order RBG-16-64-13; family RBG-16-64-13; genus CAIQPS01. The sequence continues at coordinate 21,368 of CAZWAR010000030.1, forward strand.
CGGATTGGCGATCTTGGCGCCGTTGAGGTGGAGAATGGGGAGCACCGCCCCGTCGGTAGCCGGATCGAGGAACTTGTTGGACTGCCAGCCGGCCGCCAGAGGACCGGTTTCGGCCTCCCCGTCACCCACGACACATACCGCTATGAGATCCGGATTGTCGAATACCGCACCGTAGGCGTGGCTCAACGAATAGCCGAGCTCGCCTCCCTCGTTGATGGAACCCGGGGTTTCCGGCGCCACATGGCTGGGAACTCCCCCCGGGAAAGAGAACTGCTTGAAAAGCCGCTGCATCCCGAGTTCGTTCTGGGGTATGTGGTTGTAGTACTCGCTGTACGTCCCCTCCAGGTAGACGTTGGCCACCATCGCCGGGCCGCCGTGTCCGGGGCCGCAGACATAGATCACGTCGAGGTCCCTGGCCTTGATCACCCGGTTCAGGTGGACGTAGACCAGGTTGAGCCCCGGGCACGTGCCCCAGTGGCCGAGCAGCCGGGTCTTGACGTCCTCATGGGTGAGAGGTCTTCTGAGCAGCGGGTTGTTCTTGAGATAGATCTGGCCCACCGACAGGTAATTGGCCGCCCGCCAGTAGGCGTTCATCCGCTCGAGTTCGTCGGGAGTGAGGGGAGTGAGGTCCGCAAGACTCATGATGTTCCTCCTTGAAGCCGCCCGAGTCTCTCAGGCTGTTCTGGAACGAAGTTGTTCGTGGCGGAAGCAATCGACAGTGTGATCGTTCACCATGCCGGTGGCCTGCATGTGGGCATAGCAGATGGTGGGGCCGACGAACCGGAACCCCCGGTTCTTCAGGTCGGTGCTCAGACGTTCCGCCTCGGGTGTCGTTGCCGGTATGTCAGCCATTGTCAGCCACTCGTTCTGGATAGTCTCGCCTGCCACGAATCCCCAAACGTAAGCATCGAAACTGCCGAACTCTTCCTGCACCCGCAGGAACGCTCCCGCGTTGGCCACGGCCGCCTCGATCTTGAGCCGGTTACGAACGATGCCGCGGTCGGCGAGCAGGCGCTCGACGTCGGTGGGGCCGAAGGCGGCAACCCGTTCGGGTTCGAACCCGGCGAAGGCCCGGCGGTAGCCCTCCCGCTTTCGCAGGATGGTCAGCCAACTCAACCCGGCCTGGGCGCCCTCGAGCACCAGAAACTCGAAGAGCAGGCGATCGTCGTGCACGGGCACGCCCCACTCCTCATCGTGATAGGCCCGGTATAGTGGGTCTTCCCCCACCCAGGCGCAGCGCTCTAGTCCATCGGATGCCATTCGCAATCCCCTGCAGACGCGAGCACGAGTCACTGCGACTCTAACATAGGCACCCATGCCCACCGGGCTGTCGGGGCTCGTCTGCGCCCAGAATCTGGTGGCGCCGGCGCGCCGGCGCCCTGCCCCAGGAGGATCATCATCAGGAGGTCAAACCAGCGGGCCCTGCCGACGACCAGCGCTGTATCATGGCTGCCACAAGAAGGGCGTCTCGTCACGCATACTCGGAAAACTACCGTCCGATATCGCGGTCCCGGACGGTGACTCCGGAGCGATCGGACCGAGACCGGGGCATAGGGGGATTCATGGACATCATGGCGGGAAAGGTGTGCGTTGTCACCGGCGGCGGTGGCAGCATCGGGCTGGCGGCAGCACGAGTTCTGCTCGACGAGGGGGCCCGGGTGCTTCTCGTCGGCCGGACGGAACAAAAGCTGGCAAGGGCGGCGGCATCGCTCGAAGCGGGTCCGGACACCGTCGACAGCATCGTCGCCGACGTGTCCGACTCGGCGGACACGCGCAAGTACCTCAACCGGGCTGTGGCCAACTGGGGCAACATCGACGTCATCTTCAGCCATGCCGGCATCTCAGGCGTCATCGCCCCGGTCACCGAGTATCCCGAAGAGGTGTTCGACGAGGTCCTGGCCACCAACGTCCGAGGTTCGTTCCTGGCCTGCAAGTACGGCCTGCCCCTCATGAACGACGGCGGGAGCATCATCATCACGTCGAGCATCATGGGCACCCGCGCCGACCCGGGCGTCAGCGCCTACGCGACCTCGAAGCACGCGCTCATCGGACTGGCGCGGGTGGTGGCGAAGGAAGCGGCCCCGCGGGGCATCCGGGTGAACGTCTTCGCCCCCGGCCCCGTCTCCAACGAATTCCAGGACATTATCGAGGATAGACTCACCGATATCGTCGGTCAGAACGGCACGGACTTCCTCAACGGCATCATCCCGCTCGGCAGGCACGGCCAAGCTGCGGAAGTGGCCCGGACGGTCCTGTTCCTGGCCTCAGATCAGAGCAGTTTCTCCACCGGCAGTGTCTTCATGGCCGACGGCGGTATGAACATTTGATGCGTCAGGCCTCGCCCGGCCGTGTCGCGCCGCCGGCCGACCGAGCTTCGTATCGGTGGGTCGTGCTGGGCATGGCCTTTCTGGGCATTTTCGGCGCTCTTGGGTTCGGACGCTTCGGCTACAGCGCGGTGCTGCCGGCGATGCAGGCGGGGCTGGACATCAACAGCGCCGCCGCCGGCTCTCTCGCATCCTGGAACCTCATCGGCTACACGCTGATGTCGGCGGTCGGCGGCATCCTCTCCCAGAAGCTGGGCCAGCGCAAGGTCTTCAGCATCGGCATGGTGCTGAGCGCTGCAGGGATGCTTGCCACGGGCTTCGTCGACACTCTGGCCGGCGCCTCCGCTGCCCGTCTGCTTACCGGCATCGGCAACGGCCTGACCCTCGTCCCCGCCATCAGCCTCATGGCGGCCTGGTTCGAGTCGCGCCGGCTGGGTCTGGCGTCCACCATCGTCCCCTCTGGTTCCTCGCTGACGCTCGTCGTCGTGGGGTTGGCCGTGCCGTCCCTCATCAGCGCCGGCGGGAACGACGGCTGGCGCATCACCTGGTATGTCTTCGCCGGAGCCACGTTCGTCCTCGGAGTCCTGTCGTACCTGCTGCTGCGGGACCGGCCGGCGGGCGCGACGACCGGGAGCGGCGAGGAGATCGAACTCGACGAGTTCGCTCCGCCCGCCATCCGGGCGCGCCTCGCCCCACCTTCATTCCACCTCGGACCGGTGCTGCGCTCTCGGTACGCCTGGCACCTCGGCATCGTCTACCTGCTCTTTGGGATCGCCTTCCTGCTGTATTTCACGTTCTTCCAGAAGCGCCTCATCACCGACCTGGGCTACTCCACCCAGGCTGCCGGATACCTGTTCATGCTGGTCGGCATCGCCGGATTGGCCGGCGGTATGTACTGGGGATCGTTCTCGGACCGCTTCGGGCGGGAACGTACCTTGGCCCTCAACCTGTTCCTCGCCGGCGTGGGAGGGTTTCTGTTGGGAACCCGGTCCGGGCTGGCGGGCGACGTCGTCTCGGCCATCCTGTTCGGCTCCACCATGTTGTCCTTTCCCGGGCTCATCGGGGCGGCATGCGCCGACCGGTTCGGGCAGAAACTCGCGTCGGCCTCACTGGGACTCGTCACCATCCTCGTAGGCGTGGGGCAGGTCATCGGACCGCTCGTCGGCGGGGCCATGAACGACGCCTTCGATTCGCTGGCCCCCTCGTACCTCTTCTCCGGCGCGGTCTTCATGGTCACGGCGCTGGTCGCGCTGCTCCTGCCCCGGGGTACGGATGCGGCCGGCACCAGTCCGGTGGCCCTCCCCGAGTTGCCCAAGCATCGCGGAGTGAAGTGAGCCTTCCCGCCCACCCGCATGTGCGGGGGCGTGCTCGTCGCCGGAGTGGCCGCCGACCTCATCATCTGGGAGAAGCCCCTCACTGTCATGCAGCCGGCTCATACCACCGAGGCCTGATGAAATCTCGGCCCGAATGACCTCAACGACCCGTCCCTGGACTAACATGCTAGCTAGCCGTCGAAGCGCGGATGCTGGTCCGACCCTCGACGGCGGCGCCAGTGGGGAAAAGGCATCTCATCGCAGAACCACCGTGCAGATAGTCGGATGCCATGTGTATCGGATGGAGGAGGCGAACCGAATGGCAGAGGAAACATACAGGCCGCCGACGGCCAAGGCGACCGGGGCCGACAAGACGGTCCACAAGGCGCTCGGCCTGAGCGGCGGCATCTTCGGCGCCTGCCCGTGCGCCGTCGATGTGAAGGACGGGAAGATCATCCGCATCAGGCCGCTCCATTGGGACTCGGCCTATGATCCGGAGACCTTCAACCCCTGGACCATCGAGAAGAACGGCAAAACGCTCAGGCCGTACTTCAAGTCGGTCCCCGCTCCCTGGAGTCTCGCCTACAAGAAGCGGGCCTATTCACCCAACCGCGTCAACTATCCGCTCAAGCGCGTCGACTGGGACCCGAAAGGCGAGCGCAACCCCCAGAACAGGGGTAAGAGCCAGTTCGTCCGTATCTCCTGGGATGAAGCGGCTCAGCTCATCGCCGATGAGGTCCAGCGTATCTGCGACACCTACGGTCCGCTGGCCATCCTGGTGCAGGGCGACGGCCACGGCGAGTGCAAGATGGTGCACGCGCCCCACGGCTGCTCCACTCTCCTCCTAGACAAACTGGGCGGCTTCACCCAGCAGATCCGCAACCCCGACAGCTGGGAAGGCTGGTATTGGGGCTCCAAGCACGTGTGGGGCAAGGGCTTCATCGGGATGATGGCCCCCAACGACAACATCGTGAAGGACATCTGCGAGAACAGCGACATGGTGGTGATGTGGGGGGGCGATCCCGAGACCACCACCTGGGGGTTCCGCGGCCAGTTCGCCAGCCGACTGCTCTACTTCTGGACGGAGATCGGCATCAAGCAGGTCTATGTCAACCCCGACCTGAACTATGCAGCCGCCGTCCACGCCGACAAATGGATCCCCATCCTCCCCAACACCGACGCCGCCCTCCAGTTGGCCGTCATGTACACCTGGATCACTGAGGGCACCTACGACAAGGACTACGTCGAGACCCACACCGTGGGCTTCGACAAGATGAAGGCGTATGTCCTGGGTGAGGAAGACGGCGTTCCGAAGACCCCGGCCTGGGCCTCGCCCAAGTGTGGAGTCCCCACCTGGACCATCAAGGCCCTGGCCCGCGACTGGGCCAAGAAGATCGTCACTATCGGCCACTACTTCGGCGGCGGCATGGCCCGCGGCCCCTATTCCACCGAGCCGGCCCGCCTCGAGTGCGTCCTTCTCGGCATGCAGGGCCTCGGCAAGCCGGGCGTCCATCAGGCCCAGGTGGCCTACACCGGGATGCCGAAGAACATCATCACCGGCGGCGCCGACCACATGGGACCGTTCGCCAACCTCACCAGCACCCCCTTTGGCGAGCGCCTGTTGAAACCCCACCGGGGCACGCCGACCGCCTGGGGCAAACAGATGATCCCCAAGGTCCTCATCGAAGAGGCCATCCGCGACGGCAAGGTGGAGTTCTGGGGTACCGGCGGCCACGAGGAGCCGGTGTCCGATCAGTACAAGCGCTACGAGTATCCCATCGCCAAAGAGGACGGCGGCACCGAGATCCACATGATGTGGACCGACACCCCCTGCCGGGTCACCTGCTGGGGCGGCGGCGGGGAGGTCATGGAAGCCTTCCGCAACCCGAAGATCGAGTGCGTGGTGGCTCAGCATCCCTGGCTCGAGAACGACACCCTCGCTGCCGACATCATCTTCCCGGTGACCACCACCCTCGAATGCGACGATATTTCGCCGTGCATTCGCGAGGGCGACAGCTTCCAGAGCGTCATCCTCATGAACCGGGCCATCGACCCCGTGGGCGAAGCCCGCACCGACTACCACGTGGTGTGCGCCGTCGCTGAGAAGATGGGCAAGCTCGACCTGGTTACCGAGGGCTTCAGCGATGAAGAACTCGTCCGTGGCACCTACGAGGGCATGAAGTTCGACACCGTGACTCCGTGGGACGAGTTCAAGGAAAAACAGTACACGGTGCTGCCGGTGGCTCCCGACTGGGAGAAATGGCCGGCCGGTCTGTACGAGTTCTGGAAAGACCCGGAGGCCAACCCGATCCCGACGCCCACCGGCAAGCTCGAGTTCTGGTCGGAGAGCCTGGAGAGAGCCTTCCCCACCGACGAAGAGCGCCCGGGCATCCCGAAGTGGATCGAGAAGGGCATCACTCACGACGAGCGCATCTCCAGCGTCCGCGCCCGGGTCTACCCGCTGCTGGTGATGTCCAACCACGGCCGCTGGCGCACCCACGCCCAGGGAGACGACATCCCCTGGACCAAGGAAGCGGTCACCGGCAAGGTCAAGGGCTGGGATGGCTACTGGTACGAACCGTGCTGGATGAACCCCGCCGACGCCGAAGCACGGGGAATCAAGGACGGCGACATCGTCAAGGTCTTCAATGAACGCGGTACCGTGCTCTGCGGCGCCCTCGTGTGGGAACGCATCATGCCCGGCGTCATCTCGGCGGACCACGGGGCCCGCGCCGACTTCATCGACGACGACTTCACCCTCGACCGCGGCGGCGCCATCAACGTCATCTCGCCCAAGGGCCTGACCTCCAAACACGCCGGCGGTCAGGCGACCAGCGGCTACCTCGCCGACGTGGCCAAAGTGTCCATGGCACAGATGGAAGAGTGGAGAACCAAGTATCCGAAGGCGTTCGAGCGGGACTACGATCCGGCTTCCGGCCTCCGCTTCACTAGTTGGATCACGGAGGGGAGGTAACCATGGGCAAGAAGGTATTCGTCATCGACACCGC
>CAZWAR010000031.1:0-27074 GCA_964631965.1 uncultured Gaiellales bacterium
GACGATCGGGTACTTGTCGACGAGGGCGCCGTAATAGTCGACCATCTCGGCCGAGGTGAGCTCGCGGTCCTCGCCGGCGAGCACGTAGCGCTCCTTCGCGGCGTCGTAGAAGCTCGACGCTGCCGGGTCGAGGGCGATGCGCACGTCGGCGCCGGGCTCGTAGCCGGCGGCGTCGATGGCCTCCATGATGACCTGGATGGCCTCCTCGTTGCTGCCCAGGTCCGGGGCGAAGCCGCCCTCGTCGCCGACCGCCGTGCTGAGGCCCTTCTTCTTCAGTACGCTCTTGAGGCTGTGGTAGGCCTCGGCGCAGATGCGCAGCGCCTCCTCGAAGCTCTCGGCGCCGACCGGCATGACCATGAACTCCTGCAGGTCGACGTTGTTGTCGGCGTGCTTGCCGCCGTTCATGATGTTCATCATGGGCACCGGCAGCGTGAAGGCGTTGACGCCGCCGACGTACTGGTAGAGCGGCAGCTCGAGAGCCATGGCGGCTGCGTAGGCGGTCGCCAGTGAGACGCCGAGGATGGCGTTGGCGCCGAGCTTGGCTTTGTTGGGCGTGCCGTCGAGCTCGATGAGCATGCGGTCGACGAGGCGCTGATCGGTGGCGTCAAAGCCGACGATCTCTTCGGCGATCACGCTGTTGACGTTATCGACGGCGGCGCGCACGCCCTTGCCCAGGTACTCGCCGGTGTCGTCGCGCAGTTCGACGGCCTCGTACTCGCCGGTGGAGGCGCCGGAGGGCACGTCGGCGCGGCCGACGGCGCCGGACTCGAGCTCGACCTCGACCTCGACCGTGGGGTTGCCGCGGGAGTCGAGGATCTGCCGTGCTGTGACGTCGATGATGGTGGTCATTGCGCGGGGCCTCCTGCGTTGACGTTCCGGGGCCCGCGGCCCCGGTCGGGGCTGCGCCCCGCCCGCGGGGTCTTGCTCCTCACCGGACACCGGGACCACCGCGGGCCCCGCCGTGCTGCTCGATCCCCTTCCGGCGACCTGCTGCAGGGCGGCCAGTTCGCCGAGGGAGATGTGACAGCGGAGGCCGTGAGAGCCACCCTTTCCCCCTGTCCTCCACGGAGGTTCCTTGTCCCGGCACACATCTCCGGCGTAGCGTTGGCAGCGATCGTGGTACGGACACCCCGTGGCGATCTGCCCGTCCGATCGCTCTTCGTAAGAGAGGGGCGGGTGGCTCCCCTGCAGGCGGCTCCCGTCTACCGGGAGGCTGCGAACGGCACCGGGGTCCGGTACCGCGTTCAGCAGCGCTTCGGTATAGGGGTGGTAGGGCGGGGACATCACCTCGGCCGCTTCTCCCTGCTCCACCAGTCTGCCCCGATACATCACCCCGATCAGGTGCGACACGTGCTGCACGGCCGCCAAGTCGTGAGAGATGAGCAGATAGGCGGTGCCCGCTTCGTCCTGGAGATCAACCAGAAGGTTGAGCAGGGCTCCCTGCACCGAGACGTCCAACGAAGAGACAGGCTCGTCGCATATCACCAACTCGGGACCGGCGGCGAAGGCCCGGGCGATGGCCACTCTCTGTTTCTCGCCACCGCTCAACTCCCCGGGGTAACGATCGAGGTAGGAGATCGGAAGGGCGACCGCTTCGACCAACCGCTCGGCGCGCTCGCGCGCCTCCCGCTTGCCGAGTCCACCCAGCAACATCAGAGGCCGGACCAGTTCCTGCCGCACTGTGTGCCGCGGATTGAGAGACTGGTCCGGGCTCTGGAAGACCATCTGCAGGCTCCGCAGGACATCTCGGGCCCGTCGGTCGACATGCGGATGCAGCCTATCCCCGGACAAGGACATCTCGCCCGAGCTGGGCGGGGTCAGACCCGCGACCATGCGGGCCAGCGTGGTCTTCCCACTGCCGCTCTCGCCCACCAGTCCGAACGTCCTCCCCTCCTCGAAGGAGAGGCTCACCCCGTCCACCGCCCGTATGCTTCCTCTGGGACGGCGAACAGTGAAATCTTTGACGGCATCCCGGACGGTCAGGAGCGGGGGGGCGGCGGCCGGCATGGCCGGCCGGCCGCCGTCCCTGACAGGGACTTCGCCGAGGCCGTGCATCGGCTGCTTGGAGGTCCCTCGGGTGTGAACGGCCGCCTCCCGGCCTCGCTCCTCGGTCAATACCTCCCAGCGCAAACAGGAGCTCAGACTGCCGCCCCCGACCTGTACCAGAGGTGGCCGGGCGACGGTGCACTCTTGCTCCGCCAGTGGGCAACGGGGCGCGAAAAGGCAGCCCGGAGGCAAATCGAGGAGCGATGGCAGCCGCCCCGGCAGCGTGGCCAGCCGGCCCTCTGCTGGAGAGCTCCCGAGCCGCGGTATGCAGCGGAGCAGGTTGGCTGTGTAAGGATGGAGAGGCCGGGGGAACACCTCCGCCACCTCCCCCTGCTCCAGCACCTCGCCGGCATACATCACCGCCACCCTATCGCAGAAGCGGGAGACCACTCCCAGGTTGTGGGTGACGTAGAGGATGGCATGACGGAACTCCCGCCCCAGGTCGGCGAGGAGCTCGAGGATGCGAGCCTGAGTGGTCACGTCGAGGGCCGTAGTGGGCTCGTCGAGGATGAGAAGTCGCGGCCGGGGAAGCAGGGCCATAGCGATCGCGCAACGCTGGAGCATCCCGCCCGACAGCTGATGCGGATAGCGCTCCACGACCTTGCGGGGGTCGGGCAAAGCCACTCGCGCAAGCATGTCCAGAGACGCCTCGCGCGCTGCGCCCCGTCCAAGACCCAGGTGCCGGATACCCATCTCGTCCAGTTGCCGCCCGATCGTCAGACTGGGATTGAAGGCCTCTTGGGGACTCTGGCCGACCGACCCGATCGTGGACCCCCACAGGCCCCTGGCCTCCCTCCTCGATACGGAAAGAAGGTCGACGCCGTGAACGCGGGAAGTCCCCTCCACACGCGCGTCCTGGGCCAGATACCCGATCGCCGCGAAGGCGAAGGTCGTCTTGCCGGAGCCCGATTCTCCCACCAGCCCCAACGACTCTCCTCGTTGCACCTCGAGGCTGACGCCCCTGACGGCCGGAAGGTGGCCCTCCTCCGCGCGGTAGGTCACCGACAGACGGTCCGTAGCCAGGACGGGGTTCGACTCCGCCGCTCGGTTTATCTCAGCGCCCATACCCGTCTGTTCTCTGCTCTTCATCTCGACGCCCGGCCGGTCCCCGGTGGACTGAACACGTAACGAAGAGCATCGGCCATCAGGCTTGTGCCGATGACAAGGAGGGCGATGGCCGCCGCTGGAGCGATCAACATCCATGGAGCCACGTCAAGAAAGGTTCGGGCTTCGTTCACCATGAGCCCCCAATCCGGCGAGGGCGGAGGAAGACCGAGACCAAGAAAGCCGAGAGAGGCCACCAGGAAGATCGAGTAGGCGAAACGAACTGAGGCTTCCACTATGAGCGGCGGCGCGGCGTTCGGCAACATCTCGCGGAACAGGATGTGCGCCCGTCTCTCCCCGCGCAGCCGAGCGGCTTCCACGAACTCCCGCGTGCGCAGATCGAGCACCATGCTGCGCGCGATACGGGCGAAGAGCGGGATGTAGACGACGGTGATGACGAGGATGAGGTCGAGCTCCGAGCCTCCAGTGGTCGCGAGAAGAACCATGGCGAGGAGGAGGGCGGGGAAGGCGAGCAGGACGTCGAGCAGGCGCATGATTGCCTCGTCCCACAGCCGGCCGGCATAGCCGGCCACCAGCCCGAGAGACGTACCGATGATCGCCGCCAACGCCGTTCCCAGTCCTCCCAGGAAGAAGACCTCCCGAGTACCGACCAGGACTCGGCTGAACACATCGCGCCCGAAGTTGTCGGTGCCGAAGAAGTGTTGAAGACTCGGCGCCTGCAGCCGCTCGGCGACGCTCTGGTCCGCATAGCCGTAGGGGGCGAGAAGAGGGCCGAACAGGGCCATCAGGAGGAAGAAGGCAAACACCATCGCGCCGGCCAGACCGACCGGCTGGCTACGAAGCCTATTCCAGTAGGTGGCGGCCAGACCGCGCCGGGGCGCCACGATGCGCCGTTCGGCCACCGGCCTCATCGCACTCCCTCCTCAACCGCTCAGATCGTCGCCCTTCGAGCCGTCGCCTCCATCACTGGCTGAGGTAGGCGGTCCGGAACGTGGTGCGCGACCAGTCCGGGGCCAGGACGACTCCCTGAAGAGCTGCGCTCGCGCCCGCGGCCGCCGTTTCGAAGAAGGGCACGATCACCGGTCCCCGGTCGATCATGATCTGCTGGGCCTGTCTGTAGAGTTCGATCCGCTTCTCCCGATCCAGTTCGCTGCTCAGCTGCGCGACCACGCTGTCGAACTCCGCGTCACTCCAGTGCGACTCGTTGTACGCGGCTCCGGTCACATAGGCGGCGTTGAAGTAGGCGAGCGGAGTGGCCCGGGCTCCCCACTCAGTGATGCCGAAATCCACCTTGAGCCAACTGCCGTCCCCCTCGCCGTAGTAGACGTCGGGCGGGACGGTCTTGATGTCCACCGTCACCCCGATGGCCTTCATCTGTTCTTTCCACACCGTCGCGATCGCAGGGACCTCCAGGGCATTCTGGGCATAGAGGGTGATATTGAGGTCGCTCGCGCCCGCCTCGGTCAGCAGCTGTTTCGCCTTGGCCGGGTCATAGACAGGCGGCTCGTCCAGGTAGTAGTCGCCGTAGCTGGGACCCACCGGCGTCCCGTTACCGACCACCGCCAATCCCGGCCGAACCTGGTCTATCAGCCCCTGATGATCGGTGCCCAGTTGCAGCGCTTGGCGGATCCTCTCATCGGCTGCGGGATGACCGGCGTCCGAGCGCATATGGATTACATAGTGGAACGCGCTCGACTGCCCCTCTATGACCTGCAGATCGGGATCTGCCTTGATGGCGGCCACCAGTTCGGAGGTAAGACCGGCGACGAACTGCGCCTGCCCCCCCTGCAGCGCATTCACCTGGCCGGCCAGATCAGGTGAGAACACCAACGTGACCTGGTCCAGATACGGCAGAATGACGCCGTCTCCATCTTTCATCCAGTACTCGGGATTCTTCTTGAGCACCGCCCGGTCCTCGGCCACGTACGAGTCGAGGACGAAGGGCCCGGTCCCCACCCAGTTCGTCGCCGGATCACCTGCGGAGGCGCAGAGGATCGCCGCGTGATAGTCGGCAACCTCACTCGGGAATTCAGGATTGGCTTCGCTCAGCGTGAACACCACCCGTCCCGGGTCCGCTGCCTCGATGCGTGTGACGTCCTTGAGGTTCGACGCCAACGGCGAACCGACGTTGGGATCCTGCAGCCGCTTGAACGTATACACGACGTCGTCGGCTGAGAACGGCTCCCCATTCGAGAAGTTCACATCGGAGCGAAGAGTGAACGTCCAGATCTTGCCATCAGCGGAGTCCCAGAACGTGGCGAGCGCCGGAACGAGAGTGCTGCTCGGACCGATGTCCACAAGCCAGTCGTAGATCTGCTGGTTGAGGAGGATGTCCGAACGGGCACTGGCTACCGCAGGATCGCGCGAGGCTCCAGGCTCCGTGGCGATGACGATCGACCCGCCCGTGTGTGCGGTCGCCCCTCCTGTGGCGGTGGTGTTCGCGCCACCCGCCTGGGTATCGGTGCTGTTCGGACCGGTCTGCGTGGCGTTGGTCTGGGCCGAGCTGCCACAGGCGGAAACGGTAAGGGACGCGATCAGGACCACGAGCAACGTCGCGACGATGAGCCGGTACCGCCCTCGCGGTCCGGATGCCGGACCCCGGTGGGCGCGTCGCGGCACGCGCCATGCCGGGAGCGACTTTTCAAAACCCACCTGACTCCCCTTTCTCTTCGGAATACTCGAACGATTGTACCTCTGCCGGTCCAGTTCTTATCCAAAGGGGGTACCCAGCGGGCAGGGGAGCTAACCGGTCTCACCGCTTGGGCACGGGCCTGGCGCCAGTCGCCCATGCCTGCCTCCGGGCGATTCAGGACCTTGTCTTGCCGTAGGGGAAGAAGTACTCCTTCTCGCCCCGCTCCCAGCGGGCTCTGGTCTCTGGATCGGAGAGGTCCCAGTCGGGGCGATGCTTCTCGCTGATGGCCCGGAGGTCCAAGCGTATCTCGCCTGGCGTCGGCCGCCCCCAGAACCAGTAGCCGTTGTAGATCTTGTGGATGACAAGCCCGGGTTCGAGCATGATCGTGTGTGGGACCATGGGATCGTGATACGGATCGGTGTATTCCTTGATGTCGAGATCCTTTTGTATCCCCCGCTGCGGATCGGAGAGGAACGGCCACCACACTCCCAAGCCCAGGCGCCACTCCCGGGAGACCAGGATCTCATCGGTGGATATCGTCACCATTCGGGAATACGACACACGGATCTCCGGCTCCATCTCGGCCAGCAGCACGTGCTGACGGTGATCGCGAGGTCAGTAGTGGCCCCGAGCGAGGACGAGGCACATCGGGTGGCCCTCCTGCAGGTCGGACAGCCTCCGTCGCGCGCCGTCCTGATCGGGCAGCTCGTAGTCGGGGAAGACCGCGCCGGAGACCATGTCGGCTCTCATCTCACCGACCCTCCTTCCTCGCAGGGATGCGGGCCCTGCTACCTTATGCGGACGACATACCCAAAGCGAAATAGGGGCAACCGACCGTGGCGCCACTCGTCGACATCCACAACGTCACCGTGTTTCGCGGCCCGCACAAGGTGTTTGCCGGCTTCAGCCTGCGGATCGAGGAGGGGTGCAGCACTGCCATCCTCGGGCCGAACGGAGCCGGCAAGTCGACGCTGCTCAAGTTGATCTCCGGAGAGGTGCGGCCGGTCCACTCGGAGGACGGCCGCCTCGAGGTGCTCGGCCGAGAACGATGGAGCGTCTGGGATCTCCGCTCCCACCTGGGCATCGTCTCCCACGACGTCCAGCGCGACTACCTTGCCGGCGCCTCGGGCCTCAACGTCGTCCTCTCCGGCCTCTATTCCAGCACCGATACCTGGCGGCATCAGGTCTTCGGCGACAGCGAGCGAGGCAAGGCGGAGGAGATCATGGAAAGGCTCGGCATCGCCGCACTCCGGGATCGAGCCTTCGGCGGGATGTCGACGGGCGAACAGCGCCGATTTCTCCTGGGAAGGGCGCTCATCAACGACCCACGAGCGCTTCTGTTCGACGAACCCACCTCCGGCCTCGATCCGAGGACATCGTTCCTCTATCGCGCGTTGCTCCAGGAACTCATGCGCGGCGGCACCACGGTGCTGCTCGTCACCCACCATATCCACGAGATCCCTGCCCAGATCGGGCGCGTGGTCCTGCTCAAAAACGGCGAGATCCTCGCCGACGGACTCCGGGAAGACGTCCTTACCTCGGAGACCCTCTCCGCCCTGTTCGACTACCCGCTGCGGGTGGCATCGCACAATGGAACGTGCCAGGTGTTCCCGGCGCGGTGAGAACCACGGACCTTTCCCCCCGGCGGCCGGCCTTCTTCCCGGCGGCCCGCCGCGTTCCTCCCAACGGGCACAGTCACTCCGCTGCGCGTCGACAGCGACGCTCACATCGGCAGGTTCGCGGCGGGAGACAGGATGTTGAGACGGCGCAGGGAACATAACGAGAATGCAAAGAACCTACGGGCGATCGGGGACTGCGCACGGCCTGGGGAACGGGGTTCCCCCTGTTGCCGTCTCCACCTCCCGGGGAGGGGCAAGCAGGGGCCGCCGGTCCCCGGTTCTTGGTAGAATGCCGCAAACCGGCTGTCCGTAGCAGCTTTCGCCGGAGAGAGAGCGAGTCTCACACTATGGATCCATATCAGCGCTCCATCTACTCGTCCACCCGACGCAGACAGAAGCAGCTAGCCCGCCGCCGACTCGCGTTCGCGATCACCTCCGTTGCGGTCGTGGCCCTGATCATCGTGGCCTTCGTTTTCCTATGGGGAGGCAACGATGAATCCACGGGAGCGACAACCGCGGGGAACACTTCATCGTCTCAGGCCACGGGCAGCTCACAAGGGTCCGGCACGTCCACCGCCGATTCCACGGGAGGGTCTGATTCGACCACCGCGTCGAGCGAAGGTTCCGGCGGCGGCATCGAGATGACCGTGGCGCCGGTCGACGGGACCAAGCCGAGCGACTTCGACATGACGGTCCACCTGTTCAGAGCCAACGACCGCATAGCGAGTTTCACCCGGGAGGATCCCATCGACTTCGGTTCCGGCGAGGACTACAGCAGCCTTGAGGGGATCGTCACCTTCCGGGGTGACAACTACCGGTCGGGGGCCAACTACGGTACGGCCGACATCAAGACGGCCAAGCTTGATGTGTTGTGGAGCGTGCCCACCGGTTCCATCACCAAGGGCAGCGGCAAAGGAGCGTGGACCGGAAGCGGGTGGACGGGGCAGCCCCTCATCGTCAAGTGGCCGGACGATCTGAAGCAGATCATGAACATCAAGGACAGCAAGAAGGACAAGAAAGACCTCACGGAGATCATCTACCCCTGCCTGGACGGCAAGATCTACTTCCTGGATCTGGAGGATGGTAGCTACACCCGCTCCCCGATCGTATCGAAGGGCGGTACCTTCAAGGGCACTGCCAGCCTGTATCCGGATGGAACCCCTATCCTGTTCGCCGGCCACGGGGACGGCTCCCCAGGCAAGCAGAGCGCCAGGATCAGGCTGTACAGCCTCATCGATCAGAGCGAGATCTACTCGTTCGGGCAGAAGCCTGATGCCGCCTCCTACCGCAGTTGGTACGCCTTCGATTCCAGCGCCCTGTTCGACGTCAAGTCGGATACCTTCATCGAGCCCGGAGAGAACGGCGTCCTGTGGACGGTCAAGCTGAACACCGACTTCGACAAGAAGGCAGGCACCTTGAGCATCGACCCCGATGTCTCGGTCAAGGCCAACTATTCCAACCCGGACTACAAGGACACGGGCACGAACACCAAGTCGCCGCTCTGGGGCATGGAAGACTCGGCCGTGGCCTGGAAGAACTACTACTACGTGGCCGACAACGGCGGCAAGCTATTCTGTTGGGACCTGAACACCATGAAGCTGGTGTGGGTGCAGAACGTCCTCGACGACACCAACTCGTCGCCACTGTTCGCCGAAGAGAACGGCCACGGCTACATCTACATCTCCACGTCGCTGCACGAGACGGCCCAGGGCACCGGCGATCCGCGCAAGGGCGACATCCCGGTGTGGAAGATCGACGCGGCCACCGGAGAGATCGTGTGGGAGAGCGAGCCCTTCCCCTGCTACACCGTCCTCGATGTGTCGGGGGGCGTGCAGGATACCGGGATCATCGGTCAGCACGACATCGCCGACCTCGTTATCTATGCCATCGCCCGCACGCCCGGCGTGAACAGCGGTATCATCGTCGCGCTCGACCGCAAGACCGGCGAAGAGGTCTGGCGGACGGAGACCAAACAGTACATGTGGAGTTCGCCGGTGGCCGTGTACACGCCTGAGGGCAAGTCCTACATCGTCGCCTGCGACACCGCCGGCAACATGTTCCTGCTCGAGGGCGCCACGGGAAAGATTGTGGACACCATCAACCTTGGCAGCAACATAGAGGCATCGCCCGCCGTGTTCAACGACACCATCGTGGTAGGGACTCGCGGGCAGAAGATCTACGGGATCAGGATCAACTGACGTCGGGCCGCCCTGCGGGCGGCCGCGGGGGGGATACATGGCCAAGCGTAAGATCATCGAGATAGACCGCGACCTGTGTAACGGATGCGGCGTGTGCACCACCGCCTGCGACGAGGCCGCCCTCGAGCTCGACGATGAAGGCAAGGCCGTACTGGTCAAGGAGTTGTACTGCGACGGTATGGGCATGTGCCTGAACGTCTGCCCGACCGACGCGCTCAGGATCATCGAACGTGACGTCGACGCCTACAACTACGAGGCGACGGTGGAGCACGTCAAACGCGCCCGCGGCACGGAAGCGGTGGAGGCTGTGCACAGACCGGAAGCCGAAAGTGCGGAGGCTGAAGGCGCTGCCGCCGGGACGGGTGCGCCCGCCCGCTCCGAGATCACCCAGTGGCCCGTCCAACTGCACCTCATCTCCCCGGCCGCGCCCTACTTCCGGGGTTCCGACCTGCTCGTAGCCGCGGACTGCACCGCGTTCGCCCTGGGAAGCTTCCACTCCACCCTGCTCAAGGGCCACAAGATGGTGGTCGCCTGCCCCAAACTGGACGAGACAGGGCCGTACTTGGACAAACTGGTGGCCCTCATCCGGGACGCGGATATCAAGTCGCTGACTATCGCCATCATGACCGTGCCCTGTTGCACCGGCCTGGAGCGCATGGTCAGGCAGGCGGTCGCGATCGCGGGGGTGGACCTTCCGGTCAGGACCGTCGTCGTGGGGATCGACGGTCGGATCGCCGAAGAAAGGTAGACCTCGTTGTTCCAGGAGAACCGGCGGACCAAGCTGTTCACGCTTGGCGCCATCTGTTTCGGGCTGTTCATGGTGATGCTCGACAACACGGTGGTGAACCTCGCCCTACCGACCATCCAGGAACAGATGGGTGCAGGGTTGAGCGAACTGCAGTGGATCGTCGACGCCTTCATCCTGTCACTGGCCGCTCTCATGCTCACCGGGGGGACCCTCGGCGACCTCTACGGCCGCAAGCGCACCTTCCTGAGCGGCATGACCGTCTTCACGCTTGCGTCGCTGATGTGCGCCCTCTCCCCCAGCATCCACCTGCTCATCGCCGCCCGGGCGGTGCAGGGAGTCGGCGCCGCCATCATGTTGCCGGCGACGCTGGCCATCCTCACCAACACCTTCACCGACCCGCGGGAGCGAGCGCAGGCCATCGGGATCTGGGCAGGGGTGTCGGGTATAGCCTTGGCCCTCGGCCCGGCCCTCGGCGGCGTTATGGTGCAGGGCTGGGGCTGGCAGAGCATCTTCTACATCAACGTGCCGATCGGGGTGATCGCGTTCGTGATCACGATCGTGGTGGTGACCGAGTCAAAGAACCCGGAAGGACGCAGCCTGGACGTCCTCGGGCAGATATTGGCGGTCGTCGGGCTAGCGGGGCTGACGTTCGCGTTCATCGAGGCGAACACCTACGGGTGGCGGTCGGCGACGATCATCGCCCTCCTCGCAGGCGGAGTGGTCGTGCTCGGAGTTTTCGGGCTGTGGGAGAGCCGGACGAGGAGTCCCCTTCTGCAGCTGAGCTTCTTCAAGAACATCACATTCCTGGGGGCCAACCTGGTGGGCCTGCTGGTGAGCTTCGGCTTCTTCGGGCTGATGCTCTTCATGAGCCTGTTCCTGCAAGAGGTCCAGGGGTTCTCCGCCACCAGAGCGGGCATCCGGATGCTCGCCTCCACGCTTGCGGTCATGGTATCGGCCATCGTCTCGGGCCGGGTGGTGTCGCGCATCGGGGCGCGCATCCCCATCACCGTCGGCATGGTGCTGATAGGCGGGGCCTTCATCGGGTTCACTCGGGTGCAGGCCGATACTCCCTATCACCTGTACTGGTTCATCTTGACGATCATGGGCACCGGCCTGGGTCTGGTGATGAGCCCCATGACCACCGCCGTCATGAGCACGGTACCGCAGGCCCGAGCCGGGATGGCATCGGCGACGCTGAACACCACCAGGCAGGTGGGCGGGGTGTTCGGCATCGCCGTCCTCGGCGCGGTGGTGACCAGCGCCTACACGGCCAAGTTCGCGGCCGCTCTCGTCCACATGAATCTCCCCCCGGCCGTGATGCAGAAGGTGTTGGAGATGGCCGGACAGAGCGGCGGTCCGAGCGCCGCCGACATGGCCGCGGCCAAGGCCGCGGGTATCGATATCGACGCCATCATGCAGACCTTCCGGGTCACGTTCACCGACGGGATCCATAACGCTTTCTGGTATGCCGCGGCGGTGGTCCTCGCCGGAGCGATCGTGGGGGCCATAACGATTCGAGGCACGGCGCCGCACCACGAATTGGCCCGCCAGGCGGCAGCGGAAGCAGCTGCGGAGGTCCTTCCGGAAGCGGATTGACAGCCGAGCACGGCAGGTAGAGACAGAGCGAAGGGAGGACACGGATGGCCAAGAAGAACATCGGCAGACATTTCGACATCTACCCGATGCCGGTTGTCATCGTCGGGGCGGTCACCGACGGCAAGCCCAACTTCATGACAGCGGCCTGGCTCACCAAGGTCCATTCCGACCCGCCGTTCCTGGCTCTGTCGCTCGGCGAGCGGCAACATACGGCCAAAGGCATCCGCCAATCCGGCGAGTTCAGCCTGAGCTATCCCAGCGTGGACCAGGCGGTCCTCGTGGACTACCTGGGGCTTGTCCACGGCGACCAGGAAGACAAGAGCGCGCACGTCGAGATCTTCAAAGGGGCACTGGAGTCGGCCCCGATGGTGCGTGAGTGTCCGGTGAGCCTCGAGTGCCGGGTCAGTCAGACCATCGACCTGCCGCACGACTATGTGTTCATCGCGGAGGTACTGAACGTCTACGCCACCGAGAGCGTGCTCACCGAGGGCAGAATCGATCCCGCCAAGCTGCGTCCCTTCGTGCTCACCATGCCCGACAACAGCTACTGGGGCCTGGGCGAGCGGGTAGGCTCGGCCTGGGACATCGGCAAAGCGTTGCTCAAAGAGTAGCGCCGGCCCCGACCGGCCCAAGGGTTGGAGCGCCTGGCGCAGCCGCCCCTCTGTGCGGCTCCCGTATCGGAATCCGCACCTGTCGTGGTACCCTCGCGGCCATGAAACGCCTGCTCCGCCTCCTCCTCCGTTGGGCCATAAGCGCTGGTGGCGTGGCAGTCGCGGCCTGGCTCGTTCCCGGAATCACCCTCACCGGGAGCCACCGGGTATGGACATTGCTCCTGGTGGCCCTGGTGCTCGGCCTGGTGAACGCGTTCATCCGGCCGATCGTCTCCGGGTTGTCCTGCGGCCTGATCGTGCTCACCCTCGGTTTGTTCACGCTGGTGATAAACGGGTTGATGCTATGGCTCGCCTCGTACATCTCGGAGCACGGGCTGGGGCTCGGTTTCCACGTGGACGGCTTCTGGAGCGCCCTGCTGGGGGCGATAATCATCAGCGTCTTTTCGTTCTTCGTGTCTGTCGTTACCGGCACGCGGGACAGGCGTCGATAGGTGCGTAAGGGATAGTAGTATTCTATCTTGGTGACCTTTTCTACACTGCCAATCACCATCATCGGTAACGGGGGCGCTGCGGCGGAAGCAGTGCTGGCCCTCCGCGCCGGGGGATACCGGGAGCCCATCCACCTCTTCGCCGACAACGGGCACGGGCCATACAACCCCATGCTGGGAACCTACCTCGTTGGCGGGAAGATCCCGCTCGAGCAGGCGTTCCCCTTCGGAGATTCCCCTTCCTTCTACGCTCTCAATGGGGTCCACGCGCACCTCGACTGTGCCGTCACCAGGTTGGATGCGGAGGCCCGCGAGCTGGAGACAGCCGCGGGCGAGACCTACCGCTACGAGCGCTGCCTCGTGGCCACGGGGGCACGGCCGGCGGTGCCGCCGGTGACCGGCTTGCGTGAGGCTGTGGCCGACACATCCTCCCCGCGGCAGGTGTTCACGCTGCAAACGCTGGGCGATGCGTTGGTGGTCAAGGAGGCCGTGGACGGCCTGCTGGCCCGATGGCGCAGGGCGAAGACCGCAGAGGACACTGGGCGCGCCGCACAAAGAGCGCCGCGCGCCGCCGTGGTCGGAGCTTCCTTTGCGGGCGTCAAGATCGCCGCCGCTCTTCACGACCTGGGCTTCGAGGTGGTGCTGATCGAGCGCGAAGCCTCGATCCTGCCCCTGGCCGCTCATCCGGAGGCGGCACACGTCATGGAGGCGCACCTGCTTGCCGAAGGCTACGAACTCCGGCTCGGCGCCGCGCTGGCAGGTGTACAGGTGACGAAGCCGGCCGGCGGCGGCGAGAGCAGAGCCGGCACAAATCACCCGGCGTCCGCCGACCACCTAGATGCCGCCGGTCCGGCCCCTCGGCTCAGACTGGACTTCGGCGCGCTCCCAGGCGCAGCCGACCCGGGCGGAGCGGGAGGCACTGCGTGCGAGGACTCCGCCGCCCAGGATGAAGCCGATATTCTCATCGTGTGCACAGGCAACCGTCCGGCCCTGTCGTTCCTCACCCCCGGCCAGGTCGATATGGGAACGGGCATATTGGTGGATACGCAGATGCGCTCGAGCATCCCCACCCTCTATGCCGCCGGCGACGTGGCCCAGGGCAAGAACGTGCTATCGGGGCGTCATGAGATAATCGGACTGTGGTCGAGTGCCCGCTATCAGGGCCGGGCCGCCGGCAGGAGCTTGGCCGGCGCGCCGTCCGACTATCCGGGCGGACTTCCCCACAACATCACCCACGTCGCCCATATGCTGTTCGCGAGCGTGGGCTGTGTGGACGACTACGACGACGTGAGCATCACCCGCAACGGTGATGCCTGGCAGATCCGGCTATGGCAGGAGGGACATCTGGTGGGTATCAACCTGCTTGATTGCTGCCTCACGGCCGGGGTGACCAAACAGGCCTTCGCACGAGCTGCGATGGGAGCGACAAGCGATTTGGAGGCGACGTGGACAAGCTTCAGCGGATGATCAAGGCCAAGATCCCGGGAGAAGAAACCGGCATCGAAGTGCGGAAGTCCATCTGCACGATCTGCGACCCCACCACCCAGTGCGGTCTCGACTGCTACGTCAAGGACGGGCGCATCATCAAGGTGGAGGGCTCGCTCGAGAACCCGCACAGCGGGGGAACGCTCTGCGCGAAAGGTGCCGCTCAGCGGCAGTGGGTCTACAGCGAAGACCGGGTCCGCACGCCTCTCAAGCGTGTGGGACCCCGCGGTTCCGGCCAGTTCGCCCCCATCTCCTGGACCGAGGCCCTCGACACCATCGCCGACAATCTGAAGCGCCTCAAGGCGGAGAGCGGACCGGAATCGGTTTTCTTCTACTGCGGCTATCCGAAGCAACTCCGGCCGTTCCTGCAGCGGCTGGCCTTCCTGTTCGGGTCGCCCAACTACGCCACCGAGTCGAGCGCGTGCCACACGGCCATGGCCATGGGCTGGCGTCTCGTCTACGGGCAACCGGCCGGCCCCGACCTCGCGAACACCAAATGCTTGCTGGTCTGGAGCAACAACGCATTCTATTCCGGCACCCCCAACGCCCGCCGGCTCATGGACGCCCGTGAACGCGGGGTGAAGTTCATCGTGGTCGACCCACGCAAGTCCCCCATGGCCGGCATCGCCGACATCCACCTGCAGATCCGGCCCGGCACCGACGGAGCCCTTGCCCTGGCCATGGCCAACGTCATCATCTCCGAAGGACTCTACGACAAGGATTTCGTGGCCCAGTACTCCCGCGGCTTCGAGGAGTACAAGGCGTACGCGGCCACGTTCACCCTGGAACGGGCCGAGAGGATCACCGGGGTACCGGCGGCACTCATCCGTGAGGCCGCCATCCTCTATGCCACCACCAAGCCGGCTGCCATGCAGCCCAGCGCGGCCCCCGTGGTACACAACACCAATGGTGTCCAGAACCAGCGCGCCGCTGCGGCCCTCGTCGGCCTCACCGGCAACTGGGATGTGCCCGGCGGCAATGTGGCCTCGCCGCCTGCATGGCTCGAGTTCGGCTCCGGTTTCGTTACCAGGGAGAAACCATTCAAGATGCCGCGCGAGTGGAGCGATATGCCGCCGCGGCTCGGTGCCGAGCGCTTCCCGGTCTGGACTGAGATGATCGATCAGGCCCAGGCGATGGATTTCCCGCGGCAGGTGGCCACCGGCGATCCCTATCCACTGAGGGGCCTTGTGGGGTTCGGCCTCAACTACCGGATGTTCCCCGATTCGAACGGCTGGCTGTCCGCCCTCGAGAAGATGGACTTCGTCGCGGTCGTCGACCCCATGATGACCGACAGCGCCAAGTACGCGGACATCGTCCTCCCCGCGGCCACTTCGGTGGAGCGCACCGAGGTCCGCGCCTATCCACAGAAGTACGTGGTCTACACCGAGCCGGCCGTCGAGCCACTGGGCGAGGCCCGCTCCGACACGGACATCATCTTCGGCCTTGCCGAGAAACTCGGGCTGGACTACCAAGCCTACGACGCAGAGCACACCCAGAAGCTGGGCGGGTTCCTCCCGAACGGGGCCCCCGACTTCGGAGAGGCCTTCGATGCCGCTCTCGACTGGATGTTCGAACCGAGCGGCATGACCATGGCGCAACTCAAGGCCCATCCCGGCGGGATGTTCGTGCCTGAGCCGATGACCGTGGGATTCAAGAAATACGAGGCGAAGGGGTTCCCGACCCCCACGGGCAAGATGGAGTTCGTTTCCTCGTTGCTCGAGAAATACTCGGACCGTCCGGGCATCACCGGACTGCCGGAGTACAACGAACCGGCCATGAGCCCCCTCTCCACTCCCGACCTGGCCGCCGACTACCCGCTGGTGTTGGGCACCGGCTGCCGGCTGCCGATGTTCGTGCACTCCCGTATGTTCCGCTCCCGCTGGACCAGCAGCCTGCGAAACGAGGCGATGGCCGACATGAACCCGGCCGACGCCGCGCGGTACGGTATCGCCCAGGGGGATACCATCGAGCTGTCGACGCCGGTGGGAACCTCCATCGAAATGAAGGCCAACCTCACCGAACTGGTACCGGCCGGGACGGTCCAGATCTACCATGACTACCCCGACGCCGACGCCAACCTGTTGCTTCCCGGTGACTACCTCGATCCGGTGTCCGGCTTCCCGGGATACAAGTCTCTGCTCTGCGCGGTGAAGAAGGTCTCACCCACCGCCTCCGGAGCCCAGGGGGTGACCCGATGAGCAAGCATGCCTTCTACCTCGATGTCGATCGTTGCACAGGCTGCTCAGCCTGCGCCGTCGCCTGCATGGATCAGAACGACCTCGAGATGGGTGATCAGCCCACAGCTTGGCGCAACGTCTTCAAGATCGAGAGCGGCAGCGGCTCGGATGCCCGCCTCCGCTACATCTCCATCGCCTGCATGCATTGCGAGGATGCGCCCTGCATCATGGCCTGCCCGACCGGGGCCATCGCCCGGGAACCCGGGACCAGGGTGGTGAAGGTCAACCACGAACTGTGCATCGGCTGCCACAGCTGTTCCATCGCCTGCCCGTTCGGTGTGCCCCGCTTCGGGGCCGACGGTACCATGCAGAAGTGTGACCTCTGCACCGTGAGGCTCGAGCACGGCATGGAACCCGCCTGCGTACGCGCCTGCCCGACCAAGGCCCTCAAGCAGGGCGACCCCAACGCCATCGCTCAGGATCGCGAGAAGAAGGCGGCGGAGAAGCTGGCGGCGGGATCGTAGAACGGCCGGCGGCGACGTCGGCGGCAGCGACGTGGGACCGGACCGGCATCGAGACACGCGGCTGGCGCAGACCGATCGTGCCGGCGCACCGGACTCGGGCGGAGCAGAAGGTCGCCCGGCGGCGCGGCCGCCCACGCCGGACCCGCTAGCCACAGAGCGACGGCTCTACCGTCCGCGCCGTGAAGGAGCCGACCCGTTGTAGGCGCTGTCTCTCGCTGCGGACGCCGCTGCCAGCGCCCGCAGGTTGCGCCCCAGCACGGTCGAGTACTCGTCCATCTCGATCGCCACCAGCTTCGCTCGCAGTTCGGCCGGAAGTTGCTCCGCAGGCAGATCACAGAGGATCCATCGGGTCTCTTCGTGATCGAACTCAGCTACCACTTTCGGGATTCGGAGATACACCCGGTCGACAGGGCAGCGCTCCTGACAGAGCACGCACCCTACCAGGCAATTGTGCCCCATGGGATCGAGATCATCAGGCCACTCGCCCTCGTGTTCGTTATAGAACGTGAGACAGCGCTCCGCGTCGATCACCTGCCCGTCGTAGGGGATACAGCCGGTGGGGCAGACGTGGTGGCAGTTCCGGCAGGGCGGGCAACTGCTCAGGCGCCAGCTGCCTTTGCCCTTGAAGTCCTCCACGGCCAGCGGAGCATCGGTGCAGAAGGCGTCCAGCCGCACGAACGAGCCCATGTTCCTGACGTAGGCCACGTTGTTCCGCCCGTATTGGGCCAGCCCCGTACGGACCGCCAGCAGCTTCAGCGGCAGGCGTGCCCGGGCAACCGTATACCCCGCAGGATCCAGCACCGATCGCATCGCGGCGAGAGCGCGTTCCCGCGAGTCGTTCGAGATGTAGGTGGGCGGGATGACCGCTTCGAAAGGGCCGCTCTCCAGGTGGAAACGGACCTTCACCGGAGGCGAAGGCGAGGCCACCACGATCAGCGCCCGGACCTCCCCCACCCCGTTCGGGCAGGAGAAGGTGAGACTCTCCCGGTATTCGGCCAACAAGGTCTCGGTCACCTCCCCCCTGTCCTGCAGATCGGCGAGAATCCCCTCAAGATCGGCAGCCACCGAGACCGGCGCCTCCCGGTGGGCGAACCCGGCGGCTGTGAGGGCAGTGCGGAGGGCGGCGGTCAGATCGGACGCCGGCGGCATGGCGGCTCCATCCCTGCGAGTAGCACCCGTCCCGCCGGGGTCCGGGCTCCGAGGCCGAGGCTTGCTCACGGCGCGGTGGGCAGCAACTGTTCGCCCCGGTCCTTGCCGCTCACCCCGTACCAGATGATCATCCGGTCGGTGATCCACTCCACCGGGCAGCGGTCGTCGGTCCAGTAGTCGGCGATAGGATCCACCCGGGTCCACTCTTTGCCCAGCAGGTCGGTGAGGGGTAGAAGGTCGGCCGGAGCCGTGGAGGCCCGTTGTGCCAGCACCGCAGGGTCGGAGGCCTGGGCGAACCCCAGCACCAACTGGTTGAAGCGCAGCGCCGGCCACTTCATGACGAGGGGGAACTGGGTTGCCAGCGTACCCGCAACCCCGCGCGACAACCGGTCGTCACCGGGCACGGTGGAGATATTGAGGGCGACGATGCCATCAGGGGCCAAGTGATCGCGGCACAGCTTGAAGAAGTCGGCCGTCGCCAGATAGAAGGGTACGTACGGTTGGCGGTAGGCGTCGATGAAGATGAGGTCGTACTTCTCGTCGGCCGACTGTAGGAAGGGGCGGGCGTCAGCAGTCACGACGTTCAACCGGGGATTGTCCCCTTCCCCGAAGTACTTCTTGGCGACGGCGTTCACCTCGGGGTCGATCTCGACACCATCGATGGTGACGTCAGGGTAGTAGACCCCGAAGGAGCGGGCCGTCGTCCCTGCGGCGTTCCCCAGGATGGCGATGCGCTTGACTGGCCGGTCCATGAGTGGTGGAACCGTCAGGAACATGTCCCACTCCCCGCCGGTGAGCACCGTGTCCGGGTACCAGATGGAGTGGACGGCAAAGCCCTCGTTCAGATAGAGCAGACGGGCGTCGTCGTCGCGCTGGACCACCTGGACGAACTGATAGCGCGATTCCTTCTCGTATAAGAGACCGGCCGTCGCCTTGACGGCACCGGGCGGGATGGCGATGAGTCCGGCGATCACCAATGGCAGGGCGATCCAGCGCCAGCCGAGGAGAAGACAGGCCGCAGCTGCAATCACGACCGCCGCCCCGATGAGTGTCCGCTGCGTTCCGACCAGGGGAATGGTCACGATGGCCGGAAAGAAGGTACCGATGAGGCTGCCGGCGGTGGACAGGGCGAACACGCGCCCCGCCGTGGACCCCGCCTTGTCCATGTCGCTGATGCCGATGCGGATGGCGAACGGACTTACCGTTCCCAGCAGGAGTACCGAGGGCACGAAGAGGACGACGCTGGCAAAGAACGATCCGAGTACGGCGCCGGTGGACACCGAGTCGATGCCGTTGATGGTCACGTCGAGGAACGGCTTGGCCATGAAGGGGATCGCCGCCGTGATGATCGCGCCCGCCAAGACCAGGAAACCGAGCAGCCGCTTGCTGGGCCACCGGTCGGCCAGCCGGCCTCCCAGCCAGTAGCCGAGAGACAGGGCCACCAGGATCAGCCCGATGATGTTCGCCCAGATCATGGTGGACGACCCGAAATAGGGAGCCAGTAGGCGGGACGCACACATCTCCGTGGCCATGCTCCCGGTGCCGGCGAAGAACACCAGGCCGTAAAGGGCCGCGGGACGGATGGGCCGGGTCTGCACGGCTCCGACCGGACGGGTATCTGTAACGCGCTCGAGAGCCATGCAACACCCAAAGTCATGTGATCGTATAAGCCGAACGATTATCCGGGAGCCGGACGGCACATTCAAGCGACCCGGCCACATGGTCGACCCGGGGTGGCCACGTGGAGAGGTCACGAATGGTCAGTTGGCGGTTCAAGCGCCATGGACCCCATGATATCGTCCTATCAGTGCGCGTCGATGCCCGATGATCCCGGAGGTGGACCATGCAGCAGCCTCAGCCGCCAGAGCAGTCCCAGCAGCCCCCGCAGCCCCCACCGCCTCAACCCCCTTATGCCCCCACACCACCGTTCCCCCTCACGTACACGGTGGAGTACCCCGACCGCAACCTCAACCGGCTCACCACGGGGCTTCGCTTCCTGTGGCTGATCCCCATCGGGATCATCGTGGCCCTGCTGACGGAGGGCTTCAACTTCGACGGCCGGACCTACGCCTGGGGCTGGGCGGTGGGAGGCTTTCTGTTCGTCCCGATCCTTCTCATGCTCCTCTTCCGGCAGAAATACCCACGATGGTGGTTCGACTGGAACTTGAACCTCTCGAAGTTGGTGGCCCGCTATCAGGCGTATGTGATGTTGCTCCGGGATGAATACCCGTCGACCGACGAGGAACAGGCGGCGTTCATCGACTTCCCCTATCCGGACGCCATGCGCTTGAACCGCTGGCTACCGCTGGTCAAGTGGTTCCTGGCCATCCCCCACTACATCGTGCTGTGGTTCCTATGGATCGGGGCAGTCGTCTGCGTGATCATCGCCTGGTTCGCGATCCTCTTCACGGGCAGATACCCGCGCGGCCTCTTCGACTACGTCGTAGGAGTGAACCGCTGGACATGGCGGGTGCAGGCGTATGCCGTCCTCTTGATCACCGACCAGTACCCGCCCTTCAGTTTGGAGTGAGCGGTATTTCCCGCCGCGTCAGCGATCGGAGCCGGCTGCCGGATCGGAGCCGGCTCCGCTATTTCACGCCTCTCACCTTGTCGGCGAGGTCACACGCCTGCTTGTACAGGCCGGAGCTCGTCTTGATGGTGTCGCCGAGCTCCAGGTGCTGGTCGCTGCCCGCCTGATACGCGGGCCACTGGGGATCTCCACCTCCATTCGGGTCGCCGGAAGCCGCGAAGCGGGTCCAGTAGCCCATGATGGCCGCCGACAGGTCGTAGTCGGCTTTCTCCAACGTTCCCAGGCCTGAGAATAGTGCCGTGTTGCCGAACACATAGGGGATTTCCACCCCATGGAAGGCACCCAAGGGGTTGTTCAGCGGCACCCGAGTGAACTGGTAGAGATAGACCGCGGCCGCCGACGTGTTCACCGCGCTCATCTCTCGGGCGGCAAAGCGGGCCGTTGAGGCAAAGCCCACCTCGGTGAGCATCCGGCTGAGGGCCGGCAGAACGTCGGAGGGCTGTGGCGCCGGATAGAGAGCGAGGGCCTCGTCGGCGTAGGGACCGAAGACCTTGTGCATGTATGTGTCGTACTGGTCGGGCGGGATCGACAGCCCGCCGAGGAAGGCGTTGCCTTCATCCTTGTTCGACCCGATCAGCAGCGGGACGCTCATCTGCTCCCCGGCCGCCCAGAGGCGGGTGGGAGCATCGGCCAGCACGTAGCCGTCCGCGATGGGTTTCCAGGTGAGACCGATCTCGAGGAGGGTGGCAGGGGAGGGACCGGCGGCGAGGAGTTGCTCCGGAGTGAGCGCCCGCAACTGCGCGGCCACATCGCCGGCCGAGTCGACACCCAGGCTCTTGGCGAAGTCCTCGCCGGCCCTCTCGGCCGTCGCCAGGTCGGAGGTTGTCGACACGCCGAAGCCGGAATCGAGCAGGATGCCGCTCTCCGCGATGGCCCTCTGGAACAGGCCCTCGGCGAGGGGGCTCACGAGCAGATCAAGGATGCTTATGGCCCCCGCCGACTCCCCGAACACCGTCACCCGGGAAGGGTCGCCGCCAAACGCGGCGGCGTTTCTCTGCACCCACTGCAGCGCCGCCACCTGATCGAGGAGCCCATAGTTCCCCGAAACTCCACGGTCCGACTCGGCGGAGAGGGCGGGGTGGGCCAGGAAGCCCAGGGCGCCCAAGCGGTAGTTGATGGTGACCACCATCACGCCCTTTCTAGCCAGGTTCTGGCCGCTGTAGACGTCCATGGACCCCGCTCCGGTGGTGAAGCTGCCGCCATGGATCCATACCATGACCGGCAGCCGCTCTGTGGAGGACCGGGCGGGCGACCATACATTCAGATAGAGGCAGTCCTCGCTGGTCGGACCCACACTGAGATAGAACTCGGAGGCGTCCTTGGGCTGCGGGCACGCCGGACCGAATGTGGTGCAGGCGAGGGGCTCCGTCCAGGAGGCGACCGGCTGGGGCGGCTTCCAGCGCAGATCACCGACCGGAGGCGCCGCGTAGGGGATGCCTTTGAAGACCCAGACGCCGTCCTGATCGACGCCGGTGATCGGACCGCTATCGAGATGGACGCCTTGGGCCAGGGAGGCGTTGTCGCCGCAGCCGGCCACCAGGCCGGCGGCGGCGCCGAGCACCACGAGCAACGACCCGACGAGCAGCAGACGCCATCTCATGGCCCACCTCCTGTTTCGCCTCTCGGCCGGCGGGGCGCCGCCTGGAGGCGGAGGCGCGCCGCATCGCGGCTCCTGCCGCCGCGGCTGCGCGCCCGACTCCCTACCGGTCTTCGAGTTCCGTTATCTGCAGACTGTCGATGATGTCGATGCAGCCGACGACACTCATCGCCGCCGGGCAGTTCTTGAGATAGGAGGCGAACACCTCCTGCGCCTCGGCGGTCTTGCCTGCAGGGACCCTCAGATCGTAGTCTACCCGGATGCGCGCGATGCGCAGCACCCCGTCCACGTTCTCGATATCTCCCTCGACCAACGCCTTGTAGCGGTCGGTGTGAGTGGGGATCTTGCGGCTGGCCAGCGCCGTGGCCAGTGTCCCCATCATTCAGCCACCCACTGCTCCCACGATGTGATCGAGTGTGGCCGCATGCTCCACCTCGGGCTCTACCTTGTAGAACTTCTTGATCCCGCCGTGCATGCCGTAATAGACGGGCTCCGGCAGACCTTCGATCAAAGCCTTCCGCACCGGCCCGTTCTCGCGCACGATCGTGATTCGCGACGTGTGGACTATCTCACCCATGTAGAGTCCCTCCTGCCGATCCTCGGTCCCGTCTCCCGGAGTCTACCCCGCAAGATCCCACCGCTACGACAACGCGCGGCCCGCTTCCAGCTCTTCCTTGGTCGCTTCCCGCACGTCGAGCACTTCGACATCGAAATGCAGCGTCATCCCGGCAAGCGGATGATTCGCATCGGCGACGACCGTATCATCTCGGATCTCGGTGAGCGTGATGGCCATGTCTCCCCCGGCCGTCTCGGCCACGAACTGCATCCCTTCTTCCAAGGGAAGCTCTTCGGGGAATTCCTTCTTGGCCAGTTCGAAGACGCGGTCAGGGTCCACATCCCCGTAGGCCTCGGCGGGCACCACGTCCACTCGGCGCTTCTCACCGGCTGCCGCCCCCTCCAGGCCTTTCTCCAGCCCCGGGATGATGTTGTCGTGACCGTGAAGATAGACCAGGGTGGGTCGATCGACATTGCTGTCGATGATGGAGCCCTCATCATCCGTGAGCGTGTACCTGATACCGACGACGGCGTCGCTGGTGACCTGCATGTCAGATTCCCTTCTGTAGCTTCGGCCTCCTGAGAGGCGAGAGCGGGAAGCTTACTACACTCCGGTGCCGCTGCCCGCCCCACCGGATCCGCCCCCCGTCTTCGGGGGCCGGGACACGACTCCCGGGGTGTCGCCCGGTGATCTCCCGGTCTCCGACAGCCACCAGCGCAGATGGCGCTCACGGGCCAGTTCCTCGGGGATCCACCCCCGGATCATGCCGGCGAGATAGGTGCGTCCGTGTTTGGTCAGGAACACATGGGCCAGATGCCCGGCGAACAGAGCTATCGCGCATACGGCGAGGAAGGCGTGCAACCAGAGAGCCCGCGACACCAGCCAGGGAGGTACGTCCTGCTTGTGCATCAAGATCCCCCCGGTGGCCGCGAACCCGACCGCCATCGCCGCCACCAGCACGACGTTCAACTTCTGCCCGGCGTTGAACCGACCCTGCGCCGGCATCAGCCGACCACGCAAGGTGTAGCCGCGGAGAGCCAGCCAGAACCAACGCCGATCGTCGCGGCTCCACGCGTCAACCTCCCGGACGTCGCGGCCGAGTCTCCTCCCATCGATCACCAGGAAGAGAAGCAAGGGGAGGATGACCATCGCGGCGCCGATGTAGCCGTGGTACTGGGAGAGGGTGTACCGCGTCCCGGCCAGCCAGATGCGCGTCGCCGGGATCCACATGAGCAGCCCGGTGATGAACGCGACGATGAAGAAGAGGGCGTAGAGCCAATGCGAGAGGCGCTCGGCGACGGCGAAGCGTCGCACCCGACCGGCGCCGGGCACATCGATCCCGTCGACCATCGGCTGGGACGCGGCTTCGGGCATCGGAGGCCTACTGTCAGGGGATGACGGCATCGACCGAGTATCCACGCTGCTCCCAGTATCCTTCGATGGAGGTGTCCTTGTCGTTGACCGCCTCGACCCGCGTGACCCACTTCACGTACTTGTATCCGAAGTGACCAGGGTAGATGAGTCTCAGGGGCTGTCCGAGATCGGGCGGCAGAAGTACGCCGTTCACCTGATGCACCAGCAACACATCCTCGAGATCCGCCTGTTCGAGCGTCAGCGAATCCGTGTACACCCCGTCACTGGAGTGGAACAGCAGATGTGTCGCATCCCCGTTCACACGCGCCCGGTCCACCAACTCCTTCACGAGCACGCCCTTCCACTCGACCCCGTTGACGCCCCAGCCCTCAACGCAGTAGAAATCCCGGACGACCGTGGTCTGGGGAAGCGCCGTTAACTCGGCGAAGCTCAGGCTGAGCGGTGTGCCCACCAGCCCATCCACTGTGAGTCGCCAGGTGGCCTCGTCGAATGGAGCCCCTTGCTTGATGGTGTTGATGCGAAAGCCCGCGGTGGGATCGTCGGTGGTGCCGCCCGGCCCGCCACCGGCCACTGTAGTTCCGGCCGAGGAGCCCCCCGTGGTTATACCCGGAAAGACATCCTTGCCGACGAAGAGCGCGAGCACACCGGCGACTAGTAGACCCAGGAACGTGCGCCGCCCGATACTCTTGTCATCATTGTGGTTATCGTTTCCACTCACGACGCTATTATCGCAGGTGTGGCCCGGCAGACGCACTCCGACCACGACGGAGCGGACTATGAC
Source organism: uncultured Gaiellales bacterium (assembly GCA_964631965.1). GTDB lineage: Bacteria > Actinomycetota > Thermoleophilia > RBG-16-64-13 > RBG-16-64-13 > CAIQPS01. The sequence continues at coordinate 25,237 of CAZWAR010000031.1, forward strand.
CGACACAATCGAACCGGCTGGATATGTCGAGGCCCTACGAACGCCCCGCTCCGCTGGGCGGGGCGTATGGCCCTTTGCCCCGCCCATCGTTCCGATGGAAGCTCTGGTGGCTGACGCCATCCCGCAGCCTCCGGGCTGGGGTTACGAGCCCAAATGGGACGGCTTCAGGGTACTGATATGGAGCCGTTCGGGGATGGACCGACCGCGTCTGGATAGCCGCCACGGTAGGCCCTTGCTCCGCTATTTCCCTGAGCTACTGCCGGCCCTCGAACAGCTTCCGCCGGGGACGGTGCTCGATGGTGAGTTGGTCGTGATCAGCGGGGGCAAACTGGATTTCGACGCGTTGCAGAACCGGATCCACCCCGCCGAGAGCCGGGTGCGGCGCTTGGCCCTGGAGACACCCGCCCGGTTGGCGCTCTACGACCTTCTGGCCGCTGCGGGACACGACCTCCGCTCCAATCCGCTCCGGCAGCGTCGCCAGGTCCTTGAGGGCCTGGCCGACATCCTCGGAGCCGAACGGGGCGGGACGCCGGGTGCCGGCCCGGTGAAGCCCTCTCCGATCTGGCTCCTCTCGCCCCAGACGACGGATCTCACCACCGCCCGGCGCTGGTTCACCGATTTCGAGCCGGCCGGATTCGACGGCATCGTGGCCAAGAGCCTCGACCGCGCCTACGCGGAAGGACGGCGGGAGATGATAAAGGTCAAGCACCGCCGTACGGTCGACTGCGTCATCGGCGGATATCGGCTGCACAAGGATCGTGACCGGGTAGGGTCCATTCTGCTCGGCCTTTACGACACGCGAGGGGAGCTCCACTTCATCGGCCATTGCTCGTCGTTCGGGGCCCGCGCAGCCCGCGAATTGCTCGAAATCCTCCTGCCGCTGCACTTGCCGGAGGGTGGGAGCGGTTTTAGTGAGCACGGCCGGCATCCGGGTGAGACCAGCCGCTGGAGCGGCGAAAAGGAACTGGGGTTCGAACCGGTGCGTCCCGAAATCGTTGTGGAGGTGAGTTACGACCAGCTGACCGGAGACCGGTTCCGGCACGGCACCCGTTTCGAACGCTGGCGGCCGGACAAAGAGCCGCCCGACTGCACCATGGATCAGCTCGAACGGCCGGCCGGGCCTGGAGTCATCGAGATGCTGCGGAGCGGCGCGCGGGCAAGCGTATAGTGGATCCGGAGGGGATCGACGGCTGAAGCCGGCAGGAGGGTGCGGAATGGATCGTCTGAAGAGATGTACGATCGACCCCGCCGCCTTGCTTCTCGCTATCGTGGCCGCTGTCGCCCTGGCGTTGGTCTGGTACCCCTCGCCGGCTCTCGCCGACGACACCGCCCTGGGAGGCATCGCCGGCGACTGGTACCCGCTCACCAGCACGGATATCCGCATGGAATCGGAGACCGTCCAGGCGGTCTGCTACCGCAACTTCGCCGAGTACCGCGCGGATTTTCTCTTCGTCAACTCGGGGCAGTCACAGACGGTCATGCTGGGCTTTCCTTTCGCGGTGAACCCGGAAGGCGAGAGCACGGGTGGGCTCATAGGTTTTCGCGCCTGGCAGGACGGCAGACCTCTGGCTGTCACCCTCGGCAACGGACCGGACATGTGGCACCAGTACTTTCTGCACAAGGCGGTCTTCCCGGTCGGTGAGACCGTGATAAGCGTCGCATACATGGCCAACCCCACAGTGACCGCCGGTGAGCGCTTCCCCGAACTCAAGCCCCCGCAGTTCGCCGCCGTCAAGGGGATGATCGGTGCGGATTCCAAGTACGACTACTGGTTGCATACGGGAGCGGGCTGGGCAGGCACTATCGGCACGGCGGTCATACGCTTCTCGCTGGCCGAT
>CAZWAR010000032.1:0-26983 GCA_964631965.1 uncultured Gaiellales bacterium
ATCCAGATACGGCATGGCCGGCTTGACCATGACCCTGTCGGCCCCCTCCGCGGCGTCGAGAGCCACTTCCCGGAGGGCCTGCCGCCAGTTCGCGGGGTCCATCTGATATTGCGCGCGGTCTCCGAACTGGGGCGGGCTCTCGGCCGCATCCCGGAAGGGGCCGTAAAAGGCGCTCGCGTACTTGGCCGCATAGCTCATGACGGCGACATGCTCTTGTCCGGCGGCGTCCAGGGCTCCCCGGATGGCGGCCACCATGCCGTCGATCATGCCCGATGGAGCGATGATGTCCGCGCCGGCCCGGGCATGGACGACCGAAGCCCGCCCGAGGAGGTCGAGCGTCTCGTCGTTGAGCAGGTATCCCTCAGGCAGGTCGGGCCTGTATCCGGGCTCCCCGGGCAGGTTCACCGCGCCGCAGTGACCGTGGTCGGTGTACTCGCAGAAACACATGTCTGAGATGACTACGAGATCGGGGAGAGCCCTCTTCAGAGCCCGAGTGACCGCCGGCACCGGGCCGTCGGGGTCGAGGTTGCCGCTTCCGCAGCTGTCCTTTGTCTCGGGGATCCCGAAGAGGACCACCGCCGGGACGCCCAGATCGGCGGCCTCCCGGGCTTCTTCGACGACGGTGTCGGGTGACCACTGGAACTGTCGGGGCATTGAGACGATCGGACGCTTGACCCCCGTCCCGGGACGAACGAAGAGTGGATAGATGAGCTGGGACGCCTGCAGCGTGGTCTCCCGGACGAGAGTCCGCATGCCAGATGAGAAGCGCAGGCGGCGCAGGCGGACCGGGCCTGGGGAGATTGCTCCGGGTTCGTTGCCTGTCTGGGAAGCGTTCACGGCCTTCGACCTCCGATCCGGGGGCGATCCCGTCGAAATTGTTCCAAGCCCTCGACCACACCTTCGAGCGTATGCCCGCGTGGTTCGACCTGCACGTCCAGTCCGGCGCGCCTCGCGGCTGCGCCGGTCACCGGCCCGATACAGGCGACACACACGTGCTTGAGAGTGTCCCAATCACCGCCCTCCTGCTTCAACCGGATGGCCATGTTGGCGACGGCCGAGGGGCTGGCGAAGACCACGGCGTCTATCCGGCCCTCAAGAAGGAGCCGAGGCACGTCGGCGCCGCCTCTGCCGAGAACGGTTCGATAGGCCACTACCGTGAGGACCTCGACCCCGTTCTCGGACAGAGTGCGCGCCAATGCCTCCCGCGCCCGTTCGGCCTGCGGCACAAGCACCTTTCGCGCCCCCCGCGAAAGGAGCTGCTCAGCCAAGGCCTCGCCCAGATGCTCGTCGGGGCACAGAGCGGCGGTCAGACCCAGCCTTTCGGCTGCCACGGCCGCCGTTCCAGGGCCAACCGCGGCCACCCCTACGTGGGCCAACCGGTGGGCCTGGACCCCCAACGCACGCAATCGAGCCTCGACTGCCTCCACGGCGTTCGCACTGGTGAAAGCGAGCCAATCGAAATCACCGGCAGCGGCGCGCGTGAGCGCGACGTCGAGGGGAGCTGGGTCGAGGGGGGGAGCGATATCGATGCACGGGTAGGGCACGGAATGTGCTCCCCGCGCTTCGAGCAGAAGGGCGAGTTCCGGGGCCTGGCGCGGACTGCGGGTGTTGACCACCCAGGCTTCGTCGAGCGGCGACCGCGAGGATTCCGAACGGAGGTTCACGGGCCGAACTGACCCGTGGGGCCGGTCGCGTGTTGTAGGAGATCGGCAGCGCCTCGAGCGAGCGCTTCCCTCGCCAAGCGGGAGCCCAGTTCCTCGGCCGCCCGTCGTCCGTCGGCGCTCTGCGGGACCGGCGCATCGGCGGCGATATCCACTCGTCTAGAGCCGTCGGGAGCCAGAACCCGGCCTCTCAGCGCGAGCAGGCCGCCGTCGGCCAGGCGGGCGCGCGCCGCTACGGGTACCGCGCATCCCCCGCCCAAACCCTGCAAGAAGGAGCGTTCAGCTCTTGTCTCCAGGTCGGTGGGACGATGGCATATGTCGCCGAGCAGGGCGAGGCACCCGGCCTCATGCCGGCACTGGACCCCTACCGCCCCCTGTCCGGGCGCCGGAAGCATCACGTCCTCGGAGAGAATCTCCGAAACCACGTCCGCCCGGCCGAGTCTTTGCAGCGCGGCGAAGGCCACCAGGATGCCGTCGTACGGCCCGTCGGCGTCCAGCGCTTTGCGCAGCCGGGTGTCGGCATTGCCGCGGAGGTCGATCACCTCGATGTCGGGACGGGCGTTCAGCAGTTGGGCGGCGCGCCGGCTACTGCTCGTTCCGACGCGGGCGCCGGGCGGAAGAGAGTCGAGGCGGTGATCGGCCCTGGTGACCAGGGCGTCGGCCGAGTCGGCCCGAGTGGTCACTGCTCCCACGGCCAGTCCATCGGGTAGGGAGGTGGGCAGGTCTTTGAGACTGTGGACGGCCAGGTCGACGGTACCCTCCAGGAGTGCCTGCTCGAGCTCCGCGGTGAAGAGGCCCTTCCCGCCGATAGCCGGCAGGGGCCGGTCGAGGATCATGTCGCCGCTCGTGGTGAACGTCACCACCTCGTAGTTCAGCTCCGGTCGGCGCTGGGCCAGCAGATGGCGCACGTGTTCCGCCTGCCATAGAGCGAGCGCGGAACTACGCGTGCCGATGCGGATGGCCGACCGATTCATCGCTTCCCGCCGCCTCCGGCAGCCCGCGGCGTCTTGCGGGAGCTCTCGTCATTCAGCCCGAACAGATCGGTGACGGCTCTGCAGTTCGCATCGAAATCGGGAAGAGGAGCCAAGGCCTTCAGCTGTTTGGTGGGTTCGTGAAGCAGCTTGCCGACGATCCGGTTGGCCATACGGGCGATGATCTCTTCGGTCTCCTTGTCTACGCACCCCAGCTTCCGTAGGGCGGCGTTCAGCTCCGCTTCGGCGACGGCACTGGCGTGTTCGCGCAGTCTGGCCACGAGCTCCGCGGCTTCCCTGGCATGAAGCCACTCCATGACGACTCGGGTTTCTTGGGCCACGATCTCCTCGACGTCCGGGACGGCCGCGTAACGCCGGTTGCGGTTGTGGTCGAGGGCCGCCTCGAGCCGATCGATGTCGTGGAGCGCTACGTTAGGCAGGGCTCCCACGCCCAGGTCGATATCCCGCGGGACGGCGATGTCGACGAAGATGAGCGGTACCCCTTGCCGGCCGGCGAGCACAGGAGCCACGTCGTCCGCGTAGATGACCGCGTGGGGAGACCCGGTAGCCGTGATGACCGCGTCGGCGTCGGCCAGAGCCGCCGCCAGTTCGCCCCAGGGCCGGGCGGTGCACGCGAAACGCTCAGCGAGGGCTTGGGCACTCGTGAGAGTGCGATTGACGCAGCAGACCGCGCGGGCCCCGTGTTTGTGCAGGGCGAGCACGACGAGTTCGGCTGTCTCGCCCGCTCCTACCACCAGGACGTCGTGTGCCGACAGATCGCCCAGCTCCTTCTCCAGAAGATCGACCGCTGCGTGGCTTATGGAGGTGTTTCCCGCGCTGATCCCCGTCTCCGACCGGGCCTTCTTTCCCGCGTGGGCCGCCCGGGAAAAGACGTAGGTAAGAAGAGGTCCGCAGGTGCCGCCGAACCGCGCCAAGGCGAACGCCTGGGAGACCTGCCCCAGGATCTGAGTCTCCCCGAGCATCTGCGAGTCGAGACCGCAGGCAACCCGCAGCAGGTGATGCACGGCCTCTTCGTCTGCCTTGTGATAGATGTGAGGCTCCAACTCCGCCTCGGTGATACCGGCCGCCTCTGCAAGCCGGCTCACGATGACGTCGCGGGCGCTCCCATCCGCTTCCCTCGGCACGGCGTACACCTCGAGGCGGTTACAGGTCGAGAGACAGGCCGATTCCTGAAAGCAGCGCCCCTGCAGAACGCCCCCTTGATCGTCGCTGCCCGCACCGTCGGGGCCCTGCAGCGCGGTAGCCAGTCGCTCCCGCAGGGCGACTGGCGCTGTGCGCTGGCTCAGACCCACCAGTGAGATCTTCAAGTCTGTCTCCGATGTGATTCGGACTCAACTGGGTCTGAAGAGGATCGGCCGCCCGGTTGATACACGCAGAACGGCTCCTCGGCCAAGTAGTCGCCTGTGCTGCCGTACGCTCTCGCCCGGCAGCCGCCGCATACACGGGCGTAGCCGCAGCGGCCGCACTTGCCCTTGAGTCGGTCCAGATCCCTCAACTCGGCGAAGAACTCACTGTTCCGCCAGATGTCGTCCAGCGTGTTCCGGCGCAGGTCGCCGGCCTCGATGGGCATGTATCCGCAGCCATACACTTTTCCAGAATGCGAGACGAAGCAAACCCCGGTCCCGGCAAGGCATCCGCGCGTGGAGGCGTGAAGGGCGCTCTGGTGGCCGTGGCCGCCCTCCCCCGGGTGACCGCCGTGCTGCCGCGGGGGGGCTGGTTCTTCTACGCCTTCAGCAGCCTGCCGCTGCCTCACGACCCGGAAGTAGTGAGGGGCGCACGTGGCCCTCAGTTGCAGCCCGGGCTCGCGGCGTTCGGTGTCGTAGAGCCAGTTGAGCGTCTCCTCGTACGCGTCGGCCCGCAGGGTCTGGTCCTCGGCTATCTCCATGCCACACCCGACCGGCACGAGAAGGAAGAGGTGCAATGCATCCGCTCCCAGCTCCTTGGCCAGTCTCACCATGTCGTCCAACTGGTGCACGTTGTGCTGGGCCACGGTCACGTTTATCTGGAGGGAGACGCCCGCCTGCCGTAGGGCCCGGGCGCCGTCCAGAGCCGACCGGAACGAGCCCGGCAGCCGGCGGAACGTGTCATGAGTGACATCGTCTGCGCCGTCCAGGGAGATACTCACCCTGTCGACCCCGCTCTTCTCGATGCGTTCGGCGAGCGGCTGGTCGACCAGAGTCCCGTTGGTGGCGAGGGCCACGATGACGTCCCTGCTGCTCGCGTACCGCATGAGGGTGAAGATGTCCGGTCGGAGCAGGGGCTCTCCCCCGGAGAACACGAGGATGGTGCGGGTCCAGCCCGATATCTCGTCGATCAGGGCCTGGGCCTCCTTGGTGGACAGCTCCTCCGGAGACATGGCATGAGCCACCTCCGTGCGCCGGCAATGGGAACATTCCAGATTGCAGGCAGCCGTCGTCTCCCAGAACACGAGTCGAGGGGTTGGCTGCATCGCTGCCCGGACAGATTCGCTCATTGTCTCCACCGGTTCACGAGGAGGGTCAGACTATCTATGAGGCCGGGGCCGTCGTTGAGGAGTTGAGCTCGAGCGACCGTGACGCCCAGCTGTTGGGCCCTGGATCTGGTAGCGATGTCTAGGTCGTAGAGAATCTCCACTTGATCGGCCACGAAACCCAACGCGCAAATCGCCACATGGGTGATACCCCGCTCGGACAGATCACGCACAACATCGTCCACCGCGGGCCCCAACCAGTCACCAGCGGGTCCGCTGGCGCTCTGATAGGCGAGGGTCCAATCGTCGGCGGACAGCCCGAGTCGCTCAGCCACCCTCATCGCAGTCTCACGCAACTGCGACTCATACGGGTCACCGGCAGGGAGCGCGGCTCTCGGGAGGCTGTGCGCGGTGAAGATCAGGTGGGTTTGCGCCTCGGGGTCGGACCGCCGGGAGCCGAGTTCCTTCCGGGCCGCATCGATAGAGGCGGCCAGGGCGGCGACGTACGGGGGCGCCACGTGCCAACTCTCCACGAAATCAAGCTGGAGACCCAGCCCTTCGGCCGCGGCGAGGGCTCGGTGCCGGTAGCGTCCGACGCTCCTTTCGCTGAACTGTGGGACGAGGCAGATCGCAAGCGCGCTTGCGATCCCCTCGCCGGCCATCTGCGCGATTGTCTCCTCGAGGAAAGGATGCCAGTACAGCATGCCCACGTATACGGGGAGTCCGCACGCACTCTCCAGCGCGGCCGCCACCCGCCGGGTGATGCCGGGCAGAGGCGAGGCTCCCCCTATGAGGCGGTAGCGCTCCTGGACCTCAGTGGCCAGAGCATCTGGAGTCGGCCGACCGCCGCGAACGCTCTCCAGGAAGGCAGGAACGTCTTCAAGAGAGTGCGGGCCGCCGTGGGCGAGCAACAAAATTCCCGGCAAAGTCTCTATTCCTGCCCCCAGATCAAAGATGGCCGAACCGCAGTTCGGGCCCGTCAGAAGTGAAGTTTACCCAGTCGGAACGAGGCAACCAAGAGTATGTTGCTACTCTTTTAGGAGTTTCTTGGGACATGTCTGTTAGCATGGGTCGATAAGGTCGACTCGGGTCGGCGCGTGAGGTCGGGGCCGGAGGTCATACGGTTGGTGCGGATCGTCGCAGTACTGCTTGGCGTCATGATCGTGACCTTGCCCTTTGGATTCTACCGGGCTCGCACCCGCAGACTGTCGCTGCCGTGGTTTCTCGCGATCCACCTGCCGGTCCCCCTCGTCTTTCTTGCTCGTTTCGAGGCCCATCTTTCTTACACGTTCATCCCGGCCACCTTCGCCGCGTGCGTGTTGGCCCAGTATCTCGGCAGCAAGGTGGGCCGTTGGTGGATGGGGCGGCGCGCGGCGCCGGCCGGTCAGGGCACGCGATCCATCCTACAGCCGCCTTCCTAGTTCTTATGGGCGCTCCCTAGCTTCGCTTGCCTCCGAACAAACGTTCGTATATTCTCATGGTATGCGAGCATCTCACCGCATCATCGCCCACCTGGATTTCGACGCCTTCTTCGCCGCCGTGGAGGAGAATCGGGACCCGTCGCTGAAGGGCAAGCCGGTCATCGTGGGGGGCGGAGAGCGGGGGGTGGTTTCCACTGCCAACTACGTGGCCCGGCGATACGGAGTGCACTCGGCGATGCCCTTGCGCACCGCCAGGCGCCTCTGTCCTCACGGCGTCTACCTCACCGGACAGCACAAGCTCTACGCCGAGTACTCCAAGCGGCTCATGGCCATGCTCGACGAGTATTCGCCGCTGGTGGAGCAGGTGAGTCTCGACGAGGCCTACGTCGATCTCACCGGCACGGAGAAGCTCTTCGGCCCGCCGGTGCGGACGGCGCGGCTCATCCAGAAGCGGGTTATGGACGAACTGAACCTGAGTATCTCGGTGGGGGTGGCCACCAACAAGCTGATAGCCAAAGTCGCTTCCGATTTCCAGAAACCATCCGGATTCACCGTAGTCCGCCCAGGGGAAGAAGCAAGCTTCCTCGCGCCGCTTCCGGTGGAGCGGCTGCCCGGTGTGGGACCGGCTTTGCTCCAGCAACTCCGAGACCGGGGCGTGGTGACGGTGGCCGATCTGACTCGGATCCCGCCGCATCTGCTGCGGCTTTCGTTCGGGGAGTGGGGCGAGCTCTTGGCCCACCGGGCGAAAGGAGAGGATCCTCGGCAGGTGACTCCGCGCGAGGAGGTCAAGTCGATATCGCGGGAGCATACCTTCGAAGAGGACGTTTCCGACCAGGGGGTGCTTGAGTCGACGCTCATCGCTCTCACCGAGGATGTGTGCCGCCGGCTGCGGCGCAAGCGGCTGGAGGCCAGAACCGTCACGGTGAAGATCCGCTATTCCGACTTCGTCACCCACACCTGTTCGCATACGCTGCCTCGGCCGCTCGATGTGGACGAGGTCTTCTTCGAGGAGGTGCTGGCTCTGTTCCGGACGGGGAGGAGGCGGCGCTATCACCTGCGGCTGTTGGGGGTGGGGGTCAGCAACCTGGTACCCCGGGCCTGGCAGGACGACCTGTTCGATCAGGAACTGCCGCTGCTACGGGAGTTGGACCTCAAGCTGGACACCATCCGCGACAAGTACGGCAACGCGGCCATCCGACGGGGGGCGGCAGAGACAAGGTAGGGAGTGCTGCGGCTACTGCAGGACTTCGTACACCTTGATGTCGGAGATGGCCGCCTGGGGGAACTTGTAGGCCGGATACACCGAGAGGATCGTGAACTCTATCGAACCGGTCTTGAGGGCCTGGCCGTCGCTGGTGGGCGTCTGGATCACCTGGAGGCCTTGTTCGTCCTGAAGCTGCACCACCTGCTTGGTGCCGTCGGAGTACGCGATCTGCAGGCTCTTGACCCGAACGTAGTTTGCGAAGAAGTCGTCATCCTTCTGGTAGCCGTTCGAGATCTCGATGCGGGCGAGCGTGATCGGCTCGTCGAACTCCAGCTTCACCCACTCCCCGGCTCCCGTGCCCTTGGCCCCTTCGACCCAGGCCGTGACCACGTCTCCATCCAGGACGTTGGTGGCTCTGAAGTCGGTCAGATTGGTGGGGGTGAGGGCGGAGGACGAGGTGGCCGCGCTCGGACGCACCAGTATCGACCCTCTGGCGACGTTCGTCGTGGTCGTGGGCCGGACCGTGGTAGCGGTGGCCAGGGTGGCGACGGTACCGGGGACCCCCGTGTAGATGCTGCTGGAAGTGTTGGCCTCGGCGGCGGGAGCGAGGGCGTGAGTGATGATGGTATAGAGGACGAACACCGTGATGCCGAGGGCGATAAGACAGGCCAGGGCCATCGTGACCCCGGCCAAGGAGACCCGGCGCCGGACCGTGCCCGCGTGACCGGGCCTGTTCTGGGAAGCGCCGCAGCGGCTGCAGAACAGGGCATCGGGGTCGTTGGGCACCCCGCATTGCGGGCATCTGACTTGATCTTTGGCAGCCATGGTCTGGAGGTCCTTATTCGCGCCCCGATGAAGATATGCCTGCAACATTATGGCAAACGATGGGCGCCGTCGCTGCCGGCAGTGCTTCTGTACAGACATCCGCTGAGACAGGCCGCATCCGGGCCGGGGTTCCAGCCTCCTGGACTGATCCGGCGGCGGAGGGCGGCTGAGCAGGCTCTGGTAGAATCATCTGGTCGGTCCCAAGCGAGCTCATCTGGAGAATCTCGATGCCTGATGTCGACAGTCTCACTGAGTCGAACAACTATCATCTCGACGTTCCGGCCTGTAACCAGCCGTTCTTTCTGAAAGGCTGCGGCGCGCTCGACTGGGGTATGCAGAACCGGCTGGCCCGGGTGTTCCGGCCGGACACCGGGCGCACCGTCATGCTGGCGGTCGATCACGGCTATTTCCAGGGCACCATCTCCGGGCTGGAGCGCTTCGATATAGACGTCGTTCCTCTCGCACGATACGCAGATGCGCTGATGCTCACCCGGGGTATGCTCCGCAGTACCATCCCGTCCAGCTATGGCAACGGTATCGTGATGCGAGCGAGTGGGGGCCCCAGCGTCCTCAAAGAGCTGTCCAACGAGCAGTTGGCGGTCGACATGGAGGACGCCGCGCGCATGAACGTCGCGGCGATGGCAGTTCAGATCTTCGTCGGTGGGGAGTTCGAGACCCAGTCGATCTATAACCTGACCCGCCTGGTCGACATGGGCTATCGCTATGGCATCCCGGTGATGGGCGTTACGGCCGTGGGCGCGAAGCTGAGCCGGAGTGCGCGCTACTTCCGCCTGGCCTGCCGCATGATTGCGGAGCTGGGGGCGAATTTCGTCAAGACGTACTACGTGGACGAGGACTTCGACACCATCACCGCCTCCTGCCCGGTACCCATCGTGATGGCGGGAGGCAAGAAGATGCCCGAACCGGACGCCCTCACAATGGCCTACAACGCCATAAGCCAGGGCGCGGCAGGCGTCGACATGGGACGCAACATCTTCCAGTCGGATGCTCCGGAGGCCATGATCCAGGCGGTTGGCAAAGTAGTGCACGAGTCAATGTCGCCGAAGGACGCCTACGACCTGTTCCTGACTCTCAAGAACGAGAAGAAGTAGAGCTGTAGATTCGGGGCGGGTAAGAGAGGACTGCGGGGCGCGGGGTTGCGCGCTGCGCGGTCCGAAATCGCCCCGGCAGCATCGGCCTCGGTTTCAAGGAGGAGCGGATGAGCCAGACCTTCGCCCGCTTGCGGTCGCTATGCCCTACGGTGAGTGTGGGGACTCTCACGGCCGATCTGATGGACCTGGGATCGGAACTCGCCCGGCTGGAACGGGCGGATGTGGGCCTCGTCCACATCGACGTGATGGATGGATGCTTCTGCCCGATGCTGACAGTCGGCCCCTGGTACGTCGAACGACTGAGGACGCCGCTTCTCAAGGACGTGCATCTCATGGTTCGGGAGCCGCTCGACAGTCTGGAGAGATACGCCGGGGCGGGGGCCGATATCATCACTGTGCACGTGGAGGCGGCCGTGCATATACATCGCGTATTGCAGCACGTGGGCATGCTCGAGAACGTCAATCGGCCGGGTGAGGGCGTCGTACGCGGCCTGGCACTCAATCCGGGGACGCCACTCGAAAGACTGGAACCCCTTCTCGAGGAAGTCGACCTGGTGACCCTCCTCGCTATCGATCCGGGATGGGGCGGACAGACGTTCGCGCCCGCAACCCTGGAGCGTGTGGCGCGCACCAGGGAGATCGTCTCGGCGGCCGACCGGCAGATACTGGTGTGCGTGGACGGCGGTGTGACCAAGCGCAACATCGGCGACATCGCTCGGGCGGGCGCCGATCTGGCGGTGACGGGGAGCGCCGTGTTCGACGGCACGGATGCTGAAGCCAACGCCCGTTTCGTGAAGGCGGCCATGCACGAGGGTCTCGCGCGGTAGACGGGAACGAGGAGGGGAACATGCGGTCCAGGTGGTCCGACGACGAGGCGGCGGGCTTCGTGGCGCACTACGGACGGGTCTGGGGCGAGGCTCTCGCTCTTCGCACCTACTCCGCGCGTCTGCTCGGCCAAGAGCCCGACCTGGTCCTGCACGGCGGAGGCAACTGCTCTGTGAAAGCCTCATGGACGAATGTCCTGGGCGAAGAGGCCGAGGCGATCTACGTGAAGGCGTCCGGACGCGACATGGCCACGCTCGAACCGGACGACCAGCCCGGCCTCAATGTGGCCTACCTGCGCCGGCTGCAGGGATTGGCGACGCTGGACGACTCTGCCATGGTGGACCAGTTACGCACGCACCTGCTCAAGGCCGACAGCCCGACCCCATCCATAGAAGCGTTGGTGCACGCCTTTCTACCGGCGAGGTTCATCGACCACACGCATGCCGACGCCATCCTTCTCCTCTCCAACCGGAAGGATGGCCCTGGCGTCGTGGCCGAGGCCCTGGGGCCGGACGTCATCGTCATCCCGTACGTGACGCCCGGGTTCAAGCTGGCGCTTGCAGCGGCCGAGGCGGTGGAGGCGCAGCCGGAAGCGCGGGGCATGGTGTGGGCGCATCACGGCATCGTCACCTGGGGGGAGACCGCCCGGGAATCCTACGACGCCATGCTCGAACTGGTGACCAGGGCCGAGGTTTGGGCCGCCGAGCAACGCTCGTCGCTCGCCCGGGGCGGCGCCGCTCGGAGCGCATCGGGCCGGACTTCGGTGGGGACGCAGACGGCTGCGTCCGCCCGGTTGCCCGGCGATAAGGCGCTGCCGGAGGCCGGTTCCGCGAGGGAGGCGCACTCGTCTTCCGCTTGTGAGAACGTCGATCCCCAGGCTCGGGCGGTTTCCGGCCGTCTTTCGGCCGAGATCATTTCTGTGGTGCGCGGCGCGCTCGCTGGCCGAACCGGTCATCTCGACCGGCCGTATCGACGGATGATCCTCCAGGTGCTGGACGACCCCCAGACGCTCGAGGCGCTCCTCGCCCCCGGCGCTCGGGAGACGTTGGTCACCCCGCCGCTCACCACCGACCATCTCATCCGCACCAAGCCGCTTCCGCTGTGGATCGACGCTCTGCGCTACGACGGCCCGGCACATCCAGCCGAGCGCGTAACCGCCGCGGTCGAGGCCTACTGCGAGGAGTATGTGGGGTATCTGGACCGCCATTCGCCGGACCTGCCGGCCGGAGTAGAGACGTTCGATCCGCGGCCCAGGGTGGTCATGATCCCCGGCTTCGGAGTCCTCTGCGCCGGCTCGGATCTCCACGAAGCGGTCATCACCCGCGACATCACCAAGCACACGGTCGCGGTGAAGGCGTCCATGGCGGCCGAGGGTGTGGCCTACCAGGGTCTGCCGGAAGACGAGTTGTTCCGCATGGAGTATCGGACGCTGCAGCACGCCAAGCTCTCGCCGGGACGCGCTCTATCTGCGAACGGCGTTGCCGCGGGAGCGGCTTCCTCGGCTGCGAGGGCTGCTACGTGTGCTGCAGCCCCGCTCCGGGGCGAGGTGGCCTTGGTCACAGGGGCCGCGGGGGCGATCGGCACCGGCATCTGCGAGGGTCTGCTTCAGGCGGGGGCGCTGGTGGCTGCCACAGACCTGGCCGGAGTCGCCCTCGACGCACTCGTGGATACCATGGCCGCTTCCTATCCGAGCCGGATCATCGGAGTGCCGCTGGACGTCACCGACCAGGAGTCGGTCGCGGCAGGTTTCGACCGGGTGGTCCACACCTGGGGCGGGGTCGATCTCGTCATCCCCAACGCGGGTGTAGCCGCGGTCGCTCCGCTCACGGAACTCGACATCGACCGCTACCGCACTCTGGAGAGGGTCAACGTCGAGGGGACCCTGCTGGTGCTCGCCGAGGCGGGGCGCCTGTTCAAGCGCCAGGGTACCGGCGGGGATATCGTCCTCGTGTCCACGAAGAACGTGTTCTCTCCCGGCGCGAACTTCGGCGCCTACAGCTCGACCAAGGCGGCGGCCCATCAACTTGCCCGCATAGCCAGTCTGGAGATGGCCGGTGACGACGTACGGGTGAACATGGTGGCCCCGGATGCGGTCTTCGGTCACGGGACCTCTCGCTCCGGACTGTGGGCGGAGGTCGGACCGGATCGCATGAAGGCTCGGGGACTGGATGAAGCCGGTCTGGAAGCCTACTATCAGAGCAGGAACCTGCTGAAGGCACGGGTGACGGCCACGCACGTGGCGAACGGCGTGTTGTTCTTCGCGACCCGGCAGACACCCAGCACGGGGGCTACCATCCCGGTAGATGGTGGCCTGCCGGACTCCACGCCGCGGTAGATCCGCGGCCTGGAAGCCGGTCGCGCCGACAAGGAGGAGACGATGTCCTATCCCGTCCCCATAGACCTCCGCAGCGATACCGTCACCCGGCCGGGTGAGGAGATGCGCCGCGTGATGGCCGCCGCCCCGGTTGGGGATGATGTCTACCGTGAAGACCCCACCATCGAGCGGCTCCAGGAAATGGTGGCCGGGATGCTCGGCAAGGAAGCCGCTCTCTACGTACCCTCGGGGACGATGAGCAACCAGCTTTGCCTGCGCACGCTCACGCAGATGGGCGACGAGGTGATCTGCCACGAGGACGCCCACATCCTCCACTACGAAGGGGGTTCCGCCGCGGCTCTTTCCGCCCTGCAGCTACGTCCGGTGCCGGGTGACTTCGGGATACTCTCCCCGGA
This sequence comes from uncultured Gaiellales bacterium, assembly GCA_964631965.1. Taxonomy (GTDB): domain Bacteria; phylum Actinomycetota; class Thermoleophilia; order RBG-16-64-13; family RBG-16-64-13; genus CAIQPS01. The sequence goes on from CAZWAR010000032.1 coordinate 13,220, forward strand.
GGCGGTGACGTCCGTCATCCGCCCTGCCGGAGAGCATTTCGCCCACACTGCTGTCGTGGAGATGGAGAACACGCACAACCGCTGCGGCGGCACCATCTGGCCGCTCTCGAATATGCGGGCGGTGGCCGACCTGGCCCGCGGGCGCGGTATCAAGGTGCATCTGGATGGAGCTCGGCTGTGGAACGCCCACGTGGCCACGAGCGTATCTCTTGCCGACTATGCGGAGACGGCCGATTCGGTGTCGGTCTGCTTTTCCAAAGGACTCGGGGCGCCGGTCGGCTCGTGTCTCGCCGGATCCTACGAGTTCGTTGAAAGAGCCCGCAACAACCGTAAGCGTTTCGGCGGAGCCATGCGACAGGCAGGCATCATCGCCGCAGGCGCCGTCTACGCGCTCGAGCACAATGTCGATCGTCTGGCCGAGGACCATCAGAACGCGGCCACCCTGGCTTCGCGCCTTCTCCAGGTGCCCGGTCTGGCTATCCACCATCCGGTGCAGACCAACATCGTCATCGCGGATGTGACCGCACTGGGGGGCGCCGAACCGGTGGTGGAGGCCCTGCGGGCAGAGGGGGTGCTCTGCGGCCTGGCCTCTCCCACCCGGGTGCGTTTCGTCACTCATCTCGACGTGAGCGCCGAAGCGGTTGCAGCTGCAGGAGAGATCGCCGTGCGGGTGCTGCCCGCGCTCTTCCGACCGGCCGAGGTCGGATGAGCCTCCCGGACGCAACCGTTTCCGGCCTGCCGTCAGGTCCCGCCCCTAAAGCCCCATGTGGTCCGGCCGCCGACCCGCGGGCGCCGTACGTCCGGCTGGCCGTCGTGGGGCTGGTGCGCCGGGTGGACGAGGTGGCCGGGGGGGCCGCTGCGCCGGGGCGACATCGACGGGACTCCCGCTGGCTGCTGCTCCACCGCATTCGGCCCTTCGACGCCTGGGACCCGCCCGGGGGGAGGGTGGAGGCCGGTGAGGACCTGGTGCAGGCGGTGAAGCGGGAACTGGAGGAGGAGACAGGCTTGGTTGTGGATGTGGCGGGGCCGTGCTACGGGTTCCTCACCTTCTACAAAGGGGAGCGCCTGCTGGCGGTGAGTATGGCCTGTCGCCCGACCGGGGATCCCGAGACAATTCGGCTGGAGCCGGACGGGGCCGAGGATTGGCGATGGGCGACTCGTGAGGAATGGGTGACGCTGGCCCAGGCTGGGAAGAGTTCCTGGGACCCCAGGGACGTGGAGAAGGCCACCCGGGCGGTGGCCGCGTTGTGGGAGGTCGAAGAGGTATGACCCGAGAAGAGGCCCTGGCGGTGGTCAGGGAGCGCGTCAACAACCCGAACATGATGAGCCACATGCTGGCCACCGAGGCCATCATGGGGGCCTTGGCCCGGCGCCTGGGGTACGACGAGGCGCGCTGGCGTCTGGCCGGTCTGTTGCACGATTTGGACGCCGAAGAGACGGCGGACACCATGGAGATCCATGCGGTACGGACGGTCGGATGGCTGCGCGAGTGCGGTCTCGACGACGAAGAGGTGCTGCATGCCATCCTCGCGCACAATCCGGCGAACGGCTCAACCATCGATTGCGAGATGGACCGAGCGCTCTTCTCGTGCGATCCGTTGACCGGGCTGATCACCGCGGCGGCGCTCATCCGTCCTGAGAAGAAGCTTGCACCGGTCGAACTGAAGAGCCTCAGGAAGCGCTACAGGGAACCGTCGTTCGCGAAGGGCGCCCGCAGGGAGGATATCGCCACCTGCGCGGAACTGGGGCTGGAGCTCGAGGAGTTCCTGGCCATCGGTTTGGACGCGATGAAGGAGGCCGCCGGTGAACTCGGACTCTGAACCGGTCCTGTTGGTCCGGGTTTTCAACCCGGTGGAGGCGGAGATCATCATCGCCAAGCTGCGCAGCGCCGGCATCGAAGCCTTCGCCCGCCACGAAGCGTTGTCTGTGGTCTACGGGCTGACGGTGGACGGCTGCGGGCAGCAGGATATCCTCGTCAAGGCCGCGGACCTGGAGGAGGCTCGGGCGGTACTCGATGCTGGAGCATTGCCCGACGATATGGGTCCGGACGCCGACCCCGCTTCAGGCCCCGAGGACTCTCGAGGCGAATAGCACGGTCATGGCCGACGGACCGCTCCACAAGCGAGACGAGAGTCGGCGAGCCACGGTTGCCGGCTTCGACCCCAGCTTCGAGCCGTTGGTCGCTCTTATCCGCGGGGAGTCGGTGGAGTCTGTCCACCGCGGTGCCATCGCCGTTGTGGACAGGGCTGGGATGCTGGTAGGCGCTGTCGGTGATCCCGGCACTGAGGTCGTACTGCGCTCGACGGCCAAGCCATTTCAGGCCGCCGCCGTGGTTGCGAGCGGAGCGGCCGACACCCTCTTGCTGACTGAGGAAGAGATAGCCGTGATGGCCGGTTCCCATACCGGTACGCCCCAGCATGTCGAGGTGGTCGCCCGGCTGCTGAGGAGGGCGGCGGCCGACCCCGCCGTGCTGGCCTGCGGATCCATAGGACATATGTGTTCGGGCAAGCACGCCGGGATGATTCTGTTGGCGGCCCACAGGGGTGTTCCGGCGACCGGCTATGAGCAGGAAGAGCACCCGGTCCAGCAGGAGATCAAGGCGTACCTTGCCTCTCTGCTCCGGAATGCGCCTCGGGCGGCGCGCTGCGCGACGGTCTCTCGCCGTGCTGCGCGGTCTGAGGTCGCGCCCTCCGGCGCGGCCGTTCGGCCGGGTTCCCGGACCCTCTTCCGCGGCATCGACGGGTGCGGCGTCCCGGCGATAGGCATCACCCTGTCGGAAGCTGCTTGGCTCTTCGCACAGCTCGCGGCCGGCGCGACGCCCGCGCTGGCCCGGGTGCGCGATGCCATGCTCGCCCACCCTCTCCTTGTGGCCGGCGAGGGCAAACTGGACACCACGCTCATGCGGACGGGGGCGGGAGCCATCGTTGCCAAGGGGGGAGCGGAAGGGATGCAGGGGCTCGGTCTGCCGGTGGGGCCCGGCGGTAGAGGTGCCGTCGGCTTCGTCCTCAAGGTCGAGGACGGGTCGGGAAGGCCTATCCCGACTGTTGTCACCGCCTTCTTGAGACTCTGGGGTCTCGGGAGGGTGACGGCCGAGGTGGAGCGGTTGCACATGCCTGTGATACGAGACCCGACCGGTCGGGAGGCGGCGCGTATCGAGGCCCTTACCGAGCGGGGAGCGCTCTATCACGCGGCCTGCACCGGGGACCGTCCCGAACAGCCGCCGGCAGCCACGACGGCGGAAGGGGGCTTCCGTCGCTTTCTGGGCAGGAAGGGCGATGATGTGACCATCTCTCGGGGGGACGAGAAGGACATACAGCGCTTCCTGCGCGACCAGTGGCCTGGCGTGGACCGGGAGTATTTCGGCCGGACCGTGGAATGGACGGCGGAGCCGCTCGCTCTCGTCCATCGCCAGGGCGGGAAGATCACCGGGGTGTTGAGGGGACACTTCATCGGGGGGCTGGCCTCGGTCGACGAGTTGATCGTGGGGGAGGGCTCGAGGGGATGTGGCCTCGGGTCGCTCCTGCTCGGCCGGTTCGAAGAGGAGGCTTTCGCACGCCGGTGCACCCGCATAGTGCTCAGAGCGGTCAAGGGGACCCTGGCAGAGGACTTCTATCGCAAACGCGGCTATCATCGGGAATGCGTTCAATACGGGTATGAGTTCGGGTACGACTACGTGCGCCTGACCTGCGATGCAAGACATCGCCCACGGCAGTCCGAAGCAACGGTCGGCGGCAGCGAGGGGGAAGGATGACCGCGGTTCTTGGCGTCGACATCGGGGGCACGAAGATAGCCATCGGGCCAATCGGACCCGACGGCCGCGAGCTCGCGCGGCCCATCGTCGAAGCCACGCGCACGGCGGACGAGGCGTCGTTCCTGACCGGAGTGGAGACGAGCCTCAGACGCGCGACCACCGAGTTCGCCGCGTTCGAGCCTAGGGCGTTCGGATTGGCCTGCGCGGGGACGATTGATACTGCGCAGGGGATAGTGGTCTCCTCGCCTAACCTGCCCCTGTCGAACGTGCCGCTCGCTTCCCTCCTCGAGAAGGCCCTGGATACGCCGGTGGTACTCGAGAACGACGTGAACGCGGCCGTGAGGGCGGAGGCGACGGTGGGAGTAGCAGCCGGGCTGCGCCACGTGGTGATGCTCGCGCTGGGGACCGGCGTCGGAGGCGGTCTGTGGCTCGACGGTCATGTCTACCGGGGGACCAGCGGAGCGGCGGGGGAACTCGGCCATATCGTTGTACGAGCCGGTGGTCTGCCCTGCGCGTGCGGATCTCACGGCTGCCTGGAGGTCTACACATCGGGGCGGGCCCTGGTCCGCTATGCCGCCAGTCGGGCGGGCACCCCGGAGATGGACAGCGATGGGGAACTGGCTGCATTGCAGGAACAAGGGCGGCTGACCGGAGGGGCCGTGAGCCGGCTTGCGACTGCGGGCAACAGAGCTGCTCTGGACGCGGTCCACGAGCTGGGACGGTGGTTGGGATTGGGCCTGGTGAGTCTCACCAACACGTTCGACCCCGAGATGATCGTGGTGGGCGGTGGAGTGGTGGCTCTCGGAGAACTGCTGATCGAGCCGGCACGCGAGATAGTGCGCAAGATCGCCATGCGGCCGGGCCGGGACAAGGTCCGCATCGAAGGCGCGATGCTCGGGAACCGGGCAGGGCTGGTGGGCGGCGCGCTCAACGCGTGGCACGTGCTGAGTGAGAGCAATGTGGGGGCGCCGGGACTCGATCCCGAGGCCTGACGGGGCAGGCAGGCGCGTGCTCTACATCTGTCCTACCCCGATCGGCAATCTGCAGGACGTCACCCTGCGGGTGCTGGCTGTGCTCGAGAGTGTTGAACTGATCGCCTGCGAGGACACCCGGCATACCCGTACCCTCCTCGACCGATACGGTATCGGCACCCGGCTGGTGAGCTTCCACGAGCACAACGAGGAGCAGAGGCTCGAGTTCCTGCTGCCGCTTCTGCGGGAGGACAGGGACGTTGCCGTGGTGAGTGACGCCGGCATGCCTGGGCTGTCCGACCCCGGCTTCACCCTGGTGCGGGCCTGCGCGGCTGAAGGCCTTCCGGTAACCGTGCTGCCCGGTCCCTCGGCCGTCACTACTGCCTTGGTGGCGTCGGGGCTACCGGCGGACAGGTTCGCGTTCGTCGGCTTCCTCGCCAGGGGGGCGAAAAAGCTGACCGAGCAGATCGGGGCGTTCGACGGGACCGGCGCTGCGGTGGTGGCCTTTGAGGCTCCCCGGCGTTTGGCGGCCTCCCTGACGGCCATCGGGGAGCGGTGGCCGGAACGGCGAGTAGCGGTGTGTCGGGAGCTGACCAAACTGCACGAGCAGGTGCTGCGGGGGACGGCGGCCGAGGTGGCACAGGTGCTGCCTGACCCGGTGCGGGGCGAGATCGTCCTGGTGCTGGAGCCGGAGGGGAGGACGAGCGGTGGCGAGATACGCGCGTCGGGAGTGGGCGCGGCAGCCGGTAGAGCGGCAGCCGCGGGCGGCGACGCCGCTTTGCGGGCCGCGCTGGAAGACCTCTTTGACGCTGGGGTCGGCACCAAGACGGCGGCGGCGATCGTGGCCGGGCTCACGGGGCTGCCGAGGCGAAAGGTCTACGGGCTGGCGCTCGCCGTGCGGGGCGACCGGGAGGGGTAGTCCGGGCGGTACGGGCAGGCTGGGAGCGGTTTCCCGGTCTGTTAGAATAGCGCGGCTATGGGCCGCTTTTTCATCACCACGCCGATCTACTACGTAAACGACGTGCCGCACATCGGGCACGCCTACACGACGGCCGCGGCGGACGTTGCCGCCCGCTTCCACCGGCAACTTCGTGACGACGTCTTTTTCCTCACCGGGACCGACGAGCACGGCACAAAGGTGGAGCAGGCGGCCTGTGCTCGCGGTCTTACCCCTCAAGAGCACGTGGACGAGGTGGTGCAGAAGTTCAAGGACGTGGCCGTCAAGGTGGGCGCGAGCAACGACTTCTTCATCCGCACCACCGATCCGGAGCACGAGGCGTTCGTCCAGCAGTTCGTGCGTCGCTGTCACGATGCCGGCGACATCTACAAGAGCTCGTATTCGGGCCTGTATTGCCCCGCCTGTGAGGCATACTACGTCGAAGAGAACCTGGTCGACGGCCTCTGCCCCGATCACGGCACGGAGCCGGTGCGCATGGAGGAAGAGAACTACTTCTTCCGCCTTTCCGCGTTTCAGGGCCGGCTGGCCGCCCACTACAAGAGCAATCCCGATTTCGTGCGTCCGCGCCATCGCTACAACGAAGCCCTCTCGTTCATTGAGCAGGGCCTCGATGACATCTCCATCTCTCGGGCCACCCTCAAGTGGGGCATCAAAGTTCCCTGGGACGACACCCAGGTGATCTACGTGTGGGTGGACGCGCTCATCAACTACCTGAGTGCTCTCCACTACGCTCCCGGCAAGGACCTTGTGGCCCGTTTTTGGCCGGCGGACTATCACATGATGGCTCAGGACATCCTGAAGTTCCACGGCATCATCTGGCCCGCACTGCTCATGTCGGCCGGATACGAATTGCCCAAGCACCTCTTCATCCACGGATACCTGAAGCTGGGTGGGGAGAAGATGTCCAAGACCCGGGGTAACGTGATGGATCCTTTCCCGCTCATCGAGCGGTACGGAGCCGACCCGTTCCGCTTCTACTGTCTGCGGGAAGTGAGCTTCGGCCAGGACGGGATGGTGAGCGAGGACGGGTTCAAGGCCAGGTACAACACCGAGTTGGCCAACGAACTGGGCAACCTGGTGTCGCGGACGACGTCCATGATCGGCAAGTACCGGGATGGCATAGTGCCGGCGCCGCCCCCCGGTCGCGACCTGGGCCCCGTCTGGGGGAAGGGCTCTCCTCTCGCAGTGGAGGCCAACGAGACCGCCGACAAGACGAGGGTCCAACTCGAGGATATGGACCTCACCGGCGCTCTCGAGACCGCGTGGGTGTTCGTGCGCCGGCTCAACCGCTATGTGGAAGAGCAGGCGCCCTGGAAGCTGGCCAAGGAAGCGGGCTCGGGCGACAGTGCCGGGGTCTATGCAGCGGCGGCCCTCGATGGCACGCTCTGGGATCTGGCCGAAGGCCTGCGGCTGCTGTCCGTGTTGCTGCATGCGTTCGTGCCGCAGACGGGCGCGGCCATCAGCGAACGCTTGGGGCTCGGTTCCGCCGGCGCTGCCGATGCGGGTCTTCCGGACCCGTCGTGGGAAGAGGCCCAGTGGGGCCTGCTACCTCCCGGCCTCACGGTCACGGCGGGGGCTCCGCTCTTCCCCCGTATCGAGGACTGACGGGCCTCGTCCCGGCCGGCCACACGCTCGCCACGAGGACACGCTGTTGTTCATCGATTCGCACACCCATCTGGACCATTGCCGTGACGACGTGGCCACCTTGGTGGCCGATGCGGTGGCGGCCGGCGTCGAACTGATCATCCAGTCGGGCATCGACCTCGATCGATCCCGGCAGTCGGTGGAGATGGCAGAGAGCTTCCCCCAGGTGTTCGCGACGGTCGGTTTCCACCCGCAGGAGGCGGGTCTGCTCACCGACGAGGGAAAGGCCGGGCTGGAGGAACTCGCTCTTCATCCCCGGGTGGTGGGTATCGGCGAGACCGGTTTCGACTTCTATCACGACAACTGGCCGCACGACGTCCAGGAGGACACCTTCCTCTACCACGTGGATCTCGCCCGCCGCGCGGGACTGCCGGTCGTCGTCCATACGCGTGACGCTGCCGACCCGACGCTTGAGCTGCTAGCCGAGCACGCCGCCGGCCTCACCGTGATCCTCCACTGCTTCTCGCTACCGGACCGGCTGGAGGAGGTTGTGGAGAGGGGTTACTACATCAGTTTCGCCGGCAACGTCACCTACAAGAGCGCCCGGGAACTGCAGGCATCCGCCGAGGCCGTGCCGCCTCATCTCCTCCTCCTCGAGACCGACGCGCCCTGGCTGACGCCGATGCCGCTGCGCGGACGGCCCAACCGCCCCGCCCTGGTGGCTGCCACCTACGAGTTCGTTGCCGGTCTGCGCGGGGTCGACTCGGGAGTGCTTTCCGAACAAGTGCAGGAGAACGTCTTCCGAGCCTTCCCTCGGATGGCGACGGCCCTCGGCACCCGCAGCCGGGACCCGCGACCTGAAGAGGGAAGGGCATGAGCACGGGCGGCGGTCCCGGCTCAGCGTCCACAGAGCCGGGCGTTCCGGCATCCGCGGACAAGGCCGCCGGCAAACTCCGCCAGGTATCTCTCGCCCGGCTTTCCGAATTCGGGATAGAGCCGAAGCGCGACCTGGGACAGAACTTCCTCATCGATGACAACATCCTCGGTGTGATTCTGGGGTTGCTCGAGTGCCGGCCGGACGATGTGGTGCTCGAAGTGGGCGCCGGTCTTGGGGTCCTGACCGCCGCTCTGGCGGGTGTGGCTTCCCACGTGCAGGCGTATGAGGTGGACAGGAGCCTCGCCCCGGCCCTCCGGGAGACACTCTCCGCCTATTCCAATGTGGACCTCCGTTTCCAGGACGTCCTCAAAGCCCGTCTCGAGCGGCTCGACCCTGCTCCCACGCTCTGCGCGAGCAACCTGCCGTACTCGGTGGCGGGACCGTTCGTGGCCGAGGCGCTGCAGCGTCTACCCGGGGTGCGTCGCTACTGCCTCATGGTGCAGCGGGAGGTGGCCGACAGGATGGCTGCGGCGCCGGGCAGCAAGGCCTACGGCACCCTGTCGGTGTGGGTGGGGCTCTTCACGCGAATCGTACGCGTTCGCCAACTCTCCCGCTCCATCTTCTATCCGCAGCCGCATGTGGACTCCACACTTATCGTGCTCGAGCGACGCCCACCGGAGGACCTCGAGCACGTCGATTCCGGCCTTCTGCGGCAGGTCGTGCAGGCCGCTTTCGGGCAGCGGCGGAAGATGCTCGCCAACTCTCTGAGCGCCGGCCTACGGGTGTCTCGGAAGGAGGCTGTCGCAGCGATTGTCTCCCTGGGGCTGAGTCCTGACGTACGGGCCGAGAGGGTTGCTCCGGCTCAGTTCGTGCGGTTGGCGGAGGTGCTGGGCCGGCTGCGGGAGCCGGGAGAGGCCATCTGACCGGGAGGGACCCGGACGCACTCTCCGTTGCGGACTACGTGGGGCCCGCGGTGCTTGTCGTCGTCGGGAGCGCAGTACCCGGCGTCACCGGGAGGGCGGACATGGCGGCGGCCAGCATCTCTTCGCGGCGCAGGTCGTACACCAGCGTGTTGCTCACCCAGTAGAGCACCCCGTCACTCACCCACCACACGTGGTCGGTCTTGGTGCTCGATCCCACCAGCCGGAAGATCACCCCTCCCGGTCCCTTCACGCGCCAGCCCGGGCTGGCGATGGGAGCGTCGGTCCACGTCGTGGCACTGAGACCCATGTAGCGGTCGAAGGACTTGAACTGATATCCGACGCGAACGGCCGGCACGTCCTTGTCGCCGACCTTGATGGCATAGCTTCGCTGGAACGAGTACTTGACCCCGCCGGGCAGAAAAGTAGGGGCGACGAGGGCGACTGAGGTCTGACCGGCCAGACCGGACCAGGCGGCCGAATCGATGATCCCCTGGGCGCTCCGGGTCGAGGCGGTCGCAGGCGGAATCTGGTCGCCGGTGATGCCGTACGCCTTCCCGAGGGTCACCGTGATGCGGCTGCCGCTGTCGCTGCTTCTCGTGCGGGCGATGCCGAGCGCGTCGGCCACCGCGATAGCCGTCTGGGACTCGCCTGTGGGGAACGTGACGACGGCTTCTCCCTCCAGCGGTTCGTCGGTCTCCTTGATACTCAACACCGTCACTCCCTGCCGCATCAACCAGGTGGCGACCAGCGCCCCCTGTCCCGGGCGGCCGGTCGCGTTCACGACGTCGAGTGACAGTCCGGCAAGGTCCTCCGTCTCCAGGGTCGCGCTCGGGGGAGCCGCCAATTCCTCCTCCACCATGGTCTCCGGCTCTGTGAAGAAGTCCCTCACCGCGCTCTCTATGGCGTCGTCATCGGCGACCACGTAGGAACTGCCGTCGATGGTCTTGATCTCTCCCCCCAGCTTGGCCTGGTGCATGCGCGTGCCATCGAGCTTCACTCCCCAGTAGGCGAGCTTCAGGAACTCGTTGGCCGAGAGATCGGTGTCGATGTTGTCGAAGAGCGCTGTGATGAGTCCGGGGAGCTTGATGGGGAGATTCCAGCCCATCGCCTGCTCCCGCAGCGCATTGATGAAGCGTTGTTGCCGTTCCATTCGTCCGAAGTCGTAGTTGCTGTCGTGGCGGGTCCGCACGAAGCGGAGGGCGTTGACGCCGTCGAGCAGCTGATAGCCGGGGTCGAAGACGATGAGGCCGTCGTTGTAGCTCCGGTCCACGTCCACATAGACCCCCCCTAGGGTGTCCGTGAGCTGCTTGAATGCCTCGAAATCGACCTCGATGAAGTGATCGAGGTCGATTTCGAACGTCTGCTTGATGGTGCGGATCACGAGGGCCGGGCCCCCGAAGCGGTAGGCCGCGTTCAGCCTGTTGGGGTCGTGGCCGGGGATCTCGACGCGGAGATCCCGGGGGACGGACAGCATCGACAGGAAGTTCTTCTCGGGGTCCACATGGACGAGGATGATGGTGTCGGAGCGCCCTCCCGACCCTGTGCTCGCTCGCTGGTCGGAGCCGAGGAGAACGATGTTCATGCCCGTGGGCGACTCGATGGTATCGGTGGTTTCAGCTCCGGCTGCAGGAGCGGAGGTGGAGGTGGTCTCTTCTAGAGCGTCGAGGACGTCCTGGCCGACGCGGGAATTTGCCGCCCCCACCTGAGCCCTGAACCACAGGTAGGAGCTCAGGCCGACGATGAGGGCGATGACGACCAGGGCCGCGATGCCCCAGAGGGCGATGCGCGTCCAGCGGACCTTTCCTCTTCGTCTCTTTCTCTGACCAGCCAGCATGTGACCACCCTACATAGCCGTTCTCGGTACCGAGCAGCCGGGGGCGTGCAATGTGCTGCTGAGTATCGTACAAGGCATTTGCGGTATTGTCAGTGGCGAACAGCGCGGAAGACCGGCGGCATGAGCGATTCGACTGGCAGCGACACCGGGCGGGAAGGGTCCATGGACGGGGTGCGGCGCAGGCGCCGTTCCCGGCTCTGGGCTCTGATCGGCGTGGCTGTGGTGGCCGTGGCCGTTGCGGTGTTCCTGGCCGTTGAGGATTCTCAGGCGGTCACTCTCGGTGCGATCTCCCCCGCTCCTCAAGCGCTCGTCAAGGCTCGGCCTGCGACGATATCGTGCGAGCTCACGCGGTATGTGCCTGGAAGGGGCTCCGTAACAGTGACGGTGGACGGCGTCCCGATTCCAGCTGCCGATATCACCCTCCGCGAGGGCCAGGTGCAAGCGTCGGTCGATCTGGCGGACGGGGAGCATTCGATCGCAGTGGCGTACGAATCGAGCAACGTGTTCTCCCGTCACGTCGACAGGAGTTGGGCGTTCGTGGTGGACACCACCTCCCCGACTGTCGTGGTGGATGGGCCTTCGTCCTTCCCCCGCCTGACCGCCCGCAGCAGCAGTGTCCGTTTCTCTCTCTCCGAACCGGCCACCGTCTCCCTGGCCCTCGACGGGGTCGACGTCCCCTGCGACGCCGGGGAGGCGGCGACCACGGCCGACGGCACCATAGTCACCGCTGAGGGGACGCACGTTCTTGCCCTTACGGCCAGGGACATGGCCGGAAACGTCGCGACGCAGCAATGGGACCTGGTCGTCGACTACAAGGCTCCGGTCATCGAGTGCGAAGGACTCCCGGACGCCGAGGTGTGGAACGACCTGAACTCGGCCGCCGTGGTCTTCACGGTGTCGGACCACTTCGCCGACCAGCTCCGGCTCACCGCCACTCTCGATGGGGCGGCGCTCGCCCTCCAGGAACGAACGGGCCTCTCGGCCGATATGAGAGCGTTCGCCTTCGATACGGGGATTCTCGCGGAGGGCACTCATACTGTTCTTGTCTCCGCCGCCGACCCCGGTGGGCACATCGCCACTTTCGAGCGCCGGTTCCTGGTGGATACGTCGAGCGTGTTCGGCTCGCGCACCCTGAAAGCGGGGGCCATCGGCGAGGACGTCAAGCAGTTGCAGCGCATCCTCAAGATCAAGGGTGCCTACGACGGGGATCCAACCGGCCTGCTCGACGAGTCTACAGCGGCTGCCGTGGCCGTCTTCAACGCTCAGCACGACATCGCCGGGGGAGAGGTGGTCACGGAGCAGACCCTCGACCACTTGCTCGGACGGATCCGCATCGATCTTTCAGAGCGGAAGCTCTATCTCTACGACGGCGACGGCCAGGTCGTCAAGACGTACCGGGTGGCGGTGGGCATGCCTGCCCATCCCACGCCCACCGGCGAATTCCGCATCATCACCAAGGTGAGGAACCCCATCTGGAACCCGCCCGACTCGGCCTGGGCGGCCGGGATGGGCCCGGTACCGCCCGGACCGAGCAATCCGCTGGGCACGCGCTGGATGGGTCTGAACAGCCCGGGGATCGGCATCCACGGCACTCCGGCGCCGTCCACCATAGGCACGGCGGCCTCGCACGGCTGCATCAGGATGAAGATCCCGGAGGCTGAAGACCTGTTCGACAGGGTGTATGTCGGTACCCCCGTGGCGATAGTCCCCTGACAGAGATGGCCGTATGATTGAAGAGGGCCAGCAATCGAGAGCGAAGTCGGTAAGCGAATCGAAGAGGACCCGCGATGCACATAACGAGAAGCGCTCCGGCCAAGATCAACCTGTCTCTGCTCGTGGGGCCCAGCGACCCGAGCGGGTATCACGAGATCTTCACCGTGTTCGTTCCGGTGGATGTCTACGATGTGCTGAGTTTCGGCCTGGAAGCAAAGCCCGCTGCGGAGGGCCGGGTGGCCGACCTGCAGGTGAAGGCCCACGCCATCGAGGCGGAGGCCAACATCGTGGCCCACGCGCTTCGCTCGCTCGAGCGGAAGACGGGTTGGGTGTTCACCGGCCGGGTGACCATCGACAAGGGTATCCCCATGGCGGCCGGCATGGGGGGCGGCAGCACCGACGCGGCCACCGCTCTCTCGATTGGCGCGGAGATACTGCGCGATGCCGGCGGTCCGGAAGTGAGCCCCGCCGAACTACGCGAGCTCGCCCGAGGACTGGGGGCCGATGTCCCGTTCTTCCTCGACCCGCGGCCCGCCATAGGCAGGGGGGTGGGCGACCTGCTCGAACCGATCGATCTACCGGAACTTTCCCTCGTGTTGATCTTCACAGACCAGCCTCTGTCTACGGCTCACGTATACCGGGAGTTTGACGTGCGTCATCCTACTGGTGTGGGAGACGACTTCAGAGCCCGCGCGGCCGAGGATGAAGCGGTCTGGCGGGGCGTGCGAGGAATCGGTGACATGGTGCCGCTCCTGAAGAACGACCTGGAGGAAACGAGCTGCAGCCTGCTCCCAGGCCTATGCGAGGCCAAGGACACGATCCTCCAAGAGGGAGCCCTGGGGGCATTGATGAGCGGCTCGGGCCCGACGATCTACGGGATCTGCGGGTCGGTGGACGACGCCGAGGTCCTCTGCGAGAAGGTCTCGGCCGACGGCATGAACTGCCGGGTGGCCCGATCTCCTCGGCCGGAGGTTGCTGGGTAGCCCACCCGGCCGTCCCACCCGGCCGTCTGCCCGGCTCTTTGGTCGCTGGTATACTTCGTCCGCTCGAGGGGCGCAAGGCTCGAGCGCCTGGATGGTGGGGCGTGGCCAAGTGGTAAGGCAACGGGTTTTGGTCCCGTGATGCGTAGGTTCGAATCCTGCCGCCCCAGCTT
>CAZWAR010000033.1:0-26802 GCA_964631965.1 uncultured Gaiellales bacterium
CTCGTCTGCACACACGGGAGTTGAAGCTTCCCAATCGGCGCAAGTACCGCTAGCATAGGTGGCCGCAAGGTCGGGCCCGGACAATCCTCCGGGCATCCCTGCCGTCAGGAAGGAGCGAGTCGCATGTACTTTGGATTCATCGGCTTCGGCATCGCCGTGCTGCTCGTCGGCATCATCCTGGGCTTGGTCATACAGATCCTGTTCCTGCTGAACCTCATGCGCCTGCTCGAAGCGGTGCAGCCCCAGAACAGGGCGATGACCCCCGGTCTCGTTTGGCTGAACCTGATACCCGTCTTCAGCCTTGGATGGATGATCTACACGGTCATCAAGATCAAGGAATCAGTGGGCAGAGAGAACGCGGCGCGCTGGGGAGCATCGGTGAGCGAGGGAAGCACACACACCATCGGTCTGGTATACGCGATCCTCGCCGCAGCCGGCTTCGTCCTCAGCTATGCCGGCTATGCAAGCGTCGGGTTCTCGGCGTTCGGCGGGTTCGTCTCGCTCGCGACGCTCATCCTGTGGATCATCTACTGGGTCGGGACCAACCGCATCAAACGGGGCCTGCGGGCGACCGCAGGCCGAGGCTACGGACCCCCCGGAGCATACGGTCCCGGCGGACAATACGGCGCCGGTGGGCCCTATGCGCCCGGGGGACCCGGCTACGGTCAGGGTGGTCCCGGCGGCGGTCCCGGCGGCGGCACGGGCAATGCCGGCTACGGCCCAGGCGGGGCGGGCTACGGAGCCGGTTACAGTCCCAACCCGAACGAACAGCAGCGTGGGGCCTCCGAGCAGTGGTGGCAGTCCCCCACCTGGCCGCCTCGGGCCGGACAGGAGACGCCCCCGCCGGAGGGCGGGAAAGAGCCGCAACGCAAGTGTTCTCAGTGCGGCAGCGAACTCAATCCGGACGACGCCTTCTGCGGTGCCTGCGGGACGCCGGCTTCGAAGCAATAGCCCCGGCCGCCGCCGTCACTTGGTGACTACCGAGATCGTGTAGACCGTCCCGTCATCGCCCTCGGTGCCCGACACAGTGCAGTCGTTGTTCGACCCGGTGCTGATGATGGTGAAGGTCTTGCTCCCGTCGCTGTCGAACTGCAGCTTGTTCTCGACTGTGTAGCCTGCGTTCGGAAGGGCGTCCAAATACCACTGATACATGTCGTCCAGGCCCTTCTTGCTGGTGAACGACACATTGTCCATGCTTGCGTCGTTCTCGGAGAAGGTCATGGCCGACTGCACGTCGGCGTCATCGGGCAAGAGATCTTTGGGAAAGCCCTCGGGCACGTCGGCGGATCCTCCGAACGACATGCTCGCGTTGCCGTCGTCCCCGCTGATGCTGATTGACCCGGAGTCGTCACCACTGATAACCACGTCGACGTCGCCGCCGCCCTCCGACTCCATCGCCTTCTCGAGCATCTCCCCGACCTGCCGCTCCGCAGCCGCCTCGCCACAGCCCGCAAGAAGGGGCGCGAGGGCCATGCAGGCGATGATCAGCCCGGTAAAGATGGCCGACCGCACGATCCACGTCCTCATCATGATTGGTCTCCTTTCGACTGAGTGTGTTGCACCGCAAGAAGGGGCAACGGCGTGAGTGCGCCCGAAGGCCTGACCTGGGGATTCCGGCCGTCTTCCGGGTGCTCGATGTAGCCCGATCGGGTGGGGTGCTGCCGGTATGGCGCCGCTGTCTGTCGCCTCTAGCGAGCATCGACCCCGCAGGTGGTGGCCGGTCTACGGGCCACTCTACCGTTTCCCTCTCGGCGCTACAACCAGGGTCGAAGACGCCGCGGCTCGTAGGCAACCCGTCCCCCAGAGGCGTTCAGCTTCTGCGCAGACTCACGTCGACGAACACGAACCTGCCGCGGTCCAGCTTCTCGCCTACCTCGACCTCCAAGCGGTGATCGAACATTGGCCCGGCTATGGCGAGGCTATGGAACTCCCCATTTTCGGCGCAGGGATCCACTCCCGGAGGAAGCTCCTCGAGGAGGGCGAGATCGAAGTAGCGGCCGGCGAAGCTGCTGTCCAGTCGTTCGGTGTCGACACAGGTGATGACCGCCTCCAGGCCGGCTGCCACCATATCCCGGGCGAGCAGTGACGTCTGCCGGCCCCACAAGGGGAAGAGAGGGCGAATGCCGGTCCCGGCCAGCTGTCGCTCCCGGTAGGCCCGCACGTCCTCGAGGAAGAGATCGCCGAAAGCCATGCTAGCCACTCCCTGGGCGCGGGCCTCCGCGATTGCAACGGTCATCGCCGCCTGATACTCCTCGTCGGTGCAGGGGTCCGGCAAAGGCACCCTGAGGAGAGGCAGCCCGCAGGCATCCGCCTGAGCCTCGAGCACCGACTCGCGTACGGCGTGCATTGACACTCGCTCGACCGAACTGTTCAGCGTTGTGAGCAAACCCACCACTTCGATGTCCGGACGCTGGCGGAGCACCCAGAGCGCGAAGGCGCTGTCCTTACCACTGCTCCAGGCCAGGATGGTTCTTGCCGGTTCGGGCACCGCTGCCTCCTCGGATCGAAAGACATGCGGTCGCTACTCTACACTCCGCTTCTTTCAGCCGGAAATGTTCCGCCTGCTCGAGGTCGTGGCGCTCGTAGGGGCCTTCCCCGTGGCGCTCGGCCTCGAGCTGGCCGCAACCGCGGCCGATGAGGCCGAGGCCAGATCGGCCCCGCAGAGGCCCCGCCAGGCAGTGGGTGGCAGCCGAACCAGGAGCGTCGGCTCGTGGCCGTGCATCGGGGCACCGGGGATACGCGCCGGCGCCGGCCCGCGAAACGCTTCGCCTGGGCGGCGAGGGAGTTGGCCGAGCAGGACTTCGTTGTGGCGGTGGTGGGCGGGGGCCAGCACCGGGAAACCACCGGTGCCGTGATGCGCTTTGTGCCGTCCCGCTCGGACCAGGGGTCAATCATGGGGCGGTGTGCACAACTTGCGGGCCCCCAGAGCCGCGCTCGGCACCTGCCCCTCCGTTCATGGAGGCTGGAATGCCTACTCGGAATGCGAACGTAAACACTCACGTTTTCTTTCCTGCGCCGGCGGCGTAACATCTGAGAGTGACCGCTCACTCAGTAGCCGTCTGAGAGGGCGGACGCGGCTTTGCAGCCGACAGGGTTTCTACCCAACGACCAGGGAGGTCTGAAGCAATGTCCGATGAATCCGAGAAACTGACCGATAAGACCGTCAGCCGCCGTGACTTCCTCAAAGTAGCCGGGATCGCCGGCGCCACCGTCGGCGCAGCCGGCGGCCTCGGCGGCCTGCTGGCCGCTTGTGGGAGTGAGGAGAGCACCACCACAACCGCGGCTCCGGCCACCACGACGACAGCCGGCGGCACCGCCACCACTGCCGCCCCCGGCACCACAACGTCCGTGTCCGCCGGAGTTGAGACGGGTGGCGAGATCAAAGTCGGTTTCGTGACGCCGCTCACCGGGGGACTGGCTTCCTTCGGTCTACCGGACCAGTTTTGCGTGGACAAGTGGAAAGCCTACATCGGCGATGGCATCGTCGGCGGTGACGGCAAGACTCACATGGTCAGCTTCGATGTCCAGGACAGCCAGTCCGACGTCTCCCGCGCCTCCCAGGTGGCGGGCGACCTGATCAACAACTCTCAGGTCGATCTGATGATGGTGGCCTCCACTCCGGACACGGTGACCCCGGTCGTCGAGCAGTGCGAAGCCAACGCCACCCCGTGTGTGTCCACCGACTGCCCCTGGCAGACCTACCTGGGCCAGAACAAAGAGTACCAGTGGTCCTACCACGTATTCTTCGGTGGCGAGGACTGGATCACTGAACTCTGGGCCTGCTACGAGCAGCTCTCGACCAACAAGACGGTCGGCGCAATGTTCGACAACACGGCCGACGGCCTGTTCTTCAGCGCAGCTGTTCCGCCGTTCCTGCAGGCCAAGGGCTACACCGTGGTCGACCCCGGCCGCTTCCAGCCCGGCACTGAGGACTACACCTCCCAGATCTCGGCCTTCAAGAAAGGTGCCTGCGAGCTGATCATGGGGAACATGATCCCGCCGGACTTCACCAACTTCTGGAAGGGCGCGGCTCAGCAGGGCCTCAACGTCAAGGGTTGCATGATCGGCAAGGCCCTCCTGTTCCCCGACAGCGTGGATGCCCTGGGCGCGATCGCCAACGGCCTGCTCAAGGAACTCTGGTGGCATCCCACCTTCCCGTTCAAGTCCTCGCTCACGGGAGAGACCTGCCAGCAGTTGGCCGACGACTTCCAAACGACCACCAAGCAGCAGCCGACCGCTCCGTTGCTCCACTACATCGTCGGCGAGATGGCCGTTTACGCCATCAAGAACGCCAAGGACCCGAAGAACAAAGATGACCTCATCGCTGCGATCTCGACCATGAAGATGGGCGACAGCATCGTCGGGCCCATCGACTTCACTGCCGCTCTCATCCAACCCACCGGCACCGGTCCGGCGGACTACCCGGCAGGCCCGGGCCACAAGACCAAGAACGTGTGGGACAACGGCCTCGGTGGCGCTCAGTGGCTCATGCAGGGGGGCACGTGGCCGTTCGACGAGGTGCCGGTCGACAAGACCGCCGCTCCGTTCATGCTGGACTCCACCATCCAGCCCGTCATGCCGGTGCGGATGGCGTTGCGCTTGGGACCGCCGTGGCCTCTGGGGAAATAATGAGGGGCGCCGCAAGGCGCCCCTCTTCGTTGTTGATGGCAACGCGGCGGCCGCCAGGCCCGCCCGGCGCGCAGACGTCTACCCCTGTCCCGGCTTCTGCGGCCGGTTGGGGTCGGCCTGCCGGAATGCCCGGGCCAGCCACAGCCCGGCCACCACCAGGACCAAGCCGAGCACGAGGCCGACGATCTCCAGCCACATAGCCATGCCGTGGGTGGCTCCCACCGAGACACCCATCCCGAGCACGACGCCACATATCAGCAGGATGATGCCTATCTGGTCGATGGTCTTCCGTGCCGGTCGCTTCAAGTCGCCGCCTTCACATAGTCTCGTACGCCCGACGAAGTCTAGCGCGTTTTCCCTGCATCCGCGCCAGGGCCGACGATGACGAGGGCCGGCCGCCGAAACAGGAAGGCCGTCAAGCGCTCAGCTCGAGCGGCCTTCGTCAGAGTGGTGTCGTTGTCGGGAAGCCTATAGGGGACCTTGTGCACCCTCTCGCGCGCCCGGCAGTGCGTCGGACCGTACGTCCCGGCGTACGGCAGCTTCTACAGGGATCGCGAGAAGCATCACGACCTCTCGCCTCCCCGGCCGGCGCAGCCCCCCCCGGATCAGCTCGGAATCACCGGCAGCACCAGGTGCGAAGGACGTTCCTTGTCGAAGTAGATGGTGTCCTTGCCGACTTTCAGGCCGTAGTAGTGGCCGCCGAAATCCAGCGCGTTGGAGTCGCCGTTGGCCAGGTCGAGGCGCAGCCGGTGGCCCTCCAGGAAGCGGTTCGACGTACCCCAGATCTCGATTTCGTACTTGTAGACCTTGCCGGGAACGAGTTCCACCGGGCTATCGTGGCGGTAGTACGGGCGGTAGGACGTGCTCTTCGCCTCGTCCTTGGTGGCGGCGTGGGAGGCCTTCAGCCAGCCCCTGGTGAGAATCCGGCCGGCTGGGGGCATACCCGGCGCCTGCACCTCGTCCGGGAGCTGGTCCCAGATGCGGCACAGAAACTCGGTGTCCAGCTGGTCCGACGAGGCGTAGAGAACGAGCACGATGTTCCCGATGACGTCGGTGTCCTTCTCGAAGGGCGGCGTGGTGAAGGTGAGGATCTTCTTGCAGGGGTTGAGGATGCCGCGGTCCATCACTGCCGTGCCGACGCCCGAGAACCCGGTCCAGTCGGGATCCGGGTAGGCGTACGTAACGGAGGACTCGGAGACCGTGGGCGCTTCCCAGGACAGGCTCCCGTCGTTGAGAGACACAACCGCGCCAGAATTTGCCCCGGAGAGATAGAGATTCGTGTACTGCGTCTCGGGCAGCGGCCAGTCCTTCTCGCGGCGATAGCGCTCCTGCCCCCGGACGAAGATGTTGAGGGCCGGTTCGTCCATGATGCGGGTATCGTTGCCCTTGAGCCAGTGGTCATACCAGCGGAGCAGCCAGTTGCGCACCTCCGGAGACTCGAAGATGGCCACCTCGTCTCCCTCGAAGTCGCCGTGGCAGAGCATGAGCTTTTTGGGCGTCTCCACTTCCTCGTAGCCGCGGAGGTTGCCGCGCAGGTGGATGCCCACCTTGTGCAGTATCCCGATGGAGAACACCGGACACTTGATGTTCTTGAAGTCGGGGTTGCGATCGTGCCAGAAGTCGTCCACCGTCTGGTGGTTGATGACGTTCCAGGCCAGGTCCCAATCACCTTGAGAAGCGTCCTCGGCCTTGCGGCCCACCCGATAGTGTCCACGGATCTCGGTGATGTGCCAGCCGCTCGGGAAACCGGTGGCTAGGATACCGCCGTGATAGGCCACGTCCCGGTACATATCTGCGCCGCCGTCGAAGGGGACGATGCACGCCAGGTGTGGTGGGGCCAGGGAGGCCGCCATCCACTGCGTCCAGGCGTAGTAGGACTCGCCGATCATGCCCACCTTGCCGTTGGACCAGGGCTGCGCAGCCGCCCACTCGATGACGTCGTAGTGATCCCAGCGCTCGGGCATGCTATGCCATTGCCACTGGCCCTCCACCGATTTGCCACAGCCGCGTATGTCATGGTTGACGTACACGTAGCCGCGTTCCACGAACCACTCGATCTTGTTGGTCTCGCGCATGTGGAAGGTCGGGACGGCCGGAAGGTAGTAGAGGTCTTTTTGGTAAGGCGACGAGGCGTAGAGCACTGGAAATTCGCCCTCGGCGTCGGGCCGGTAGACGTCGACGGCCACGTGCACACCGTCGCGCATCTCGATGAAGACGTCCTTCTCCACTTTCACCTTGTATTTCGCTTGACTGAGCTTGTCGGCCGGGAATCCCTCCGGGACCATCGACTGCATGACCTCGGGGATGAGGATCTCGGTGAACATCGGGCGCCTCCTCGATCTATGGGGCTTCGTGCTGCCACGGCTCTTCGCCGCGCATATATAGATAGGTGAGCACTCACTACGGTCCCCTGTCAAGAGGAAGCATGGCTGACTGGAGCATCAATGTGGACGAGACCGGGTAATCCGGTTACATCATCCCTCGGGCGAGGAGCACCATGAAGGCGACGCGGATGGTCGATCGCGTGCTCGGAAGAGGCCGGAGACCACCTCTCCTCCTCATCCTTGTGCTTGGATCGGCGCTCTTGGCCCCCCTGGCCTCCTGCGGGAGCTCGGGCGCTTCGCCGCCAACATCCTCGAATATTTACCTGGGGATCGAGATAATGACCATCACGCCGCAGGTGCAGCAGCAGTACGGCCTGCTCCATGACGAAGGCGTGCTCGTGATCGGCGTGCAGTCGGACTCACCGGCGGCACGGGCTGGGCTCAAAACCAACGACGTCATCACCGCCGTCGACGGTACGACGGTCACCAGCCAATCGGAGCTGGACTCCATCCTGCAGAGGAAGGGCCCCGGTGCCCAGGTGCAACTGACGGTCTACAGCGATGGGCGCGAAAGCACGGTCTCCGTGACGCTGCGAGCGCCGGCGCCGGGGTGAGATAGCGCCCCGCTACGCCTGCGGTTCCGGTTCGGCACGATCCCGGGTCAGCATCTCCGGGGCCGTCAGTCCCCCTTCGGCCCCCAGCTCGGCCAAGGCGACTTCGCCGGCGTACTCGATGGCTTCGGAGTGGCTGCGGCGCAGACGCACCTCACGAAGGAACAGCACCACCACCAGGCCGGCTATGGAAATGAGGAACCCCAAGAAGAAGACGTTGCCGATGGCCGATTCCAGGCTGTGCCGCACCGCATCCATGAACGACCCGAACAGCGTCTGCCCCTCCGCGCCGAACTTGGCGAACAGCGTCTGCAAGTTGGACTGAGCCTGGTCGGAGAGCAGCACCTGCGGGTTGTTGATCTGGCTCGCGGTGGCCGGGTCGGAGGCCAAGCCTTTGAGCTGCTCCGGGAGATTGCCGGCGAGAGCCGAGGCAAACCGGCTATTGAGGATGGTGCCGAACACGGCCAATCCGACCGTGGCGCCCAGGGAGCGGAAGAACTGCAGCCCGGCGCTGACCTCGCCCAGACGGTGCGTCGGATACTGGTTCTGGACGATCACCGTGAAGGTGCTCATGGCAACCCCGAGTCCGAGGCCCATGATGATCATGAAGCCGACGAGTGTGGCCGACGAGGTGACGACGGTCATCCGCGACAGCAGAAAACTCCCGACACTCACCGCGGCGAATCCCATGATGACCACCAGTTTGTAGCGGCCGGTGCGGGCCAGGATCTGCCCCGCTCCGACGCTGGTAGCGATGGCAGCGAGCATCATCGGCATGAGAATGGTCCCGGAACTGGTGGCGGTCCTGCCCATGACGCCCTGCACGAAGAGCGGTAGGAACATGATGGCCCCAAACATCGCCGCAGACTGGATGCCGCTGGCAACGGTCGATACCGCGAAGATCGGGTTGCGGAAGAGCCGGGGATTGAGCACCGGCTCCCGGGCGCGCATCTCGCGCAGAACGAAGACGGCCCACATGACCACCGAGAGCCCGAAGAGCCCGATGATCAACGGTGACGACCAGGGATGCTCGCTTCCCGCCCAGCTGAAGGCGAGCAGCAGCGGTACGGCCGCGGCCACCAGAAGCGCCGTCCCCAACCAGTCGATGGCATGCCGGCGCAGTTTTACGTGGCCTGGGAGAGCCCATGCGGCGAAGGCCAGGGCGATGATGCCCACAGGCAGGTTGACGTAGAAGGTCCAGCGCCAGCCGATGTTGTCCGTGATCCAACCACCGAGCAGCGGGCCGACGATCGTCGCGACCCCGAACACGCTCATGAGCACTCCGGCCCACCGCGCCCGTTCGGCCGGAGGGAAGATATCGCCGAGGATGGCCTGAACGATCGGCAGCATGGCCCCGGAAGCCCACCAGTTCGATCATCGAATGGCTCTGCCCGCACAGCGCAGAGCCGATCACGAAGAGCGCCATGCCCACCATGAAGAAGCGCTTGCGGCCGTAGGCGTCGGAGAGCTTGCCCCAGATGGGCATCGACACTGCAGAGACGAGAAGGTACGCTGTGGCTACCCAGGCGTAGTGCTGGATGCCGTTGAGGTCGGCGATCACCCGGGGCAGAGCCGTGCCGACCACCGTCTGGTCGAGTGCGCTGAGGAGCATCCCCAGGATGACGCTGAGGAGCACCAGGATGATGCGTTTGCGACTGAGGGTGTCCCCCCAGGCAGCCGGGAAGGCCGGCGTCGCTGCCGCCTCCTCAGATCCTGCAGGGTGAGACCCGGAGCGGGCGCTCATCGTTTCCCGCTTTCCCGCTCGACGACTGCAGCCAAGGCGTCAAGCCCCTGGCCCAGAGCCTGCAGGTCGGGTTCAGTCATGTGTTCGAGCCAGCCGGTGAGCTGTTCCCGGCGGCTGAGGCGCAGACGCTCGACCAGAGCGCTCCCCTCCCCCGAGGCCGCCACCAGGGTGCGCCTCCGGTCTTCCGGGTCGGTCTCCCGCAGGGCGAGTCCCCGCTGCACCAGCCTATCGACGAGAAGACTGGCCGACGGCTCCGAGATGTCCAGAGCGCGGGCCAGTTCGCCGACGCAAAGCCTGTCGTTCGTGGCAAGGGCAACAACGGCCTTGAGTTGGCCCATGCCGAGGTCCAGCGACAGCCACTCCGAGTCTTTGACCTTGGTGAGCGCGGCCACGCGATCGTAACAGCGGCCGCAAGCGGAGATCAGTTCTTCTCTATCTACGGTCAGGTTCGGCTCCGATACCCGGGCGTTCCGGATAGCCCGGGTACCCGTTCATTTCTGGAAAGGTTCCTTCGAAAATCGTATATATTTTAACAAAGTATTTGTCCCATTCAATGGATTATTAACCTGATCTTCCTGTCCGCCGGGCGCGCTATTCTGATCCCAAGTTGAGTGATAGCGGAACGGAGGGGCCATGCTGATAGCCGCAGTCGTCGTAGTCGTCTCACTCGTGGCGCTCGTTGCCTACGTCGCTTTCCGCAAGTTCTCGGTCGTCAGCCAGCAGATCGAATTCTCCGCCCCCCAGGACGGGGTCGCCGCTATTCATCTCGACATCCACGAAGACAGCGTACGCAGCCTGCGCATCGTCTTCTCCGACGGAACCTTCAGCGAGTTGCGGCAGTTCGACCTGGGCTGACCGGCCGAAGACTCGCTCCGCTCTACGCAGCCGAAGATGCCGTCCGGCGTGCAACGCGGTAGCCTTCCCTCCTGCCGGGGCCCGAGACTCCGCAGCGGCTGCGGGCACCTTTGCTCGTACGCACCGTCGACCGGCCGTCATCGCCGTTGCTGTATACCGGCGTCCGGTCCGGCCCCGGCCCCAGCGATTCAGCCCGGCGGTATCATGGGATATGTGGTGCAGTCGCATAGACTGCTCGAAGGAGAGGAAACGACATGCAGAAGAAACGCTGGTCCGATCTGTCACTCACGCAGAAGTGTGCCATCGTCACTGGCGGCACAATCCAGGTGGGGCTGCTCGCCCTGGGGCTGTGGGACCTGGCCCATCGCAGGGCCGATGAGGTGCGCGGGGACCGCCGTCTCTGGGCGGGGCTCATGTTCATCGATTGGTTCGGTCCGATAGCCTACTTCGCCTATGGGCGCAAGGACAGTCCTCTGCGTGGTCTCTGGAGCTGTCGCGAAGAGGAGTCGGAAGCGGCGGAGGAGAGTGACGACACGGAAGAGAATCAAGGGTTTGCCGGCCCCGTCGTCGTTTGATCCTGCGGCCGGCGACGATCGCCGGCTCATGGCGCTGGCACTGAGCGAGGCCCGGCGGGCAGCCGAGCAGGGGGAAGTACCCATAGGGGCCGTGCTCGCATTGAACGGTGAGGTCCTGGCGAGCCGAGGCAACGAGCGTGAGCGCCGCAATGATCCTACGGCCCACGCCGAGATGTTGGTGCTGAGAGATGCGGCCGCGATCGTTGGGGGCTGGCGCCTGTGCGACGCCACCATCTACGTCACCTTGGAGCCGTGCGCCATGTGCGCGGGCGCCATCGTGCTCGCACGGGTGAAGCGTCTGGTGTGGGGCGCCGACGACCCGAAAGCCGGCGCGGCGGGCAGCATTTTCAACATCGTCGAGCATCCTGCCTTAAACCACCGCCCGGTCACCCAGGCGGGGGTCATGGAGGCAGAAGCGTCACAGATCCTGCGGGACTTCTTCGCCTCCCGGCGAGGTTGAGAAAACTGGGCGATCGCCAGAAAGGAATGTCATGTCATTGAAGGAAACGGGATATGCGATCTATTGGGGAGCAGCCGGGCTGACCAAGGCGGGCGCCACCCAGTCCTTCCTTCGCGACCGGCGCCGTTTCGAGCAGGAATGGCAGGAGCCGCAGCCTGCTCCCCTGCAGGATCTGGGCTCGGCGAAGAGCCTCTCCATCCTGCCTCTCGTGGAGTTCTACTCGGTCCGGCCCGACCTGGAAGGAGAGCCTGGAGTCTCTTACCTGGTCACCGTCGATGGTATGAAGATCCTCTTCGATGTCGGCCGCAACGTTGGCGAGCAACACCCCTCGCCGCTGCTGCGGAACATGGAGGCTCTTGGCCTGAGCCCGGCCGACATCGATGCCATCGTCATCTCGCACTGCCATCTCGATCACGTCGGCGGTATCGCCGAGATGCACGACCGCACCTTTTCGCTCTCAGCCCGGGACGTGGACCTCACCGGAAAGACCGCCTACCTGCCCACCGCGATGACGCACCCCTCCGCCACCGTCGAGGTGGTCACAGGCCCACGCAAGCTGGCTCCCGGCGTAGCAAGCACCGGTCCTATCACCCGAGCGCTCTGGTTGATGGGGCCGGTGGCCGAGCAGGCACTGCTCGTGGACGTGCAGGGAAAGGGTGTCGTCATGATCGTCGGTTGCGGACACCCGCAACTCGAGCGTCTTGTGGCCCGGGCCCAGGCCGTGACCGGAGCCGGGAGCGAGCCCCGGCCGCTCTACGGGGTGGTCGGCGGGTTGCACTTCCCGGTGACCGGCTCCCGCGTAGGGAAGGGAGGGCAGAACATCCTCGGGAACGGCAAACTGCCCTGGCAAAGGATCAGCCGGAGCGAGACCCGGGAGGCCGCAGAGCTCCTGGCGATACTCGACGTGAAACTCGTCGCTCTGTCAGGCCACGACAGTTGCGACTGGAGCCTCGAGACGTTCGCGAAGACCCTCGGCGACCGCTACCGCACCCTCCGGGTTGGGGAAGAGATAGTAGTGGCCTGAATGGCGGCGGCGAAGCGGCGGTGACGAGAACTTGATCGACGAGGCCGGACACAAGCATACGGCGTCCCAAAGGGCGGCCGTTCCCGTCTCCCCGGATGCCCGGCTGATCTTCAGCCTGGTGCTCAACCTGCTCATCACCCTGCTGCAGGTGGCCGGCGGCATCGTTGCCAACAGCCTGGGGCTGCTCTCCGACGCCGCCCACAATCTCAGCGACGTGGTCGCCCTCGGTCTGAGCCTCTGGGCCGTCCGCCTGGGAAGGCGGCCGGCTACGCCCCGCCGCACCTTCGCGTACAAACGGGCGGAGATACTGGTGGCTTTGTTCAACTCGGCCGTACTGGTGGCCATCTCCGTCTACATCATTGTCGAGGCCGCCCAGCGCCTGAGATCACCCCACTCCATCCAGGGGCTTCTCGTCGTGGGCTTCGCCGGGGCAGGTCTGCTGGTCAACGGCGTCGCCGCCCTCCTTCTGCGCTCTCACGGTAGCGACCTGAACCTGCGCAGCGCTTTCCTGCACCTCATCGGCGACGCCGCCACAAGCCTGGGCGTGATGCTGAGCGGCCTCATCGTCTACCTGACCGGCTGGAGCTACGCGGACGCGATCGTGTCCATCCTCGTGTCGCTCTGGATCGGGCGGGAGGCGATCACCATCATCGGGAAGACAGTCAACGTTCTCATGGAGGGGACGCCGGAGAGCGTCGAGTTCGGCGAGGTCGAGGAAGCGATGTTGGGCACGGCAGGAGTCGAAGGAGTCCACGACCTGCACATCTGGTCCATCTCGTCGAGCGACCTGGCCCTCTCGGCCCATGTCGTGGTCAAGGACGCGTCTCTATCGGAACTCGAGAGCGTCATGGCCGGCCTCAAGGAGATGCTGGCCCAGCAGTTCGGGGTGGGCCACGCGACCATCGAGTTGGAGAACGCCGGGGGACCGTGCGCAGGCAGCACGTGCGATCTGGTACCGGAGGGGTTGGAGCGCGACCAGGGACACCCGGGGCACCAACACTAGCAGCGCGGAACCCCGCTTCGCAGAGTCCGGCCGCCAGTCACCCCGTCGCATACCGGGAGCTCTCCCAGTCTGTGCGAAAGCGGGCGAAGCGGGCACTCGGCCACCCGAGAAGGTCCCAAGCCGTTGCCTACCAGGGAAACTGCGCCCGCCGCTCGAAGAACCCCGGATACCGGCTCTCCTCTCGTGGCGGCTCAGCTTCAGGAGTGGCAAGAGCCACCGCATGGAGGACGGTACCGTCGACCGCCAAACCGGCCCCCACGACGCCTCGACCCACGAACCGATAGCTGATTCCGGCTCCCGGCGATTCATGCTCGCTGGTCTCCAGCCGAGACAGACGGGAGAGCCACTCTCGAGCCACCTGCGAATCGGGGGCCGGCGAAGAGGACCGGCCTGCCGGAGCGTCGAGCGCGTACGAGTCCACCAACCGCGCATGGAGGCCAGCATACGGGGAGGCGCCGGCGATGACGTCGAGGCCGGCCACTCTCCCCGACCAGAGAGCGAGAAGGCCGCATTGCCCCGGGAGACACGTGAAAACCGCCCCCCGGTGGCGCAGTTCCTCCCGCTTCTGTTCGTACACGTCCCGCGCCGCCGACGTGGGTGAGACGTGCCGGTGTCGGCTCTGTAGCAGCGACACCTCATTCCAGACCCGTCCCTGATCGGACCGGTATTCGCGTCCGCTGCGCAGGCTGTCGGTAACCGACTCGTTGGCCGCCAGGCGGATGGCCTGGGCCGCCACGTAGCCCGAGTCGGCGAAGCTGCGGGATCGATAGTTCCACCTGCCAGCCTCGGTACAACTCACCGGGATGACGACCTCCTGCCCCGGCCTGATATAGACCGTTGTGTTCAGCACGCGGTTCTGCTTGGCGCCTGCCAACTCCTCGCCGTCCAGGATCAACACCCCCAGTGGGCCCCGGTTGTGCGCCTTGAGCAGTGGGACGGCGCCGCCCTCGGAGACCTCGGTGATCTTCAGAGCGTTGGATGACATCGCCTGCTCGAGCGTCACGAACTCGGGTGCGGTCGGGAAGTCGCCGAAGATGGGGGTGAGGGTGAGTCCACTGTCGGAAACGGGATCGCCGAGTCGCAAGCTACCGACGAATTCAGAGATGATGGCGCTCATTTCCGGCCCTCTCGACCTGAGCCGAGGGTTCCGGCGGTCGGGCCACCTGCGCCCGCGTCGCCGGAACCCTCGCTCCCACCCGCGCCGGCAGAACCATCCCGGTCGCGCTGCGTCTTGTGCTCGGCCCAAGAGGTCTTGCCCAGAGCCTCCACCTCAGGGGAGAAGAAGTCGCGGCTCGCGCGGCGCTCTCCGGAGCGGCGATGAGCCTTGACGTTCCACGACACCCGCTCCATGGTCGCCTGCGCGGCGACCGGGGAGGCTGCGTAGTCGAGGGTCCGGCCTGCCGCGATGCCCATGCCGCCACCCACCCGGTAGGCGTCCTGATTGGCCCCCAGATAGATGAACTCGTAGTCGGCGGTCCTCTGCCGGTGTTCGATCAGTTCCATGATCTGTTGCCGGCCGAACTCTCGACTCGAGTTCTCCTCGCCGTCGGTCATGATGACGAACAACACCTGATCGGGTCTGTGCTCGTCGACATACCGGTCGGTGATGGCCATGGTGTGGCCGATGGCATCGTAGAGGGCGGTACCGCCGCCCGGGACATAACTCCGGGCATCGAGCGACCTGACCTGGGCCAGCGGCAGGGCGGTGGCCACCGTCTCGAAATGGGTGTCGAACAGAGTGAGGGTCATGGCTCCGGAACCGCCTTCTTCCTGCTGATCGAGCAGGAACCGGTTGAACCCGGCGATGGTGGCTTCGCGGATGATTTCCATTGACCCCGACTTGTCGAGGACGAAGTTGATGAGGATGGTCCGCTCCTCCTGCTTCTTGATGTCTGCGTTCTCGTTCACGAGATCCCCTTTCTCTGCAGCCCTTCCCGAGGCCAGTGTCGGCCGCGGACGGGATAGGCAATTTGTTTGCCATGTGTGTCAAATGCCACTATAGGCATTATTGCCAACCATGTCAAGTACTTGACAGAGGTGTAGAATGGGGCTGGAGGAAAGAATGAGTAGAACAGACTTCGGATACATCCTCAGGCAGCTGCGCCACGATCGCGGCGAAACGCTCGAGCAGGTCTCGGACTCCACCGGGCTCTCGGTAGCGATGCTTTCCCGTGTCGAGCGTAACGAGAGGCTCCCCTCCCCGGAATCGGTCGAGGCGCTCGCCAGGCACTTCGACCTCCCCATCGACTACCTGATGAGCGAGACCATCGCCCGCCGTCTGTTCAACCGCTACGGCGAGGAGAGCGCCACCCGCGCGGCGGAGCACCTTTCGCGGGAGCCGCTCGATCTCGATCTCCTGGCGGGCCCGATGGACGAAGAGGAAACGGACAGCGGGCATGAGGAGACCCGGGGCCGCCGTTCTCTCGCCTCCCGCGGAGTCCGCAACTACGGCCCGTTCCGCGAGAGGGATATCCTGGCGGCGTTGGGTACCAGCCCTGCGCCACGGTCAAGAGCAGCCGGACCCAGCCCCTCGCCCGCGGAAGGCGCCGCCCCGCCTGCCGGAGTCGCCGCGTCGCAGGCGGACAGCGCTGCCTCCATACCCGACGACATCCCCCTTGGCTTGCTGAGGATACCGGACGAATACCGGAACCGAATCGATCCGGCCACCCAGCGCGTACTCCGCGCCGCGACCGAGGCTTCGGAGGCGGCCACGTTGCTCGCCAGCCGCGAGATCCCCGACCTCAGCCGGGCGGCCCGGCTACAGCTCGTGGACCGGGTGTCTCTCCTCGCCTCACACGCTGCGGACCTTCTTCACGTCTTGGCGGCAGACCCAGACAGGAGAGTCCGAGATGCAGCCAGGGAGGCACTCGACCGTTTGCCCCGCTCCGCCGGCGGGTAAGCCCTGACAGCGACCCGGCATCCCTGCCGATCGTTTCGTCGAGCCGGAGGAGGGTGGTCATGCTGCGCACAGCTGAAGATCTACGCGGATACGCGCTCAGCGCGGATGGCGAGAAGCTGGGGACCCTGGAGAATCTCTATTTCGACGACCGCTACTGGACCGTGCGCTATCTGGTGGTGGACACCGGAGGATGGCTGGTGCAGCACCGCGTGCTGATCTCCCCTCGGGCGGTGAAAGGAGTGGACGGGGTCAACGAGATCATCTCCACCGAGTTGACCAAGGAACAGGTGGAGAACAGCCCGGCGCCAGACGAGCATGCTCCGGTCGACCGCCAGTTCGAGATCGCCTACAACGAGTACTACGCCTACTCCCCCTATTGGGTCGGCCCGTTGGCGTGGGGAGCCTCCACGGCGCCTCGCCCCCCTCAAGATGCCGCCCCCCTCGAGGAGCGCGAGTCCTGGGACAGCAACCTGTTCAGCACCGGAGATCTCACCGGCTTCGGTAGATACTCCGTGGCCGCCTCTGACGGCGACCTCGGCCATATCGACGGTGTGTTCGTGGACGACGAGAACTGGGTGATTCGCTACCTCGTGGTGGCCACAAGGGACTGGTTGCCGGGCAAGCGGGTCCTCGTGCCGCCGCAATGGACGACGGTGGACTGGGAAGACCGGAAGATCTCGGTGGATCTCTCGAAAGACGCGATAAGGACCGCCCCCGCATTCGACGACAGCGTGGAAATCACCCGGGAGTACGAAGATTCGCTCTTCCGCCACTACTGCCGCTCCGCCTACTGGACCGACGCCTCTCTGTGCTACGAGCCGCCCGCCCGGCGTCCACCGGACGGCAACGACTGAGGCCCGACGCCGTCGCCCTCGGGGGACGGGCCGGGAGGAGATCGGCCGGCGAGCCGGCTACCCCTCAGCGCCGACGCCCGAGACCTTGCGAGCGGGCTTCACACCCGGGAGGAGCCGCACGGCATCACCAGGCTCCACCGACAGATGGGGCAGCCTCTGCTCGATGAACCGCGGCAGATGCCAATTGGCCTTACCGAACAGGTGCATGAGAGCCGGCACCAGGAACGTCCGCAGCACGAAGGCGTCGAGGAGGACGGCCGTCGCCAACCCCACCCCGAACTCGGCCACGATGCGCTGTCCGCCGAACACGAAAGCCGCGAACACGCAGATCATGATGGCAGCCGCAGCCGTGATCACTCGGCCGGTGGACGCCTGGCCGGTGATGACCGCCCGACGATTGTCGCGGGTGTTGACCCATTCCTCGTGCATGCGGCTCACCAGGAACACCTGATAGTCCATGGATAGACCGAACAGGACGGCGATCAGGAGCACCGGCAGGAAGGCCTCCACCGGTCCCGCCCGGCCCAGTCCCAGCAGCTCGGAGCCCCACCCCCACTGGAAGAAGGCAACGACCACGCCGAAACTGGCAGCGGCGGCAAGCAGGTTCATGATGGCAGCGGTGGCCGGCACTACGAAGCTGCGGAAGGCCACGAACAGCAATACAAAGCCGAGCGCGACGATGACGCCCAGGAAGATGGGCAGTTTGGCCATCACCACCCCGGCGAAGTCGTCGTACACGGCGGTGGCTCCACCCACCATGACGTGAAGTCCGCTGCCGGTGACGGCCGTCGGGATCACGTCCGTGCGCAGATGCTTGATGAGCGCGCTCGTCTGAGCGTCCTGGGGAGCCGTCGTCGGAATCACTTCGATCACCGAGAGAGCGGAGCCGGGCTGCGACGGCAGGGGCACCACCTCGGCGACGCCCGGGTCGGAACCGAGAGCCTGGGTCAGCCGCGCGAGAGCAGCCCCGTCGGCATCCGAGCCGGATCCCTGGGTCACCAGGAGCAGCGGGCCGTTGAAGCCCGGGCCGAAGCCCTCGGTGAGCATGTCGTAGGCCTTGCGGGTGGTGGTCGATGCGGGGTCGTTGCCGGCATCGGACAGACCGAGGCGCAGCGAGAGGAACGGGCTAGCCAGCACCCCCATGATGATCAGCGTACAGACGGCCAGGATCGCTGGGCGCCGGGAGACGAAGTGCCCGAGCCGGTTCCAGAAGTGCTCGGTATGCATTTCTTCGAATCCGTTCTCGGCCAGACGCCGGCGCTCCCGCCGGCTCAACACCCGCATCCCCATGAAGCCGAGCAGGGCCGGTAACAGGGTGATGGCGGCAACCATGGTGAGCGCTACGGCGAAGACTGAGGAATAGGCGAGACCGTCGAGGATGTTGATGCGCAGGATGAGCAGCCCCAGCAAGGCGATGCAGACAGTGCCGCCAGCAAAGAGCACAGCCCGACCGGCCGTGTTCATCGCCCGGACGACCGAGTCTTCCGCGCTCATCCCGGCTTTGAGACCCTGACGGTGCCTCGTCACGATGAACAGCGCGTAGTCGATGCCCACCCCGAGGCCCACGACGATGGCCATGGTGGGGGCCACCGAGTTGATCCCAACTACGTGTGAGAGCAGGTCGATTCCGAAGATGGTCAAGCCCAAGGCCAGCCCGGCGGTGAGCAGGGGCAGGAGCATACCGAACAACGAGCCGAACGCGAGGAGGATGATCGCGCCGGCCGCCACCAGCCCGATTACTGCGCTGCTCGAGAGTGACACGTGGTTGGCCTCCTGCGCCGCTTCTCCGCCTACGTCCACCTGGAGACCCGATGTCTGGGCCTGCGTGGCCAGGTCGATAACGTGGACAACGTCCTGCTTGGCTAGCGAGGAGCCAGACGCGCTGAACATGACCGTGGCGTAGGCGGTCTGCCCGTCCTGACTGATCTGGGCCGCACCGGCCATCCCCACTGCATAGGGACTGACGACGTATGCCACGGACGGGGCACCCGCTATCTTGTCGAGGGCCGCCTGGATCTCCTGCTTGACCGCGGGGTCGTCCACCGACCCGCTGTTCACATGCCAGACAACGGTGGCAGAATCGCCGGATTGCTGAGGGAGGGCCGACTTCAGGAGCTGGAGCGCCTGAGAGGACTCGGTCCCGGGAAGGTTGAAGCTATTGGAATACGAACTGCCGACGGCTTGGCTGACAGCCACAACGGTCAGCAGGGTCACGAGCCAAGTGGCGACGACAACCAAACGGTGCCGATAGCACCAACGGGCAAGACCGGCCAATGTTGTCTCTTCCTACCAGGGTCCTACTACGACTTGCGAGACAGCACTGAAACCGTTCCGCATTGGGTATGTTACCAAGTTAGGTCCGGCTTCGTCGCAAAAAAGTCGGCGTCCGGCGCGGGAAGAGCGGTGGCGTCATTCTTTGCTGGAAAGAACCACTTTTTCCTTTGTGAGCCGTCTCGACAACCCCCGACTGACGGCTCCCACCACGATCGCGAGACCCAGCAGGACGGGCAGGAAGAACTTCTGATTCAAGCCTCCGCCTGGAATGCTGTAGACCGAGAAGAGCAGCACGCCTAGCAGCACCAGAAACACTGCGACGAAGATGAAGTTGCTCACCCGGACGTTGCTGATGATGAGCTGGAGATGCACCACCAGCGAGATCACGGCCATTACCAGCAGCGGCACCACGATCAGCCCCGTTACGATAGCGAGTGGCGGGGGCCCAATCACCTGATGCACCCGAGGCGCAACCTCCCCCAGCGAGATCACCAGATACGAGAACACCGACAACCCGAGCCACACCGCGGAGGCCGAGAGGGTGACGGCAATCGATTTGCCCAGCCAGATCTAGTGAAAGTTGGCCGGCGTGGCCATTAGCGAATCCAGTGTCCGCTTACTCTTCTCCAGCACCACGATGGAGATGGACGTCTGGCAGGCGAAGAAACAGTAGAGCACGGGCACGATGTAAGCGATGGTGGCCAGGAACACTCGGCTCATCTCGACGAGTTGGGCCGGGGTGGCCCCGTTCTTGGTGAGGCTGTCGGCCAGGGAGAAGTAGCTGAAGAAGTACGAGATCGAGGCGAGAAGCATCACGAACACGTAGAGGTAGGTGCTTCTGGTGCCGAGCACGTCGGACAGATCCTTTCTGGCGATCACCCACATGCGGCGCAGATTCAGGCCGGCAGCCGCGGGCCGGCCGACCGGGTGGTCAAAATAGCGGCCGCTACGCATCGCGGGAGCCCCCCTCATCGGAGGAGTTGTGCTCCTCGTCATTGTCGGAGTCATCGGACTCGTCGTCATCATCGTCCGGCTCATCGTCGTAGGAGTCGCCGGCCTCCCGCACGATCCTCAGATACAGCTCCTCGAGACCCGGGGCCATGCTCGTGACCTCGCGGATGCGGGCGCCCTCTGAGGCCAATAAGGTGACGGCGGCGGACACTCCGTCGTCATCTACGACGGAGAGAGTCAGCACCTCTCCCGCCTGAGCAACCCTCTTCACGCCCGGCAGGGCGCCCAACCGATCGAGAGTCGCGCCGCCGGCGGGCTCCGCCGTCCGGATCCGCGCCTCCCGCGCGGCCCGCTCCCGTTCGATCTCCGCGAGTTCGCCGAACATCCTTATCTCTCCGCGGTGGATCAGCGCCACCCGATTGCAGATGCGCTGCACTTCGTCCAGGTTGTGCGAACTGAGGAGAACGCTCTTCCCCCGCTCCCGAGCCATGGTGAGCAAGGCTTGGCGGATGTCCACCTGTCCTGCCGGGTCGACGCCGGCTGTGGGCTCGTCGAGGATGAGCAGGTCGGGGTCGTGCAGCATGGCCCGGCCCAAGGCGAGCCGTTGCCGCATGCCTTTGGAGAAGGTACCCACCTTGTCTCCGGCGCGGTCGGTGAGACCCGCCAGTTCGAGCATGGCGGCGATCCGGTCCTCCGGGGCGGGCACTCCGTAGATCTGAGCGTAGTAGAGGAGGTTGTCGTGGGCGGTGACCGGGTCGTACAAACCGTCGTTCTCGAGCACAAAGCCGACCCGATTCCGCACGCTGTCCGTAGTCGGGGCCTCCCCCAACACGCTCACGGTGCCAGAATCCGCCTCGAGCAGGCCCAGAAGCACTCGGATGCTGGTGGTCTTCCCGGCGCCGTTCGGTCCCAGGAAGCCGAAGATGTCGCCCTGCTGCACGGAGAAGCTCACGTCCCGCAGTATCTGCCGGCCGTTCAGTTGTTTCCAGATGTGATTGAGAGTGACGAGTTGTTCGATGACGGTCTCCTGCGCGTATCAAGGATCTTCGGCATGCGGGCTCGCAAGCGGAGGCACTGCAGTTAGTGAGCGGCCGCTACCGGAGGTTGAGTATGCCATACCGCACGAAGTGCACATAGGGGCCGCTCCGACCACGCGGACAGCGGCATGGGGAGGGAGCAACGCATCACCACGGCGAACGGCGGGAACCCGGCGCATCGGCTACAATCGCCCAGTGCTGCGCAGGCGCCGGCGGCTGTTGCCGGCCGTGCGGGGGCCATCTGGAGAGGTGGCAGAGTGGCTTAATGCGGCGGTCTCGAAAACCGTTGGGCCGGGCAACCGGTCCCGGGGGTTCAAATCCCCCCCTCTCCGCTCTGTTTCGCGCGACAGACCGTGAATTTGTGATGTCGTCGTTGCCCTCAAACCCGGTGCCCCTGAGGAAAAGCGCTACGTCGTGGGAGCGAGGAGGGTCTGGTTCTTGACCGCGCGGTGGTCTGAGACGATCACTGCGCACACTGCCGGCTTCTTGTCCCTCCCGGCGCGCCCCCGCCTCCTGGCAGAGCGTCTCCAAGGACGCGGCATGCCGTAGTGGACGGTAAGCGCACGTGCAAGCAAATCCGAGGGGTTGCTAGACTGGGTGTGCCCTCTCCTCGACCGTGAGGATGCGAAAAGGGATGTTACCGGTGAGCAGACGCGCCGCGAGCAGAAGCGCCACGGGCAGAAGCCCGGCGGGTGGCGGCCCCGCGGAGGGTGGTCGCTGGTCGTTTCTCGTCCTCTCGGCCATCTGCGTGCTTGTCGCCGGAGCGGCGTCCGGTTGCGGGGCCGCTTCTACCGGGGCGGAGTCGGCCGCGGGAGCGACCGCCAACGAACTGGTGGGCGAAGCAGCCATCGGCTCGGCTCACCTGCCTCCCGGTGAAGTGACCATGAGCCCGGAGGCCTCCGCATTCACCCCGCCGGAGACCGTCGAGTGCTGGCGCGTGGCTTCCTCGACCCCGCTCACCAGAGAGGTGATGGACCGGCAGGCCACCAGACTGGGCATGGGCGAACCGCGGAGGTACACCTTCGCGGGTGTCTCCGATCCCAAACGGAGCCTGGTGTATTTCGGAGACGCCGATTCCTTCATCTTCTCCGAACGGGAGTGGGACGAAGAACTAGCGCACAAGTTCGAAGCGGGCGAAGAGATCCCCGAACTCACCCCCGAGGAGGCTCGGGAGAAGGCCGATTCCTTTCTCGCCGAGACCGGTTTCGCCGAGGGCCTCACCCTATCCACCGTCGGGGTGAAAGAGGCCCTCGAGACGCCGTCCCGCACCTGCGTCCTCGCCCTGGTGGTCGCCTATGAAGCGGGCCAAACCCTGGACGGCCGGCGGGTACTGGCCGGCCGGGAGGTGTGGGCTCCGGCGAGCGCCTCGGTGGTGGTATCGGCCGACGGGCGTATCGTCCGCTTCGCCCATTCCGGTCAAGGGGCGGTGCCGGCTGAGAGTGTGAAGTTGCGGCCGGTGGCCGCCGCTCTGGATGACCTTCGGGCCGGCCTGGGGCAGTGCCCGGCCCACGCCACCCGGGAGAGTCTTTCGCGGGTAACGGTGACGAGTGTAGACGTCGCCTACTACCGGCCGCCAGCGGCTGTGCAAGAGGAATACTACAAGCCCGTCTATGTATTCCACGTCAGCCTCGCGGACGGGACCAGCGGGGACTGGCTGTTGTCGGCCTTCGACGGGGGGTAGGGCTGGATGTCGAGGATGCGTCTCTTCGCCGCGATCGTCGTGCTGGCTCTCCTGGGTGGTCGCCGGGCTTGCCGTGACCGGGTGTGGAGCGGGAGGCGCGATTTCGGCGCCCGACACCTCCGCGACCGGAATCCGCAGGCCGTCAGCCCTGACGGCGATACCCTGAACACGGCCGTCAGACGAATCGCGATGCTGTTCGAGCTGTCCGGGGACGCTGTCTCCACGTCCACCGGGCTGAGATTCTGGCGCTCGGGTGTGCCGACTGAGTCAGTACGACATTTCTCGCGGCTCATCCTTCCGTGGCGCCAGCCAGCCCCATGGTTCTGACCTGTGGCGGCGAACGCCGCCTGGTGACATTCTGGTGACGAACTCTCCGGACACCGACGGAGTGGCAGGACCCGCCAGCATGAAGGCGGTATTGCGGCCGGACATAACTGTATCGATGCACACCCGATAGCCCCCATCGGAGCCCGAGCCGAGCCCTCGAAAACCGTTGGGCCGGGCAACCGGTCCCGGGGGTTCAAGTCCCCCCCTCCGCTCTGTTTCGCGCAACAGACCGTGGATTGGCACCCAGCAAAGTCTGGAGGGATTTGAACCCGGGAGGGCGCGAGTGTCAGCGAGACAGTCCCTTTGGACTGTCGAGCAACGAGCGGTCCGAGCCGAGGCTGACCACGAGGCGAGGACGGCGGCTTGCGCAGCAAGATGCGCAAATCCCCCCCCTCTCCGCTTAGGAAAGCCACGCGTGGCTCACGTCACGACGGGACGTCACGACGGGATGGGCCGAGGCGGACGCGAAGACACGGTTGCCCTCGCTAGAGGACACTGAGGAGGCACCCTTCCGCCCCTTGCGCAACCGTCCGATACTCGAGCAAGTTCTGCGCTATCTTGGCCTCGACCCGATTGCGTTGACCTTGGAGAACATGCAGCCAACACTCAGGGAGGAACCTTGAAGCGTCTCGCCGTCCTGTTCGTCGTCTTCTCTGTTGTAGGTCTCATCCTTGCCGGCTGCGGCTCCACTAAGGCGACGTTCGTCGGAAAGTGGGAGTCAACGGGAGGCTCCGAACTGTCCCTGCAGGTCGATGCTCCCACGGACGGCGCGTATCCGGTCACGTTCGCAGGCGGGGACATCGAGACGAAGATGTCTGCCACCCGTGTGAACGACACCGACTATCAGGCCGAGCCTGAATTCCT
The DNA here is from genome assembly GCA_964631965.1 of uncultured Gaiellales bacterium. GTDB lineage: Bacteria > Actinomycetota > Thermoleophilia > RBG-16-64-13 > RBG-16-64-13 > CAIQPS01. The sequence goes on from CAZWAR010000033.1 coordinate 24,113, forward strand.
GTGGACATTCCACATGGTCGGCGACGGCCTCATGACCGTGAAGATAGCAGGGGACGGGGAGTCGGCGACAACGACCTTCAAACGCGTGGGGGACTGAGGCCGCCTGGGCCTGCAGGTCGATCTGAACAGTCTCGCAGTCTAGCCGCACGCGTGATGGTGGACTTCGCTATCTATCGCGGCGCACCTGGGTGACTGACTGCCCGCGTCAGGTATCCGGAGAAACGAAACGAGGACGATTCGCGGCCGGCGGTGCGTGGCGCCAACCTCGAGAGGCCGAGCCTTTGCCTCTTCCGTTGTCTTCGGCCTGGCCCCTCAGTAGACTGGCCATCCAGGCATGAAGGGAGTCCGTAAGGTAAGGCGCGACACGGGAGAGAGGGAGCATGGGAGACATATCGATTGCGCTGTTCTGGTCGGGGCCCATCGGGGTCGGAGCATTTCTCGCCGGCCTCGGGGTGTTCTTCTGGGGCATGAGCAAAATAGTGGATGTCGACAGAAAGAAGAAAGAGCAGGAGAGACCACGCTCCTGATCACGAATGGCTTGTCTGGACCCGGCCCAAGCGGCCGGGTTTTCGCATCTTCGAGGCGAGTTCGGTGGCCATTCGGGGGCAAACTCGTCAGCACGGAACGGACGCAACGATACTTTGCACTCGCAGGTGGGTGATCGCGCTGGCACGGCTGGGGGGCCCAATGGCCACGAGTTGTGCACCGAACTCGTCCACGCATTGCGCCCTCAGAGTCTTTGCAGGCTCGAAAGACGACTCAATGGCCCGAGGAGGCGGATGCGAGAGCTTACGACACAACAGGAGAGGGTAGTGTCCCCTGTGCCATGCTCATGTCCGACTGACATCCTCCCGTAAGGAGTCCCTGATGAGCGTTGAACAAGTCGCCAGAGGTTTCGTCAAGAGCCTCAATGATCCCGACGAACTCAAGGGACTCCTTGTCCCGGATGCCATGGCAAGCGGTGGGGTTCTGCCTCAAGCCATGCCGGCGATAGAAGCGCTGGGTATGATGAATGCCCTGATCACTGCCATGCCCGATTTGAGCTTTGATGTTGAACAGGTCGCGGTGGAGGGGGATCAGGCAACCGTGAGAGTCACATGGAACGGCACCCAGTCTGGTCCCCTGAGTCTTCCCCTGCCTGGGGTACCAGCCCTCCCGCCGACCGGGAAGAAGGTATCGGTAAAAGACGCCTACGTCCTAACCGTCCAGGGCGACAAAATCTCGCACCTACACGTCGACTCACCCGCCGATGGCGGCATTCCTGCGGCGTTGGCGCAGCTGGGAGTCAAGGCCCCAGCGGTCTAGCCCGTCCAGCCCTCGAGAGCGCCGTCGTCGGCAAAGCCGAAGCAGTCGGCGCAGTGGGCCGCGCGAGCGGTATCGGGGGTTCGAATCCCCCCTCTCCGTTTCGGAGAGCCAAGAACGGCTCGTTGAGACCTGGTCAATGTGGCCGGGTCTTCGCGTCTTCCGAAGTGGTAGTCGTGTATGAAGCCCCCTGCCATGAAGCGTTCGATCAGCGTTGCCGTGTCGGTCGCGCGGTTCAGTGGCCTGCGCGTCGCCTCGAACCTATCATTGATGTCAGCCGTGACCGCCTTCGGCGAGGCGTCTGGTTTGAGACGGTCTATCGTCTGATATACGTCCAGGATCGTAGGCTGCGGGGCCTGGCCCGCTCGATGAGGTAGAAGTTGAAGCCGCAGATGCTTTACGCGTCTCGCGGAAATAGGAGTAGATCGAGGCCAGGCGCAAGGCATAGGAGTCGGGCCGACGCTACCGCCTGATCATGTGCGTTCCACCGTTCGGCGGGAGCGGGCCCGGTCGCATCGCTACTACGCTTTTTCGTCGGCTATCAGTTCAAGGACGGTGGCCGTCCATTCCCCTATCGCGGTGGCCCACTCGGACGCTTCACGTAGCTCATAGGATCTGGCAAAGTTGCGAGCCTTTTCCACATCGTCCCACACGAAGAGCGCCACCAGATCATTAGGGTTCTCAGCTGAGCGGAACAGCTGCCCGCCCTGGCAGCCATTTCGGCGTCGACGGGCGGCGTCGTCATCGAAGACGGACTTGAAGTGCGCATAGTTGGTGACTTTGTGGTGGATGAGCAGGTATGGCATGGCCCGAACTCCCTTCACCCTTTGGGATGCGCTTCCGCAGTACAAGCATAGCGCCATCGATTCGGTCGGTGAGGTGTGCTGAAGAGGAATTCCGCGTTGTCCCAGTAGTGGATGTAGGTGTGGCCGCCTATTGACTGCGTGAAGACGATTGGGCCGGCATCGCTGGAGTGCTGGCTTTCTACGTGGGCGGCCTGCTCTACTACTCTGTCTTCTATCAAACGCGGCTCGTTCCTCGGTGGCTGTCGGGCTGGGGTATCGTCGGAGTGATCCTGGGTGCAGCCGCGGCCCTTCTGATCCTTTTCGGGGTGACGGGCTCGATGTCGACGATTCAGATCGTTATGAATGTTCCGATAGGCGTCAACGAAATAGTTCTGGCGGTGTGGCTGATAGTCAAGGGGTTTCGGCCGTCTCCGGCTTTGACCCCGTCCACCCAGCTTGCGCAGATGATTATAGAGCCGGCCCCGATCATATAGGTTCAACTCCCCCGTCTCCGCCGCTTACGAAAGTCGAGAATGGTACACGTTGGGCCGGGCAACGTCAGGCCTAGCGGGGACGGTTCTGGGGAAGGAAGTAAGCGACCAG
>CAZWAR010000034.1:0-969 GCA_964631965.1 uncultured Gaiellales bacterium
ACCAGTCCCCGGTCTTCTCGATCTCGCTCCTGTCTTGTTCGTAGCGGGTGGGGGCAATGGCGTATGTGTAGTCATCCGCCGCCGTGTTGGCGCTCGGTCCGCCTGAGGTGGTCACAACGACGTCTACAGCACCCAACGCGTGGGAAGGCGCGACTGCCGTGATCTGAGTGGGCGAGTCAACGGTGTAGCTCGAGGCGTTCGTGCCGCCAAACGTGACTCCGGAGGGACCCGACAAGCCGGTGAACTCGGTCCCGCTGATGACGACGGTGTTGCCTCCACCAGTCGGGCCCCAGATCGGGTTGAGACTGGTAATGGTGGGGGGAGCAGGCACGAGGCTGCCCACGACGTCGACTGCGTCGAGAGTCACCAGCTTGCCCGTGGTATTGCTGGCCGATCGAACGATGCGGACTTTGTGGAACCCTGCGCTCAACGGGCCGCTCGACCAGACTGTCACCTTGTAGCCGCTGGTCTGAGCAGCCAGGTCGATCAACTGCATCGGATTGTCATCCAGATACACTTCGGCCTTGCCGGGACTTGTGATCGTCGTTGCGATCCAATCCAGCCGGGTACCCCTGAAATAGATGGTGACAGAAGCACCGGTTGTGGTCGTCTGCCTGTACCCGACGCCGTAGGCATTGGACGTGTACTGGTGGGTCCAGGAGGACGAGAAGATGATGTGGGAATCGATGTCGTCGTACGTGATGGCGCCGGGAGTCGTGTAGGTGTAGTCGTTAGCGGTACCGGCCGTGGGTGTGGACCCTCCTGGAGTGTGGACCACCACGTCCACGATGCCGGCCGTGTGGGCGGGAGCGGTGGCCGTGATCTGGGTTGGGGAATTGATGTAGAAGGGCGTAGCGGTCGTGCTGCCAAAGGTGACTGAATCAGCTCGGGTGAAACCGGTGCCGGTTAAGACCACGCTCGTGCCCCCGCCCGTGGGCCCGGCCGCGGGACTGAGGCCGGTGAGGGTGG
>CAZWAR010000034.1:1069-8615 GCA_964631965.1 uncultured Gaiellales bacterium
GGGTGCCGGTGCCGGTGGGGCCGGCCGCCGGGGTGATGCTCGTGATGACCGGGGCCAGGGTGTAGGTGAAGGTGAGGCTGCCCGAGGTGCCCCCGGGGCTGGTGACAAAGACGGAGACGCCTCCCACGGCATGGTTCGGGGTGGTGATGGTGAGAGCGGTATCGGAGACATGGGTGAAGGCGATGTTCTCCCCGGCGAAGCTCACGCTCGTCACGGCGGCCAGGCCCGTGCCCTCAAGGGTGACGCTCGTGCCCCCGCCCGTGGGCCCGGCCGCGGGACTGAGGCCGGTGAGGGTGGGAGCGGCCACGTAGGTGAAGGTGGTGGAGGCGGTGCCCCCGGCGGTGGTCACCTCGACGTCCACGGCTCCGGCCGCGTGGGCGGGAGCGGTGGCCGTGATCTGGGTGGCGGTGTTCGTGCCGATGGCCACCTCATCCCCGTCGAAGGTGAGAAGGGTGGCGCCGGAGAGGTTCGAGCCGGCGATGGTCACCGGGGTGCCGGTGCCGGTGGGGCCGGCCGCCGGGGTGATGCTCGTGATGACCGGGGCGGGAACCGTGTAGTCGATCGCCACCCGGATGTAGTCGATATACGCGGTCTGCACATTCTCGGCATCACCGTTGCTCGCACTGATCGCGACCCCGAAATCACCATCGTTCACGTCCGCCGGCGTCCACGAGACGCCCCAGTCGTCGGTGGAGGTCCCATACGTCGCGACTGTCTCCGTCGTAGACCAGGCAGTGGAGTCGGTCGTGTCCGGAGTTCCTACCACGCCGCCGCCCTTGATCAGCGCGACGGCCGCGTCCTCCACGAAGGTGCCGTCGGTCGCGTACTTCCCGATGGTCACCGTGATGCCGTCGATGACCGCGCCCTCGGGTACCGCGAAACCAAAGCCAGTCGCATGAAGCGACTCGGTGGCGCCCGAGGCCGGGATCGCCGAGGAGACGTAGGCGTTGTCGTCGGCCCCGATGTTCTCGACACCTGTCCAATTGGAGTCACCCGGAGCCACGCTCACAGCCGAGCCGGCAGGGCCGGAGACCGTGTCGCTCACATCGGCCCTCGTGGGCGGAGCCATCAGCAGCACGCAGCCGATCAACAGAGCGACCATGATGATCGCTTCGACAGCGATCCCGCGATTGTTATTGATGTGACGGAGTCTCATCGACACCAGTCCCTCCAGTCCCGATCAGCTTTTCTATCGCGCGGTCCGCTTCGCTTCGCGCTCGGCCACCCGCCCGCCGTTCGTCTATCGCGCGCCCGATCTCACTCCGCCAAGGACGATGTCGTCGCGGGAGGCTCGAGGATCTTGATGGTCACGTTGCCACTGGCGCTGTTGTAGTAGGCGTTGCCTGCGAAGCTCCAGTGGGCGGTGTGTTCGCCTATCTCTTTGAAATTAAGACCCAGGTCGAGACCCAGGCTCTCGCCGAGCACGCCGGTCGCCGAACCGGAAGCCCCATGGTAGTAGCCGTCGTACTCGCCTGTCCAGCCCGACACGTGGATGCTCGCGTCCGCCTTGGTGATCCTGATGTTGACGGTCCCGCTGGCCCCGTAGTAGTCGCCGTTCCCCTTGAACGTCCAGCTGGCCGGCCTCTCGCCCGGGTCGGTGTAGGTCTGCCCGCCCATGACAATGAGGGTGTTGAGATTCTCACCCCGCACGCCTTTTGCGTAGTTAAGGGTCGCCCCGTGGGCCTTGCCATCGTACGCGTGGTTGTAGCCGGAGACGCTGATGCTCGCGCTGGCCTTGCTGATCACGATGGCCACGCTGCCGCTGGCGCTGTTGTAGTTCCCGTTGCCCGCGAACGTCCAGCGTCCGGAACCGCCGGGCACGTTGACAAAGCTGTTTGTGAAGGTGAGGAGAGTCCCCAGATTTTCCCCCTTTGCTCCTCTAGCCGACCCTGAAGCCCGGTGGGAGTAGCCGTCGTAGGTGCCCCTCCACCCATCGACGCTTATCACGGCGTTGGCCTTGCGGATGGTCAGCTCGCCGGTGACCGAACCCTGGTATTGCGCGTCATCGATGGTGGCGGTGACGGCATAGGTCCCAGCGTTGACAGGCGCGTCGACAGGCTTGGCCGCCCGGCTGTAGGCTATGACCACGTTCAGCCCCTCCGGGTCGGTCTTGGCGGACACCTGCGCGGCGGATCCCGTATATGTACGCGTCAACCCACTCAGGGTGATCGCTGCCGGCAGTTTGCCTGGCACGGTGGTGGTCGTGGACTCGCTGGTCGTGGTGACAGGAAGCGTTGTGGTCGTCTCTGGCAGGGTGGTGGAGGTGGTCGTCGAGTCGGTCACCAGCACAGCTTCGAACGTGGTCGAGGTGCTCGTCGAAACCACTCCGAGTGTCTCGCTCACCGGAGTCTCCCGCACCTGAGCCATGACTACCAAAACGACGGCAGCCAGGCCTGCGAGCACCAGAATGCCCCACACGACATACGGTGCCGGGTTCCGGCGGACCTCGAAGCGCCAGAACAAGAGCCTGTCCATCAACTCTTGGCCGTACCCGACAGTCTCGGGCAAACCTGAAGTCGGGGTCGGCGAAGGAGTCGCTGGCGGCCCAGGAGTCACTGATGCCCCGGGCGTGGTCGCTCGATTCGCAGACGGCTCGGGACTGGCAGTCGGCTCGGCACTGGCGGATGGCGGCGACACGAAGACAACCGGCGCCGCTTCCGCAGCTTCCGATGTCCCTTTCAACACCTTGAGGAAGCGACGCGCGTCCGCAAACCGGGCTTTGGGATCCCTGGACATTGCCGCCGTCACTGCAAGCCGTATCTCCTCGGTAACCCCGGGGACGGCCCCCTTTGCCAGTTCAGGATAGGGCCGGTAGAGGATTCGGTGGATCACGGTGGCCCGAGAGGCTCCTTCTCCGGTGGAGAAAGGATTCTTGCCGGTCAACATCTCGTAGGTGATGACCCCAAGAGCGAACACGTCCACCCGCGCGTCGACAGGATCGTCGTAGATCTGTTCGGGCGCTTTGTATTCGGGCTGGGTCAGGACGGTGCTGTCCCGCTTCTCCGTCTTCGGGTCATCCGGCTTCGACTCCGGCAGGCCCTCAAGGGTCGCCTCGCCATCTGAAGTGAAAGAGATAAGGTCCGGTATGATGCCGCCGTGGAACCGCCCGTCGGCGTGGAGGGGCACGAGGCTTATGAGTACGTTCTCCAGGATGGAGAGTGCTTCCTCCGCTGCCAGGGGGCCACGCTCAAGCCTTTGAGCTAGCGTCTCACCAGCGGGTTGAGAGTTCTCGCTCACTCCGGCGACTCCATTACTCTACCGACCATGCATGGAGGACCGTGTCCCCGCTATGCCGAGACGTTCACGTTAGCTCAGTTTGCAGCGGATTGCCAGGCAGAAAGTGCACTTCTGCGCGCACCCGCGGCCCTGAACACGTCGAATCTGTGATCCGGCCCGACCTGCCCAGGCGGTCACCATTTCGACCTATTCGGTCAGCGCAATGCCCGCTAGCGCCCCCAACCGGCCAACCTCGCGGAGCGTCTTCATGCCGACCGCCAGGGCCTCCCTCCGCATCCCGCCGGTGCGGGCACGCGTGCGCGGCCCGCCGCGTGCTACGGCTGGGCTCTGATCGTCCCCCAGATGTCGACCGCATCGAGGGTGAGGTACTCGCCGGGATCGCTGGAGTCGCTCAGCCTGAGTTCCAGCTTGTGGAAGCCATCGTCGATGTCCCCAGTGGACCACGTCTGCACGTCGTATTGGGCGGGCACCGACTCGAGGTCGATCGTGGTCTGATACTCGTCGTCCAGGTAGACATCCACCTTGCCGGGGGTACTCCCGGTCATGGCGATCCAGTCGATGCGGGTGCCTTCGAAGTAGATGGTGGCAGAGGCGCCAGGACTGTTGGAGCGGCCGTAGCTGTCGCCTGAGGCCAGACCTTCCTTGGTGAAGTCGTGCCAGTCCCCCGTCTTCACGATATGAGTATCGGTCTGCTCGAAGCGGGTGAAGGGCGGATGAACGGCATAGGTGAAATCATTGGCTGCGCCGGCGGTGGGTGATGAGCCCTGAGTAGTCGTGACGACCACGTCGACGGTACCGACAGCATGGGCCGGCGCTGTGGCCGTGATCCTCATGGAGGAGTTGACGATGTAGTTCGCAGCAGGAACGCCGTCGAAGGTGACCGCCGAGGGACCCGAGAGCCCCGCGAAGCCGAACCCGTCGATGGTCACCTCGGTGCCACCGTCCACCCATCCAGACGCCGGCGACAGCGAGTTGATGGTGGGGGGTGGCGCCACAATCTCCCCCCAAACGTCGAGTGCATCGAGGACGATGTACTCGCCGGGCAGGCTGTCGGCGTTCCTCCTCAATTCGAGATGGTGGAGGCCGTCAGGAAGCGAGGCGCTCGTCCACAGGGTCGCCTGGTATTGGGTGGTGGAGGAGTAGAGGTCGATTGTGGCCTGCTTCTCGCCATCGAGGTACACGTCGACGATGCCGGGAGTGGAACCCTTCATGCCGATCCAGGCGATCTGGGTGCCGGTGAACCAGGCCGAGGCCTTGGCGCCGCTGGTGCTCGACCGCCCGTACGAACCTCTGAAGGCCGAAGTCTTGGTGTAGTCGGTCCAAGTGCCGGTCTTCACGATGTTCTCGTTGGTTTGGTCGATCCTTGCAGTTGCGCCCGGGGTCTTGTCGGGCACGTCGTAGACATAGACCCGCGTTCGCATGGGGGTGATGGGATAGATCACGTCCTGATCCCAGTCCTGGGTGCGCACGCAGCCGTGGCTCGCCGGGTACGTGGGGACCGTTGGATAGCCGTGAATGGCGACGGCGGAGGTGATGGCCATCGGGTAGTAGAGGTGGTCGCGCGGTGGTGTCTTGCTGATGATGGAGAAGGTACCCGAGGGGGTGACGAACCCGACGCTGGCGCTGCCCGTCGAGACATGGAGCGTATAGAGTACCTGCCCGTTCTTGCAGAAGAGAAGTACCTGCTTCGTCTTGTCCACCTCTATCCAAGGATCGGTGGTCCCGACCTTGGTGGGGTGCGGCCGGGTGGCGGTGTGCAGTCTGGTCCACACGGTGGTGCCTATGGCGCCGTCCCGGGAAAGCCCTTCCCATTTCTCGAAGGCGATCACGGCGCCCCGGGTCTTGTAATCGTACGTGCCGTTGATGGTGCCCGGCAGGTAGGAGAGTTCGGCGAGACGCTTCTCGGCCCACATGTTCTTGGCAGCGCTGGTCGAACTGGCGCTCGGCAGAGTGCCGTGCACTTCCACGGCGTCCACGTCGATCAGCGCGCCGGGAACGCTGTCCGAGCTCACCTGTATCTGGATGCGATGAAGACCATCGGAGAGCACGGGCGACATCCACACCTCCTGCTGGTGGAGAGTCGTGGCGCTATGAAGATCCACGGTGACGAAGGCGCCTCCGTCGACGGACACCTCAGCCACGCCCATACCCGGCCCGGTGGTGGCGATCCACTCGACCTGGCGGCCGGTGAAGAGGAAGTCGAAGAACGCCGCAGTACTGCTTGTCTGCTTGTAGCTCCCGCCCGAAGCGCCCGAAGCGGTGACGGTGGACCACGACCCGGTGCAGAGCATCCGGAGATCGGTCTGCTCGTACCGGTGCCACAGGTACGCCTGCCGGGCAGTCCCGAGCACCTCGAAAACGTCTGTCGTTATGTATGCCCCGGACGCATTGGTCTGGTCCCACCATATCTTGATCTCGTGATCACCGGCACCGAGCAAGCCGGTGTTCCAGACGTCCTTCTGGTACTCCGTCGCAGCGGTGTGAAGGTCGACGCTCTCCTCCGGGCCGCCATCGACCGAGACCCAGGCTTTTCCCATGCCGGGTCCCGTCGTCGTGACCCAACTGAGACCAACGCCGGTGAAGTCCACGTACACCGCCGCGCTACTCCCCGTGGCCCGCCTGTAGCTGCCACCCGACGCCTGGCTGGTTGAAACAACCGACCACGTGCCCGCGTAGGCAAGATGGGAATCAGCCTGCTCCAACCTCTCCGTGGCAATGAGAGCCCCGACCACGTCCACGGCGTCGATCGTGAGGTACGTGCCCGACGGACTGTCCGAGTTGCGAACGATCTTGACCGCGTGCACCGCATTGGCGACGGCACCGGTCGACCACACGTTCTGCTGGTAGCTGGCGGTATCGGCGGAGAGGTCGATGGTCGTCTTGAACACCCCATCCAGGTAGACATCGGCCTGCCCGGTGGTGGTGCCTTTCATGGCGATCCAGTCGAGGCGGGTGCCGGCGAAGGTGAGGGTCACAGAACCGCCGTTCGTATCCGTCCTGCCGTAGCTGCCGTTCCATGCGGCCGTCTTCGTGAAGGCCGCCCACGTGCCGGAGTAGGAGAACCGGGAATCGGTCTGGTCGTAGCGCGTGAAGTAGGTGAAGTCACCGGCCGGCGTATCCGCCGTCGTGCCGCCGGCCGCTTCCACCTTCACCTGCACCGTGGCCGCGTCGCGGGACGGGGCGACAGCCGTGATCCGGGTCGGCGAGTCGACGGTGTAGCTCGTCGCATTCACGCCTCCGAACGTCACGGCATCGGGACCCGTGAGTCCAATGAAGCCCGTCCCGGTGATGACCACCGAGGTCCCGGATGCTCCCGCGGAGGGACTGAGCCCCGTGAGAGTGGGCGTGGTGACCACGGCGTACAGGTAGTCGTCGGCCGAGGTGTCGGCACTCGGGCCGGATGGCGTGGTCACCGTCACGTTCACGGTACCCGCCTCGTGAGCGGGCGGGACAGCCGTGATCGTCGTACTGGAGTCGACGCTGAAGCTGGCGGCGGCGACATCGCCGAAAGTCACGGCCAAGGCCTGGTTGAAGTTGGAGCCGTTGATGACCACCGAAGCTCCACCGGCCGTCGAGCCGGATACAGGTTCGAGCCCCGTGATGGTGGGCGGGCCGTAGATGAGAGAGCCGGCCACGTCGACGGCGTCGAGAGTCACGAATTTGCCGATGGGGCAAGTCGGGGAACGCAAGATGGTCACCTTGTGCTGGCCCGAAGGCAGATCGCCGGTGGACCACACGAGAACCTTGTAGTGGGCAGATGGTGAAGCAAGATTGACGGTCGCCTTGAACACGTCGTCCAGGTACACGTCGGCGGTGCCGGTGCTCGTGCCCGTCATGGCGATCCAATCCAGCTGGGTACCCTCGAAGTAGATCGTGGCCGAAGCGCCACGCGTGTTGGCCCGACCGTAGGCGGTCATGTAGGCCACAGACTTTTCGAACGTGTCCCAGGTCCCGACGTAGTCGATGCGGTCGTCGGTCTGGTCGTACCGAGTGAGCGTAGGCTCGTCTGCGCGGGCGACACCGGGCAGAAGAAGGAAAAGGACGGAGATGGCGACTATCGTCGTCACAGCTACCACCCAGGCAGATCGGCGGACCGTCGATCCAGCTCGGTACAGTGCCCCTACTGATGGAAACGCGTGCACCACAACCCCTCCTTCGGCCTAAGGGAGCGACGCCGGGTCCGCCCGGCTGCCAGGTCCCGTGTGGCACCAGGATATCAAGCTCGGCAACCAGGCTCGCATCGGCGGCGCCTCACGCTCCGGGCGACCCGGCCGCGATCGTCCCCCAGATGTCGACGGCGTCCAGGGTC
>CAZWAR010000034.1:8715-26435 GCA_964631965.1 uncultured Gaiellales bacterium
CGAAGTCGTACCAATCTCCGGTCTTCAGGATGTGGGAGTCGTCCTGCTCGTAGCGGGTCGCTCCGGGCGACCCGGCCGCGATCGTCCCCCAGATGTCGACGGCGTCCAGGGTCAGGTATTCGCCGGGGTCGCTCGCGTCGCTCCGTTTGAGTTCCAGCTTGTGGAAATCGTCGGTGAGGGAGCCGCTCGACCACACCGTTATGTTGTAGGCGGCCGGGGAGGACTCGAGATCGATGGTGGTCTGGTAGATGTCATCCAGGTAGACCTCGGCGATCCCCGGGGTGCTACCGGTCATGCCGATCCAATCGATGCGGGTCCCGTCGAAGTAGATGGTGGCTGAAGCTCCCGGGGTGCTCGAGCGGCCGTAGCTGCCGGCGGAGGCCAGGCCGGGTTTGGCGAAGTCGTACCAATCTCCGGTCTTCAGGATGTGGGAGTCGTCCTGCTCGTAGCGATTGGCATAGGTGAAGTCGTCGGCGCTGCCACTGGTGTCGGATGTGCCCCACTCGGTGGTGACGGCCACATCTACTTCCCCGAAAGCATGGGCGGGAGCAGTAGCGGTCATGAGCGACGGTGAGACCACCGTCAGGGTCTCAGCGGGCACGCCTCCGAAAGTCACCGTGCTCGCCTCGGTGAAACCGAGCCCGGTGATAGTCACCGTCGCATGACTGTCGGGACTGCCGGTGGTCGGACTGAGGCTGGTAACGACGGGGGCCCCGTGAAGAGTCAAAGCCGTGACCTTCGAGCCATCCGGGATGAAGAGCCGGCCACCCGCGGCAGCCAGTGAGGTGAAACGCGAGGGAGGCCTGGTGAACTGCTTCGTGTAGACCGTCGCGCCGGTAGCTGGGTCGAGGGCCTTGAGCAGGCCGGTGTATCCCATACTCCAGACGTAGCCGGCGGCGATGATGGGCGAACTCATCCCTCCAGACACAGTCCACGCCACCGTCACCTGGCTGGTCGACACGTCGAGGGCCTTGAAAGAGGTCGAACAAGGAACGAAGGCCCGTGAACCCGACACAGCAGCACTTCCATACGGCGACCCGCCGATGCTGCTTGTAGCAAGTGCCGTCCCAACATGCCCCAGATCGCCGGAGTCGAGAAGGTACGCCGTCCCCGCCTTGCCGACCAACAGCACGCGTTGGCCGGGCAATAGCACGGGAGCGAGGGTACATATGTCGAGATCTGCGGCATTGAGGCTCGCCCAGTTTGTCGGGGCAAAGTAGTCGAGCACCGAGAGAGCCGGCGATAGACGAATCAGGGCATTCCCATAGTCGAACGTTGTCTGAGAGACGGTGTTTCCTGTGGCTACCCAGAGGTCCCCACTGCCATCGATCACGGGTCCGGCGGGATTCCAGATCCCCCCACGACGGACGGTGGGTACGACGTAGCTTGTGAGAGACCCGCTACCGTCGGTCGCAGCTGAGACCACGGCCCCTTTGTACTGTCCGATATCGCCATAGAGACCACCGTAGGCCACGTAAACCCTGCCTCCGGAAAGTGCCAATGCAGCACGCTGCTGCTCCACGAGTGCCGAGAGCCCGGGCGGGTCCACGACGCAGTGCCAATCCACTGTGCCAGTAGCCAGATCGACTGCGAAGAGCTCGTGGTGAGGACCCCCGTCTCGCACAAAAGCAACCACAAAGATCCTGCCGGCCGAGACATCGACGATCGGAGTGCCCGTAATCCCCGAAGGGTCGATGTTCCCACCCGGCAGATCGCTCTTGGGCACCGGCGTGCCCAGATTCGTGCTCCAGACGATCTCGCCGTTGGCCGCATCGAGGGCGAAGAGGGAATCCCCCTCGGTGGCCACCAGTACCCTATCGCCCACAACGAGAGGCTGTGCGTAAATGAGTTCACCGTCGAGGCTCGCCGAAGTCCAGGCGGTCTGGATAGTTCCGAGAGCGTCCTGGTCGGCGGAGACTCCCGTGCGCGCGCCGTCGCGATTGTATGCGGGCCAGTCTTCTGGGGCTGCCGACGCTTGCCCGCCCGCAAGAGCCAGGAAGACGAGGGCGAAGAAGAGCAGCGCCGCCACCGAGGTCGTTCCACGGAGGCCGCGTCGGGTCAACGGGTAGCAGGTCGGGCGACAGTGCGTTCGGTCGGCTTCTCCGGCGGTCCCGGTCATCAGTCCCTCCCAGTCACGTGGATCGGCCGCAGCGTGACACCGCTTGGACCGCGGCCTTCTCCCGGTACAGCGGTCCGCGCGTTGCACAAATGATAGACCGGCCGATCCCAGGTGAAAAGAAGACGCCCCTGGCACCAAGGAGCAAAGGCTCAAGTCGTCGGTGGCCGACGTCTGGCTTGCTGTGCTCCACCGGAAGCTTTGGGTCGACGCCTCACCACTACATTCGGGCCAAAACTCTGGATGCCCCAGGGCCCCTACCGTCGGAGATGACCTCTCGCTCAACATCAACCCCGGAATGGTCATGCCCGTCTGCACAATCTCGAACGCTCGCGGCCTTCTACAGTCTGAGCGACGCCGCCAATTCCAGTGCCGCTTCGCGCTCCCCGGGGCTGGCAAGGACGGCGGCTCCCTCGATACCCGGGATCAGGACGGCGACCCCTTTCGGCCCGTCGTACACCTGCAGTCGCTTCCCCGAGACGTCCACGCTCTCGAGCGGCCACTCGGGCCAATCGCCTCCGACGTACACCCAGAGCTCGGCGATACCCTCGCCGTCGGTGAAGATAACGGCGTAGATACGCAGCGAAGGCGAGCAGCTGAGCCCTAGGTCCCCGATCCAGGGGTTGGCCCCGTCCGTGGTCCAGATCTCGCCGGCGAAGCTGTCGGGAAAACCTTGATCGGGCCGAGCCACCGCCCACGAGCTGGGCAGATGATCGGGCAGCCAGATAGGCTCTGAACCTTGCGTACCGCTCTCGAGGTAGGCACGCACCTGGTCGAGGGTCATGGTGCTTTTCGACCAGTAGTCCACCCCCTCACGCGCCTCGAGCCATTCGGCAAGGTCCGCCGGCGCACCGGCGGCTTCGTACTCGCTCGCCGTCAGAGCGGGACCGTCTATGACGACCTTCCACCTGCCGCCTTCCAGCTTCAGCAAGGCGTCGCTGATCTCACCTCCGATTCGCGGGGGAGGCAACACGCTGACGCCGGCCCAGCTGCCCACGACCTTCAATCTGGCTATGCGATAGTCCTCGTCTGCGGGCATAGGCCCGAATTCGCTGCTCCTGTCCAGCGCCTGCCGAATCGTCTCCCGGATGGAGATGGTGGTGGTCGTCCTCGCTTCCGTAGTGGAGCTGGTCGAGGCCGCAGTCGTTGTGGTGTTGGGGGCAACCGTCGTGGCGGTCGTCGATAGGGTCGTCGTCGTGAAGACCGGCGGTGGGGTGGTGGGGGGTGTTGCTCCCGAGGCAGTGGTGGTCACAGGCCCGGAGTCCACGGTCGATGAGAGCGTTGTCTCGTCCCCGATCGTGAGAACGTACCTGTCTCTCCCCAGGTATTTCGCAGCCGCAACTGCGCCCACGGCTATGGCGGCCACGAGGATGACGGCGATCGAGACATAAGCCGGAACGCGCAGACCCCCTTTCCACCTGGGCGCAGTGCTTCTCGGCGCGGCCACATCAGAGCCGGAAGACCTCCGGAGATCGCCGCCCGCGGATGCAGTCGCATCCTGGCGATCTTCCAGACTTCCCTCCCCGCGATGCTCGCCCGCCATCCGCGCCTGGAGCGTTGCCCATGCCGTATCGACGTCAACGGTGGGACAGTTTCTTTCGTAGATCTCCCAGATCAGGTCGTGCACGTCAGACTCGTTCATGATTCCACCTTGAGTTTGGCCTGCAGCGTTTCTCGAGCGCGAAACAGGTGGCTCTTTATCGCTCCTTCCGAGAGACCCATCGCCTGAGCCGTTTCCTTCTCCGAGAACCCCGCTATGTAGTGGAGAGCCGCTGCCTCTCGCTGACGCTTGGGCAGTCCCCTGAGGGCCTCCATGAACTCGCGTTCGGGATACCAGGAGACGTCCTTCGCCCTTCCCGCTTCACTCACCCGGCGCTCCCACAGGTGGGAGCCACGGATGAGATGACGCCGGTAGTCACGACACCGGTTGAGAGCCACGCGATAGACCCAGCCGATTGGATCCTCGTACTTGGATACTTGGTCCCAATGAAGGTGCAACTCGAGAAACGCCTCTTGAGCCGCGTCGGCAGCCGTTTCGCGGTCCAGGGCGATCAGACAGAGGGTCTTCACCAACCGGGGATAGTTGAGGCGGAAGAGACGCTCGAGACTTCGCCCATCTCGATCGTTCCGACTGCACTCGGGGTCGTCTCGGGACACGACGTGCATTTCTGGGACGCTCGCTTTCGTGGTCACTCCCTCGTCCGGCGTCTTTTGCATAGAAGACACGCTCGAAGGTCGTGAAAGGTTTACTGCAGCGCATGCAGATGAGCTCCGCGCGGTGAGACATCGGTCCGGAGACGACCGATCGCGGATCGTGGGAGATCTGTAGCGGCCTCAACTACAGATTACGCTTGTGCAAGTACAGCGCAAGGGCTCCCGGGGCGCACCCAGCCGGCCGGGAGCCCCAGGACGCCTGCTGCGCTCTTACCACCACACGCCAGTCCCTTGGGTTGTCACGAGAGACGGAAGAGCACCAGCTCTTCGGTCCAGAATCGGGGCCCCATCTCAATGTTCGTCGGCAATCCCGGTTATCGGGTATCATACCCCCCAGGGTATATAGACGATCGAGGAGAAGCTCGAACGATGGAAGCTACGACCGGAGCTGTCGTCACCCTCGACTACACGCTTACGCTCGATGACGGTGAGGTGCTCGGTACCGAGGAGGCTGTCGAGTATCTGCACGGCTATTACAACATCATGCCGGGGCTGGAAAAGGCCCTCGAGGGAGTTCATCCCGGTGAACGGCGAGCCGTGGTGCTCGAACCGGCCGACGCCTACGGCGAGCACGATCCGGAGCGCATGATCACCGCTCCTATCGCCGATGTGCCGGACGCCGGCACGCTCGAGCCCGGCATGAGAATCTCCGCCGGCACCGCCCGGGGTCCTGTGGAACTCACGGTCGCGGAAGTGAAAGAAGACAGCATCGTCTTCGACGCCAACCACCCGCTGGCCGGCAAGCGCTTGAATTTCGACGTGTCGGTGGTCGACGTCCGGCGGGCGTTGCGACACGAACTCATCCAGGGCCATCCCGGCCCCGAGGTGTGCAACACCTTCGGCTGAGGATGATCGTAGCGGCGCGGTCGCGCCGCCCCATCATCGCTTCGAAATTCCAGCAGGGATCGGCACGGTGTGTCCGCCTGGTACCACGGCCCGACCTTCCGGTCTACAATCAGCATTGGAATCCCTGAGAGACGAAACCTGGGATCGTCCCGAATACGTCATCATGGCGGTGCCTAGTATCTTGTCGACCAACTGGTCCCCTCCACTACCCGGCACCCTTTGACGAAATGTTCTCCCCCACGGCGCGCGCCAGAGCCACATGAGGGTTTCGGTGGTCGCAGAAGGCTTGATAGGACACCTCTTCGATGATCGTTATGAGGTCGTCTCCCTGCTCGGTAGCGGCCGCGTGGCCGATGTCTACCTTGCCGACGACCGGGCTATCGGCCAGCGGATCGCGCTCAAGGTGTTGGCCTCTCGCTGTGCCGACGACGAGCAGTTTCTCGAGCTGTTTGGTTGCGAGGCCGGGCGCGCCGCCATCCTGGACCACCCGAACATCGTGCATATCAGTCGTCACGGACGAGCAGAGGGCACGTACTACATAGCCATGGAGTACCTGGAGGGTCGGTCTCTCGAGACGATCATCCTCCAACACGCTCCCTTCGGAGCCGACCTCGTCACGGCAGTATCCCTGCAGATCCTCGAGGCGCTCCGGTTCGCCCACAGGCAGAACGTCGTCCACGGCGACGTCGAGCCCCGAAACATCATCGTGAGTAGCGACGGGCGGGTGAAGGTCACCGACTTTGGCATTGCGCGAGCCGCAGAGGGCCGACCGGCGGACATGGCCTCGGACCTTCACTTGCTCGGCATGTCGATGTACCGGATGGCCACCGGACGCCTTCCCTTCCCGGGCTACGACGCGTCGGGCGTCACCGGAGAACATATTCCTGAACAGCCGCCGCGGCCGCAAACGCTCAACCCGCTCTTCCCGCCCAAGCTCGAAACGATCATCATGCACTCTCTCGGTGTGGACCCTGCCGGCCCCTATCTCACCGCCGGGGCCATGCTGAAGGATATGCGGGAGCTGGGGCAAGACGAAGCGGAGGCGCTGCCGGAGGGCTTCTCGGAGGAGGCGGCCCGCGTGATGGCTGCCGCAGAAACGGTACCAGCCGCCGGAAGGGCCAGGATGGCTCTAACCACTCGAGCGAGCCGCGGCACGCACCAGCGGGCGCCCCTCATCGAACCTGGGGGGCAACTCGGACACCCGCGGCGTGTCTGGCCGTGGATCCTCGTGACCATCCTCATCCTCGCCCTCGCAGCGGCTGCCTACGTGATCGCCTCCAACCGGGGCGCAGCGGCCACAGTCGACCTGGGAACGGTGCCGAAAGTAGTCGGAATGTCCGAGAGCAAGGCTATCTCCAAAATCCAGGCGGCCGGCTTCGCCTACCAGATCGACGGTAGGGAGCCCTCGGTCGAGGTGGTGGAAGGCGATGTCCTGCGCCAAGACACGGCCGCCGGCGCCAAGCTCGAGAGGGGCAGAACGATCGGCATCTGGATCTCTGCCGGAACGGGCCAGATCGAGGTACCGAACGTGGTCGGTCTGACCCAGACGGACGCAGCCGAGAGCCTCGGCAGGGCCGGGCTGGAGGTGATGACCAAGCCGGAGGTGAGTCCGGATGCCAAGGTGGGAAGCGTGTTGCGTCAGAACCCGGAGGCCGGCAAGGAGGTGGACCCGGGAACGATTGTGACGATCACGGTGGCATCGGCCACAAACACGGTAAAGGTACCCCCTCTCATCGGCATGCCCCAAGAGAACGCGACGGCGCTGCTCGCGGGCATGGATCTCGTAGCCGACCTGCTGGAGACGGATTCACCGCTGCCCGGGGGCATAGTGGACCACCAGGATCCCGCAAGCGGGAGCGAAGTGGAGCAGGGCGCCACGGTCAAGGTATTCGTAAGCAATTCTCCGATGAAGAAGACCGTCATCGTGCCGCCGGTAGGTGCTCTCGGCCTCACCGCAGCGGAGGCGAAAGCGACGCTCACGAGGTACGGCCTCAAGGTCAAGGTGGTCGATCTGGAGACACCGGATGCCAAACCCGGGCTCTGCGTCTACCAGGACCCTGCGGCCGGAGCGGAGGTCAAGATCGGCAGCGTGGTGACCATCACCATCGCGCGCGAGCCGCAGAACCCGACGCCGCCCGCTCCGACCGGCGCCGTGCGATACGACCACAAAGACACGCACATCGTCAAGACGGGCAGCTGGGCCGACTTCCCCAGCGTCGGCTCCTACGGCGGCAGCTACGGCCGTTCGGCCACGGCCGGGGCCACGGCCACCATTTACTTCACCGGCACCCGCCTCGACTGGATTGCCATGAAGGGCACCACCACCGGCAGAGCCGACGTATATCTCGACGGGGTCAAGAAGGCCGGCATCAACCTAGCTGCGACCGCGCCCGCTTACTGCCTGAACGTCTGGTCGACAGGCACCCTTGTCAGCGGCAGGCATCAGGTGAAAATCGTGCTCAGTTCCGCCAGTCCCGCCGGTAAATACCTCACCCTCGACGCCGTCGACATATGGGGGGCGATCAGGACCAAACCCTGAGCGGCCGTTGCGGGACTTTCTGCGAGCCGCGTATACAAGAGCATGATTGCCTCTTGGCCACTCTGGGAATATTCGGCTCCGGTGGGGTGGGACCCATGGGCGGCGAGGGCGCCCGCAGATTCGATCTTGAGAGCTTTCTGATGCGACCTCGTCGGGCACATCAAGACGTGGCCGGCCCCGAAAAGTGCCGAGAGGGAAGGTTGGTGGACAGGATGTCTCAGGAAGAGGAAATCACAAAAGCCGAAGCCACAGAGACCGACAGAAAGCCGAGCAAGAACGAAACCACGACGGTGAATCGTCGGGAATTCCTCAAACTGGCCGCAGCGGCCGGGGCGACGGTGGGCCTCAGCACGGGCCTTGGCGGTCTGGTGGCAGCCTGCGGAGGCGAGACTTCGACCACAGCAGCGCCGACCAGCACCACCGCCGCGCCGGGAAGCAGCACTACCGCGGCGCCGGGAAGCAGCACTACCGCGCCGGCGAGCAGCACCAGCACCAGCGCGGTGGAATCGGGAGCTGAGATAAAGATCGGCTTCATAACACCGTTGACCGGTGGGCTCGCCTCCTTCGGGGTGCCGGACAACTACTGCGTCAGTCGCTGGAAGGAGTTCGCCGCCGACGGGGTGATCGGCGGGGACGGCAAGAAGCACGCCATCTCAATTAGTGTGAGCGACAGCCAGTCGGATTCCAACCGGGCGGCACAGGTGGCGGGCGACCTGATCAACAATACGGGCGTGGACATCATGCTCGTGGCCTCCACCCCCGATACCACAGCGCCGGTCGCAGACATATGCGAGGCCAGCGGGGTCCCCTGCCTGTCGACGGACACCCCGTGGCAATCGTTCATCGCCACGCGCTCAGGGGGCGATCTCACCAAGGTATTCACGTGGACGTATCACGTGTTCTGGGGACTCGAGGACGTTCAGGCCAACTTCCTGGATATCTGGTCCAAGGTGCCCAACAACAAGGTGGTGGCCTCCATGTTCCCGAACGACGCCGACGGTAACGCCTGGCGACCCGGTTGGGAACCGGTCTGGAGTCCGGCGGGGCTCAAGGACGTGGATCCCGGACCTTTCCAGAATGGGACCGAGGATTTCACCAGTCAGATATCGCTGTTCAAGAGCAATGGGTGTGAGATCGGCATGGGGGTGTTCATCCCGCCTGATTTCACCAACTTCTGGAAGCAATCCATCCAGCAGGGCTGGGTGCCGAAATGCGCAACCTACGCCAAGGCCCTGCTCTTCCCGCAGTCGGTGGAGGCCCTCGGCTCCATCGCCAACGGTCTGACCACGGAGGTGTGGTGGACCCCCACCCATCCGTTCACGTCGTCGCTCACGGGCGAGACGTGCGGGGAGATTGCGTCCGATTTCGAAGCGAAAACCGGCCAGCAGTGGACTCAGCCTCTCCTGCATTACATCTGCTTCGAGATGGCGGTGGACTGCATCAAGCGCGCGACCGACCCCAAGGACAAGACCGCCATCATCGATGCCGCCAAGACCATGAACTTCGAGAGCCTCGGAGGACCTATCGATTTCGCCGCGCCCATCGAGCCTGCAGGTCCGCCCTGGAAGGTGGGTCCCTGCCACATAGTGGAGAACGTGTACAAGAGCCCGCTCGTGGGCGGGCAGTGGGTCATAGGCACCAATTACCCATTCGAGCTGGTAGTGGTCGTCAACGACGCGGGAACCATGGTTCCGATCGGCGCCACGGTGCAGCCCTATACGATCACCTGACAGATAGCAGGCCGACGGAGCCGTTCACCCTGGACAGGGATGTTCGCTGCGCTTGCGAGCGGACGCAGCCCGCCCACCTTGTCCAGGGTGGACTACCCCCTAAGGTCCTCTGCGGCTGTCCTGTGAGTACCGGCGAGTGGAAGGAGGAGCCATGGACTCAGCCATGGGCTCGAGCATTGAGATTCTCCGTCGTGCGATCGATGCTCTGAACGAGGGCGACGAGGATACGCTGACCAAGCTGTTCGCAGACAACGCTCAGTGGCACACGCCGGGGAAGAGCATCTTTTCCGGCGGGCACATTGGTGTCGGGGCGATCTTGCGGCAATTCGAGCGGTACCGAGAGAGAAGCGGAGGGACGTTCAAACGGGAATTGCTGTTCGCAGCCACCGACGACGAAGGTCACGCGCTTGGCGTATGCCACGGCGATGGACAGCGAGAGCACAAACAGTTGGACGTGGATTCCTGCCTGATCGTCCAGGTCGATGACGGACGGATCGTCGATGGGAAGGAGTATTTCTTCGATCTCTACGCCTGGGACCATTTCTGGACATAGGTGTGTAGAAGATCTGACCGCGCACCTAGAGCGTCTTCAGATACGCGATGAGCCCCTGCACCTGGGAGTCGGTCATTTGCCAGCGCGGCATCACCAACTCGAGTTCGTCCCCGTCGGAGCCGATGCCGTCACGAACGGCCCGGGCGAACGTGGTCGGGTCGTAGGCAGGCTCGGTCTCCCCACTCATCTGCATGGGTTGACTGATGGTGCTCCAGCGGATATCGGGCACGTCGAAACTCCCCATCATCATACGGACGGTCCCGCCCCTGCCGTCGGGTCCATGGCAGGTGACGCATCCGCCCGATCCCATCATGCCCAGGCCTCCACTGCGGGGGATGGGCCGGCCGGAGAGATCGGTGCCGGCCAGATAGATGGCCTTGCCGAGAGCCAGATCGCCTGCCGCCGTCGTCGGAGTGGCCCCATTGCTCCCCGTGGATGAGGTGGTGGAGACGCCCGACGCACAACCGGCAATGAGCAGCACCGTCACGAGTCCCACAGCGCCGGCCGTCACGAGCTCGACTCTCGTCCTTCGCTTGAAGATCGTTCCTCTCATTGTCTCCCCCTTGTATGCGCATGATGGCGTTCGTGGTGGAAAAGCCGGGCTCGGGTCACCCTTCCCTCCTCTTCGGCCGCAACAGCCGGGCGTTGATGGCGACGATGATGGTGCTCGCAGCCATGAGGGCGGCGCCTACGGCCGGGCTGAGGACGACCCCCGCACTTGCCGCCACCCCTGCAGCGAGCGGAATGGCGACGACGTTGTAGCCGGTGGCCCAGACCAGGTTCTGCACCATCTTGCTCCAGGTGGCGCGGGAGAGGGAGAAGAGATCGAGCACGTTGCGGGGGTCATTCTGGACCAGGACTATGTCCGCCGACTCGATGGCCACGTCGGTACCGGCACCGATGGCCACTCCCACATCAGCCTGAACGAGGGCCGGAGCGTCGTTCACGCCGTCGCCCACCATGCCTACCACCAGTCCCTGGTCCTGCAACTCCTTCACCCGCTGCGCCTTGTGTTCGGGAAGCACGCCGGCGAAGTACTCGTCGAGGCCGAGGTCATCGGCCACCCACTTGGCCACATTGTCGCTGTCGCCGGTGATCATCACCGCCTTGATACCCAAAGAGCGCAGACCGGTCACCGCCCCTCGAGACTCCTCCCTGACCACGTCGGCCAGCCCGATGGCTCCAACGGGTGTGTCCCCCTCGAGCACGTAGACGAGGGTGAGCGGCCGCCCGCCGGTGTCTACGGCTGGAGTGGAGAGACCGTGCTCGGCCAGGTGGCCGGGACCGACGATACTGAGTCGATCACCCTCGACGGTGCCTTCCACCCCCTTTCCCGGGATCGAGTTGAAGTCATCGAGCGGGGGCAGAACGAGTCCGCGTTCCTCGGCCGAGCGCACGATGCCCTGGGCGATCGGGTGCTGGGAGCGGCTCTCGAGCGAGGCCGCCCGGCGAAGTAGCTCTTCTTCGGTCACGTCGGCGAAGGTCCAGACGCCGGCGACCCCGAACCGGCCCTCGGTGAGGGTCCCGGTCTTGTCGAACACCACGGCGTTGACCGTTCGCGCGCGCTCAAAGGCGGTGCGGTCGCGGATGAGGAGGCCGCTCTTCGCGCCGAGAGCGGTGGACACGGCCACCACCAGGGGAATGGCCAGCCCGAGGGCATGCGGGCAGGTGATCACCATGACGGTGATGCTCCTGCCCAGCGAGAACTGGAAGTCGCGCCCCACGAGCAACCAGACAACCAGGGTGATCGCTCCTACCGAGAGGGCCGCCAGGGTGAGGACGAAGGCGGCCCGGTCGGCCAGGTCCTGGCTGTGGGACCGGCTCTCCTGGGCCTGCCTCACCAGATCAACCACCTGGGCCAGGTAGGTGTCGGCGCCGGTCTTCTCCACCGTCACCTCGAGGGAGCCTTCCCCGTTGATGGAACCACCGATGACAGTGTCCCCCTCGCCCTTGTCGACCGGCGTCGATTCCCCGGTGAGCATGGCCTCGTTCACGGCGCTCGTGCCCCGGGAAACAGTGCCATCGATGGGCACCTTTTCTCCGGGCCGGACGAGCACGCGGTCGCCCACCCCCAGTTCGGCCAAGGCCACGTCATGCGCGTTCCCCTGCTCATCCAGGCGGTGAGCCACATCCGGCATCAGCCGGGCGAGTTCCTCAACTGCCTGGGAGGCCCCCATCACCGAGCGCATCTCGATCCAGTGTCCGAGGAGCATGACGTCCACGAGCGTGGCCAGTTCCCAGAAGAAATCCGTCCCTCGCACCCCGAGGACCACGGCTGCGCTGTAGAGGAAGGCCGCGGAGATGGCCACGGCGATAAGGGTCATCATGGCCGGCTGGCGACTGGAGATCTCCTGGACGGCGCCGCGCAGGAAGGGCAGACCGCCCCAGCCGTACACAAAGGCGGCGAGGGCGAGCAGGGCCCACTGGTCTCCGGGAAAGGCCAGTGCCTCCAGGTGGAAAGGCCCGCGCAGGCTGGGCGAGAGCAGGAGGATCGGGACCGTGACAATGAGCGAAACCCAGAAGCGGCGGCGGAAGTCGGCCACCATCATCTCGTGATGGCTGGGTCCGTGTTCGTGCCCGGCCATGTCGTGAGACCCCGCCGCCCCGTGTTCGTGCCCGGCCATGTCGTGGTGACCGGGACCATGATCGGCCGACGCGTGACCGCCAGCATGGTGGTGCGCCGGGTGGCCCGCATCTTCATGACCGGGTTCCATGTGTTGGTGATCGTGCCCGCCGTCATGCATGTGCATCCTCCAGCCGAACCGCACCGTCATCCGGAATGCTTGGTTTCCCGTGCTCTCGGCTCGTCGAGGATCTCAGCGATCCTTGCGTACGTCCTGCTCGCCTCGGCGTACCCGTGCGGTGGGTCTTCCACACCTGTCGGCCGCGCTGCCACTCTTGTCCAGAAGGTCGATACTCTTCCCGGGCACGAGTGCGCGTAAGCTCATGCCGTGCCCTTGGTGGCAACCGCATGGATTGGAATGCGTTTGGCGTGAAGGGTTTCTTGGGAGTAACTTTGTTCATGGCCGGGATCGACCGCATTCCATGCAGCGAGGCCGTGGTGGACGCCGGGAAGACAATCCTCACTGATTCCCTGAAGATACCTCCCGATCTGGCGCAAGTCGCGTCGGCACGACAGTTCGTGGCCAACGTGGCCATCGGGGCCGGGTTTCCCGAGGAGCGGGTGTTCGACATCACCGTCGCCTGCTCGGAGGCCATGGCCAACGCCATCGAGCATTCCCCGGTGAAAGCGGAGGTAACGGTCACAACGCTTCTTCACCCCGACCGACTGGAGGTCCAGATCCAGGGTGCAGGAGAGTTCCGGGCGCCCAACTGCCTCAAAGAGCGGAAGAGCCGGGGCCTCGGCCTTCCACTCATGGCCAAGCTATCCGACCACATGGCCCTCTTTTCCGGGCCGACTGGTGACACCTTTGTCAGCCTCACCTTCTACCGCCCGGGCGTCAAACCCCAAAAACAGGGGGCCGTCGCTCCGTCGTTTGCCCAAGCACCGATCGTCGAGGGCATCAACCGCATATATGCGGCAGCGCTTTCGAGCAAGACTGAAGAGGAGTTGGGAGAGATCTGCCTGGAGGTCGCCGAGGGACTGACGCAGAGCGATTTCGGCTTCATCGGCGAGCTCGGCCTGAACGGGCGCCTCTACGACATCACCATCAGCAATCCCGGGTGGGACGCCTGCCGGATCGCGGATGCGCAGGGACACCGGCGGCCGGTGGGCGATTTCGCCATCCACGGGATCTATGGTCGGGTGCTTCGAGACGGCCGGTCGCTGTTTACGAACGACCCCGCGAACCATCCTGACAGCATCGGCTTGCCCCCTGGTCATCCCCCGCTGGCCGCCTTCTTGGGAACCCCTCTCCTGAGGCGCGGCGCAGTCACCGGCATGGTCGCCGTCGGGAACCGGAAGGGCGGGTACTCAGATGATCAGCGAAACCTCCTCGAGGCTCTGGCCCCCATCATCGCGGAAGCGTTTGACCGCAAGCGGGCCGAGGAGGCGCTCAGAGACGCGGAGCGCAAGAATCGAGAACTGGTCCGGTTGGCTCCCGCCGGAATCTACGAGATCGATTTCCGCCAAAGACGGCTGACGTCGGTGAACGAAGCCATGACCAGGATCACCGGCTACAGCGAAGACGAGCTACTCGGCATGGACGCGATGCAGCTTCTGGCCACCGACGAGGACCGCGCCCATTTCGGGCGGCGAATCGAGCGTTGGCTTCGCGGCGAGCAACCTGAGTCCAACGTCGAGTTCAGGGTTCGAACCAAGCACGGTGGCCTTATCTGGGCCGTCCTCGATGTTTCGTTCACCGTCGACGAGGAAGGACGCCCTCTGGGTGCGGCGGTCGTCGCCTACGACGTGACTGAACGCAGGCAGGTGGAGGAGGCGCTGCGACAAAGCGAGGAGAAGTACAGAGCCCTCATAGAAACGAATGCCGATTTCGTGTGGGAGATGGATGCCCAGGGCAGGTACACCTACTGCAGCCCGCAGATGGAGGCTGTGTGGGGTCTGAAGCCGGAGGATATGCTCGGAAGAACCCCGTTCGACGTTATGCCGGCTGAAGACCGGGAAAGAGCAGCACGGGCGTTCGCCCGGACGGGCCTTTCGGCCACCGCGCTCCTCGGGTTCGAGACAAACGCCTACGATAAAGACGGGCGGCTTCGTCTGGTGGAGACCAACGCAATCCCAATAGTCGACATGGATGGCAGGGTAACGGGCTACAGGGGAACTTCGAGAGATATCACCGAGCGCAAACGGGCTGAGGACGCGCTGCAAGAAAGCGAGGAGCGCTACCGGACCCTCTTCGACTCGATCGACCAGGGCTTCTGCGTGATCGAGGTGCTCTTTGACGAAGCAGACCGGCCGGTCGACTATCGCTTTCTCGAGGTCAACGCTGCGTTCGAGCGGCAGACGGGCATCAGGAACGCCGTGGGACGACGCATGCGGGAGATCGCCCCCGATCATGAAGAGCGTTGGTTTCAGACATTTGGCAGGATCGCCTTGACGGGTCGGCCCCAGCGCTTCGAGAATCCGGCTCGTGCTCTGGACCGCTACTACGACGTCTACGCCTTTCGGGTCGGCGTGCCCGACGAACGGCGGGTCGGCGTCCTGTTCAACGACATCAGGGCACGCAAGAAGGCCGAAGAGACTCTGGAAAAAAGTGAGGAGCGCTACCGCGCCCTGGCCGAGGAGAACGAGCGCCTCTATCGACAGCAGCTCGACATCGCCGAGAGCCTGCAGCTCGCCCTGCTCAACATCCCCTCGGAGATGGGACCGGTCAGGATCGGACACCTCTACCGGTCCGCCACCCAGGCCGCCCAAGTGGGGGGCGACTTCTACGACGCCTTCGAGGTCAAGGGCAACAACGTGGCTATGCTCGTAGGAGACGTTGCCGGGCATGGGATCGAGGCAGCCCGCACCGCCACGCTCGTCAAGGACGTAACCCACGCTTTCATCCATCAGTCTCTCCGTCCGCACCAGGTGCTCCGGCGGACCAACGCCCTCCTCGTGGAAAAGGACCTCCCGGGGTTCGTCAGCCTGTTCCTTGCCATCCTGGATACCGAAACCGGCCTGCTCCGCTACGCCTCGGCCGGTCATCCGGAGACCCTGCTCAAACGCTGCTCTGGGGAGATCCAGGTGCTCGGTTCCGGTTCCCCGCCGCTCGGCGTCTTCTCGGACGCGAAGTGGAAAACGAGCGAGCTATGCCTCGATACCGGCGACCTCCTGCTGCTCTACACGGATGGGGTTCTCGAGACCCGGCGGGACGACCAGTTCTTCGGACAGCAACGGCTGGAACGGCTGCTGAGGAGGAAACGCATCAGCGTGCAACGGCTTCCCCATCTCATCCTCGATCAACTTCTCGCCTTCTCCCACGGGACGCTGACCGACGATGTAGCGGTGCTGGCGGTGTCTTTCGCCGGAAAGACCGGAGAGAGGGCGGCCGCACCGGTGCAGCAGAGCCTGCTCGGGTAGCCGCGATCGGGCTCCACTATCAGCATCATCCGCCTGGCCTCGACCACTCGTGTCGTCTCGCCTCTTTGCGCAGAACCGCGTTCACCCCTCAGTTCCGCCTTCCAGACCTCGCCTCTCACTCGCACGTATCCAACCGGGTCGAGGTCGAACATGACTACTGCCTCCAATCCCATGAGTCGACTCATGGGATCGTCGCTGTCGCTGGGAGCATAGGCTCGCCAGACCTTCGGAAAGAGGGCTACGTCCTTGAGGGCCCAGACGATCGGTGTGGCGACGAGCAGCCACGTGGCGACGTCGACGAGTTGCTCCAGCACGATCAGCCCACCGACCAGCACCGCCAGCTCGGCAAGGTGGAGCACCACGTATTTCAAGACGACTTTCGAGTTAGGCAGCATGGAGCCTACTTCGTGCCTGGGACCCGGAACATCCGTCGAATCGGCGTATCCCGCCGCGATCACTTGCTCACTATATTCCTGATCCCCGGAGATAGGGCGATATCCCGTGGATCGTCTCTGCTTTAATCTGAATATGGGCGAGCTACTGGACGTTTCTTCCACGGCAGCGAGACTGATCCGCAATGGGCTTCGGTATCGTTACTTGCGATTGGGCGAAAGGGCGGAGAAGCCCCAGGCGGTGAGCTTGGAGCTCACCCACCGCTGCATCTGCCACTGCGTCATGTGCAACATATGGCGCATCCCCGAGACAGTGCCCGACCTGGAGCTTGCGGAGTGGCAGGCCCTGCTATCCGAAGATCTGTTCGCCGACCTGCGCGAGCTCGACATCACTGGAGGGGAGCCCTTCCTCCGGGACGACCTCGTCCCTCTCATTCGTACCATCTGCGCTCTGAAGAGCACGACCCTCACTCGGCTGCGCTCAGTGGCGATCACGACAAACGGCATCCTTGCCGGACGGGTCGTGGACGCGGTGGAGCGCATGCTGGAAGCGATGAGGGATGTCGGTCTCGATCTGGTTGTGGCCTGCGCTCTCGACGCCACCGACGAGACTCACGACCGGATTCGCGGGTATCCAGGTGCATGGGAACACGTGGACGTATGCATCGGCGGGCTGGTCGAGTTGCGAGACAGATATCCCCACCTGATCCTCGGGGTCAAGACCACGGTCCTGCCCGAGAACGTGGGCAAACTCGACCAGATTGTGGAATATGCGGCCCAGCGGGACCTGTTCACCATTATCTCCCCCGCCATCGTCACCAGCGGACGCTACCTGAATCCCGACCGCGCGGCACGTTTGGCCCTGTCTGCCGCAGACGGCGAGCTCCTCGCCCGATTCTGCGAGGGCTCCGCCCTCAAGTGGAGCTACCACGCCCGGGCTCTGGCCGTGTATCTCCGTACAGGGGTCATGAGGAAACCGTGCACCTGTGGGTTCAACTACTTCTTCGTGAGAAGCACCGGGGAGGTGCATCTCTGTCCGCTGATGCAGGAGAGTGTCGGAAATCTTCGGGATGCGCCTCCAGCCGAGCTGCTCCGCTCGCAAGAGGCGCGAGACCAGCGCGCCCGCGTGGGAAGATCTCCGGAATGCGCCCACTGCACCGAGCCCGGCCTTGAACGGTACTCCCTGCCGTTCGAAGGCTTCGCCTATCTACGCACTCTCCCTCGTCTGGGGGTGCGACCGTTCCTTGAGCTACACCGCCATCTCGGCCTGGACAAGTACGTAACCCCCAAATAGAAACGCCGGCCCGAAGGCCGGCGTTTCCAGAATCCGTTTTCGCTCTGCTG
>CAZWAR010000035.1:0-26051 GCA_964631965.1 uncultured Gaiellales bacterium
CGCCCAGGGCCTGGGCGAGGGGGGATGTGGTCATAGCTGCTCCTTTCCCGGTACCCCGAAAAGCCATTTCTCCTATGCCGCAGGATTCCAGGCAGACGGCGCTTGCGCAAGCAATTCGAGTCCGTCCTGCAGCGTAACCCGCTGCGGGAGCCGCCGAACCTACGCCACCGCGCCCATACGGAGCGACAGCTGGCGAGGATCGTCGTGGAGCTCGGCATCTGTGGCCGAACAGGAATTTCGGACCATCACGTGAAGTCCGGGACCACGCTCCGGGACGAGCCAGAAATCTCCCTTAGCCCGGGCGCCCCTCAGCCCTTATAATCCGAGTGACCGCTCACTACCAAAGGGGCACGACGTGTATTGTGACCAGATGACGCAAGAGGAGCGTTGGAACGCCCTTGTCGCCCGCGAGCCCGTAGACCGGATCCCCTGCCTGCAGTTCATCCTCGGCCACACGGCCGTGGTCAACGGCAAACCCATCGCGAAGATCTACGACGACGCCGCGGAGAGCCTGGCCTGCCAGAGAAACGCGATGGCCCTCTACGGCCACGATGGGCTGATCATGCACGGCTGGGCGAACGCCGGGGGCGCCGAGTTCGGGGGGGAGATCGAGTTCCCCTACCGCAAGTACACCGGCGCTCCGATGATGAAGAAGAACCCGGTACAGAACGAAGAGGATGCCTGGAACCTCAGGGTGCCCGATGACATCCTGAGCGTCGGCACCATGCCGGTGTCGCTGGAGTTCTCCCGGCTGCAGTACGAAGCGGGGATGACCGTCACCCTGCAGGTCGGTTCTCCCCTCACCTGGGCCGGCTCCGTGTGCGGAGAGGAGCGGCTGATGATCTGGCTGCTCAAGAAGCCCGATCTGGTGCACCATGTGTTGCGGGTGATAACGGACTTCATCATCAAGAAGTCCGACTATTGGATCGACAGATTCGGGCCGGAGCGGCTCATGGCTTTCGACCTCTGCATCGAGACCACCAGGCTCTACTCCCCCAAACAGTTCGAGACCTTCGGCTTCCCGTATCTGAAGGAGATCCACGATCATCTCACCGAGCGGGGCACGGCCATCGTCCTCAGTCACATCTGCGGCGAGCAGAACAAGAACCTGCCTCTCTGGTCGCAACTCAGCTACGGCAGGCGAGGCATGATCAGCATCGGTAAGGAGATCTCCATCGCCAAGGCTCGGGAGATGTTCCCCGACTGCGTCGTGATGGGGAACGTGGACCCCGTTACCGTGCAGGAGGGTACGCCCGGAGAGGTGCGGGCGCTCTGCAAGGACTGCATCGACGACGGCAAGGACCACCCGGCCGGGTATGCGCTCATGACCGGCTGCGAGGTGCCGCCGCAGGCCCCGCCTGTGAACGTGGACCAGATGGTGAAGGCCTGCCGAGAGTTCGGACAGTACTAGAACGGCCGAGAGACCAGTAACGACTCAGTGACGACGCCCAAAGGCGAGGAGGAATCGACATGGCGGACGAGGCTACGATCTTCGCACAGCTCAAGCAGGCGGTGATGGACGGCGACGAGGACGCGGCGGTGGCGGCGGCCAACGCTGCCGTGGCGGCAGGCGTCGACGCGCAGAAGGCCATCATGCAGGGCCTGGCCGCCGGCATGGCGGAGATGGGGCGGCTCTACGAGCAGGAGGAGTGCTACGTCCCGGAACTGATGGTGTCCTCCGAAGCTCTCTATGCCGGCCTGGGGGTGCTGCAGCCCCTCGTGGCCGCGTCGGGGACGGCCGAGAAGAAGGGCGTCGCGGTCATCGGGGTGGTGCAGGGCGACATCCACGACATCGGCAAGAACCTTGTGAAGATGATGCTCGAGGTCAACGGTATCGAGGTGCACGACGCCGGGCGTGACGTGGAGATGGACAAGTTCGTGGACATGGTCAAAGAGACGAACGCCGACCTCCTTTGCCTCTCGGCCCTCATGACCACCACCATCATCGCCATCAAAGACTACATGCCCGAGTTCAAAGTGAAGATGCCCGGCACGAAGATCATGATCGGTGGGGCGCCCCTCAACCAGCACCTGGCCGACGAGTGGGGCGCCGATGGCTATGGCGAGAACGCCATGGAAGCGGCCCGCGTGGCAGTCAAGCTGCTGGGGGCCTGATGGCGGCGACCGTATTGGTCGAAGCGGGCGTGTGTGGCCACAGAGCCACCATCGCGGCGGAGAAGACTGAAGGGTACACTGTGCGGGTGACGATAGAGAGCGATTGCCCACACGTCCAGAAGATAGTCCCGGAGCCGACAGAGGTGGACGCCCTGCGTCAGATAGGTTTGCGCGGGGGGCTTCCATCCTTGCTCGAGACCGCCTACGCCAGTTGTGCGCACGCCGCCTGCCCGGTGCCGAGTGCACTCGTGAAGGCCGTGGAGGTGGCGTCCGGGCTGGCGTTGCCAGGCGACGTCACCATGAAGATATCCAAGGATGCCTAAAGGAAGGATGAGTGCCATGTGGTGCGAGACGATGACCAGCGGCGAACGCATGGCGGCCGTCATGAACGGCGAGCGACCGGACCGCGTCCCCGTCATCCCGTTCCTTTCGGGTCACGCGGCAGTCGTGTGCGGACTGCCGCTCAGCCGCATCAGCGATAATGCCGAAGAGAGCTTCCGCTGCCAGCTCCTGTGCCAGGAGATGTATGGGCACGACGGGAGCCCCCTCTATGCCTACGCCTCGGCCGGAGGCTGGGAGTTCGGGGGCGATATCGAGATGCCTCTCAAGAAGTACTCGGGTGCCCCCACCGTCAGCCGCACCCCCATCCAGAGCGAGGATGACGTCCACACCCTCAAGGTGCCTGAGGACATCACCACGGCCGGCGCCCTGCCGATCGCCCTGGGCATCGCCCGCAAGCAGGCCGAGTACGGCATGCCGATCACCCTGCAGGTAGGGGCGCCGCTCACCTGGGGGGGGTCGGTGATCGGGGAAGAGCGCATGATGAACTGGCTCATCAAGAAGCCCGATCTCGTGCACATCGTCATGGACAAGGTGAGCGAGTTCCTCATCAAGGTAGCCGAGTACTACGTCAAGGAGTTTGGCGCGGAAAGGTTGATGGCGTTCCACGGCGCCGCCACCGAGACCAACAAGCTCATCTCGCCGAAACAGTTCGAGGCCTTCTCGCTGCCCTACCTGCAGCGAGTGAACCGGGCCTGCATCGACATGGGTATCAACACCTGGTTCATTCACATCTGCGGAGAGCAGAACAAGAATCTCAAGTTCTGGCAGCAGGTGCCCATGACCAAGCAGACGGTGGTGAGCGTCGGCCGGGAGGTGGATCTCATCACCGCGATGGAGATGTTCCCCGACCAGATCGTGGCCGGCAACGTGGACCCCACCCTCATCCAGGAGGGCCGGGCGGAAGAGGTGTTCGAGCAGTCCCGGGAGTGCATCGAGAAGGCCAAGTACCACAAAGGCGGCTACGTGCTCATGGCCGGCTGCGACGTGCCTCCGCACGCCCCGCCGGTGAACGTGTTCCAGCTCGTCAAGGCCGCCAGGGAGTTCGGAAGGTACTGATATGAGCGAAGCGGCCGCGGAAAGCCAGGCTTTCGGGCCTCTGGAGGACGAAGGAACCGGGGCCGGCGCCGCCTTCGCGGCGCCGGCCACCCACACGGTGACCTTCCAACCGTCAGGCCGGCGCGGCACCGCCGCGGCCGGCACCGACCTCCTCTCGGTGGCGCGGGCGCTGGGCGTGGAGCTGGAGAGTATCTGTGGAGGTAAGGGCACCTGTAAGAAATGCCGGGTGCACCTGGAATCCGCCCCGGAGAACCTCTCGTCGCCCACCGCCATCGAGGAGAAGGCCCTCGGCCCCGACGATCTGGCGGCGGGCATGCGCCTCGCCTGTCAGTCTCTGGTACAGGGCGATGTCAAGGTGTTCGTGCCGGAGACGAGCCGGCGCGGCCGCCAGGTGGTGCGTAAGGAGGCCGGCAAGCGAACGGTGCCGCTCGACCCGGCCGTGAGGGCCTACCCCCTCGAGCTGCAGGCCCCCACTCTGCGGGAGGCGACCGCCGACGCCGAGCGGGTACTGGCAGGACTGGAGCAGCAGCACGGGCTCGGAGACCTTGGGTTCGACTTCCCCGTGCTCCAGACCCTCCCTACAACCTGCCGCGCGGCTAATTGGAACGTGGAAGCCGTCGTCTGGGAGGGTCGAACCATCATCGAGGTGCGGACGGCTACCGAACAGCGTCCGCTGCTGGGGCTCGCTGTCGACGTCGGCACCACGACCATCGCCGCCTATCTGTGCGACCTGCGTACCGGAGCGGTCGTTGCCACCGAATCGGCGATGAACCCGCAGGTGGCGTTCGGCGACGATGTCATCGCCCGGCTCCACTACGTGATCCATCACGACGATGGACTGGCCGAATTGCAGCGGACGGTGATCGGCGAGGTGGGCCGGCTGGCCGCGAAGGCCGTCGATCAGGTGGGCGCAGCCGTTACCGACATCTTCGATGTAGTCATGGTGGGCAACACGGCCATGCACCATCTGCTCCTCGGCCTTCAGCCCCGCGCCCTCGGCATAGCGCCGTTCGCCCCCGCCGTCCAAGGCCCGGTGGATACGCTCGCTTCTTCAGTGGGCCTCGCACTCAGCCTGGGCTGCCGGCTGCACGTGCTTCCCGTGGAGGCCGGCTTCGTCGGAGCCGACAACGTCGCGGTGATCATCGCCGAAGAGCCCTACAAACAGGAAAAGATCCAACTGATCCTCGATATCGGGACCAACGGCGAGCTGGTGCTCGGCAACAAGGCGCGCATGCTCTCCACGTCCTGCGCCACCGGTCCCGCGTTCGAAGGCTCCCACGTGGAGTTCGGCATGCGAGCGGCGCCCGGAGCCATAGAGCGGGTCCGCATCGACCCGGAGACCCTCGACGCGCGCTTCAAGGTCATAGGGATCGAGGGGTGGAACACCGACCACCCTCCGGGGGAGATGGCCGCCCGAGGCATCTGTGGCTCGGGGATCATCGAGGCTGCCGCCGAGATGGCCAGAGCGGGGATCGTCATGGCGAACGGCAACTTCAACCCCGAACTCGAGAGCGATCGCCTCGTCTACGAGGACGGCAGGCCGCGCAAGTTCGTCATCGCCCGGGCGGAGGAGACGGCCATCGAGCGCCCGATCACGGTGGGGCTCAAAGACATCCGCTCGCTGCAACTCGCCAAAGCGGCTTTGCGCGCCGGGGAGGAGATCCTGCTGCGCCGCTACGGAGTCGAGAGGCCGGATGAGGTCATCATGGCCGGAGCGTTCGGCTCGTACATCGACAAGCGGCACGCATTGGCGATAGGCATGCTGCCCGACACCGAGCCGGAGATCGTGAGTTCGGTCGGCAACGCGGCCGGCGATGGGGCCCGCTTCGCCCTTCTCAATCTCGAGAAACGGCGCGAGGCGGCGTGGGTAGCCCGGCACGTGGAGTTCATCGAGTTGGCCACCGACCCCGACTTCCAGAAGGAGTACGTCAACGCGATGGGGTTCTACCCCGACGCCGGGATCCCAGAGGACTGACAGCAGGCGACGAGGACCCGAAGGAAGGCCGACTTCGATGGATGTGACCCTCGACTACGGCGCCACCGGCTTGATGGTGGCTCTGCCGGACGACTGCCTGGTGGTGCGACCCCGGGAGGGCCGACCCGTCGACGATCCCGCCGGTGCGCTTCTTGCCTCGCTGCGGGCCCCGGTGGAGGGGGCCCCGCTCGCGCAGCTGGCGCGACCCGGAATGCGGGTGACCATCGCGGTGCCCGACGGTACCCGGCCGCATCCGCACCGCCTTGTCCTCGAAGCCCTGCTTGCCGAACTCGGCCGGGCCGGAGCGGACGGTGAAATCACCGTTCTCATAGCCGGGGGCACTCACGCCGCCGACCCGCCGGAGACGATAGAAGCGATGCTGGGCCCCGAGGTGGCACGGCGGTGCACGGTCGCCATCCACGACTGCCGGGACGCTCAGAACCTCACCCCGCTCGGTCCTGCCGCCTCGCCCGCGGCCGATGTCCCGGTGGCCCTTGACAGCCGCTGGGTACAGGCCGACCTGCGCATCTCCACAGGTCTGGTGGAACCTCACCTGTTCGCCGGGTTCAGCGGAGGGCCCAAACTGGTGGCCATCGGTACCGCCGGTCTCGACACCGTCATGGCCCTGCACAAGGGCAGCCGGGTGGGCGAGCCCGGGGCGACGTGGGGCGTGGTCCGGGGTAATCCGGTGCACGACGCCATACGTGCGGTGACCGCCCTCTGCCCGCCCCACTTCTCCCTGGAAGTGGTGCTCGACTCGGCGAAGCGTCTCACCAACGCCTTCGCCGGGCCCACACGGGCGGCCCACCAGGCGGCAGCCGCCCTCGCGCGCGAGACCACCATGGCCACGGTTGAACGTCGGTATCCCCTGGTGATCACGACCTCGGGAGGGGCTCCCCTCGATCAGAATTTCTACCAGGCGATCAAGGGGATCGCGGCAGCCGCCGACATCGTGAGCGACGGCGGCACCATCATCCTTGCCGCCGAGTGCCGCTACGGCCTACCCAGCACGGCCGTCTACACGGAGCTGCTGCGGCCGGACGAGGACATCAGGGTTGCCAACGCCCGCATCCTTACGGCAGATCGCGTGGTGCCCGACCAGTGGCAGGTGCAGGTTCAGGCACGTATCCAAGCCAGGGTCCGGGTGCTGGTGAAGTCCTCAGGCCTCTCGTCCGCAGACCTGGAGACGGCCCGGTTGGAGCCGGTCGACGATATCGCCGCCTTCGTGCGGGCCGCGCGGGCCGCCGACCCTGGACTCCCAATCGCGGTCCTCCCTCACGGCCCCTACTGCGTCCCCTTCCTCGCCTAGGCGGGGCGGATCGCCGACAGGCCTACTCTTCCGCCGGGCCGACCGGGCCCAGCACAGGCTGGCTCCTTTTGCGTAGCGCGAACCATATCCCAGCCACGACTCCGAGCGCACATACCGCCGACAACTCCACGGTCATGAGGGGCACCCCGTTCTTCTCCGCCAGCGTTCCCGCCAGCAGGCTGCCGATAGGCGTGGTGCCCATGAAGAGGAACGCGTACATCCCCATCACCCGACCCCGCATGTTCCCTGTCACCCCGAGCTGAAGCCGGGTGTTGGCCGCGGTCATGAAGATGATGCTCGCCATCCCGATGAAGAACGCCAGAACCGTGGTGGCCACGAACGAATGCGACAGGCCGATGAGGAACAGGATCATCGTGAACGCCGCAGCAGAAACGAGCAACCTCCGTTCGCTCGGTTTGCCGGCATACGCCACGAAGAGGCCGGCGATCACCGATCCGACCCCGGTCACGGCAAGCAGGACCCCCAGACCACTGTCGCCACCGTTGATCACATACTCGTTCACGAGCGGCATGATGATCTGGAAGTTGAATCCGAAAGTGCCCAGGGCCGACATCACTACCAACACCAGGAGGATCTCCGGGGTCTTCGCCGCATAGCGGAACCCCTCGGCCAATTGTCGCAGGGGATTCTCCCGGGGAGCGAGGGGCGAGGGGAACAGTTCGCCGGGCTTCATGAGCAGATAGGCGACGATGACCGCCAGGTAGCTCGCTGCATTGAAGTAGAAGCAGATCTCCATGCCCAGGGTGTGTAGGAGGAGGAGGGCGGCGGCGATGGCCGGCCCGGCGATGCGGGCCGTGTTGAACTGGGCGGAGTTGAGGGCCACGGCGTTGGGCAGGTGCTCAGCCCCGGCCATCTCGACGGTGAAGGCCTGCCTGGTGGGCATGTCCACTGCGTCAACAGTGCCGCGGAGAGCCACCAATATGTAGATGAGAGCCACTGTGAGCCCACCGACCTGGGTGAATACGGCGAGGACCAGGGCCACGATGAGCTGCAGGGCCTGCGTGGTGATGAGGGTGGAGCGCTTGGGCAATCTGTCGGCCAGCAGCCCGCCGAACAGGGAGATGCACAGCATCGGCAGGTACCGGATGGTCACTGTGAGACTGAAGGCGAGCGGCGACTTGGTGAGCTGAAGCACGAGAAGCGGCAGAGCCGTGTCCTGCATCCAGGTGCCGGTGACCGAAGCCATCTGCCCGAACCAATACAAGCGGTAGTTGCGGCCGCGCAGGGCGCGGAACCCGTAGGCCGCGCCGCTGACCATCTGCGGAAGCGACCTCATCCGTTCTCACGGACCTCCGCTGCCGTTTCGGACAGACGATCGAGAGCGGCGGTGACGCCTTCCAGTTCATCTCCCAAGGCGATCGCCAGCCGTTCCAGGAAAGGCTGGGCGAACTCGGTGATGTCTCCCGCCTGTGCCCGGCCGGCGTCGGTGAGTTCCAGGGGGATCTCGCGACGGTCGTCGCTCTGCCCACGCACCACCAGCCCGGCCCGCGCCAGCTTGGCCACCAGACCGCTTGTCGTCGACATGGTGATGCCCATGCCGCGGGACAATTGAGCTGTGGTGACGCCGGGAGAACGCTGGATCTGGAACAGTACACGCAACTGCGGGAGCGTCAGATGGAAGCGTTCCCACTGGAGCAGCCGGACGGTGTCCAACTCTCGCACCGCCCGCCAATAGGAGCTGCGGAAGCGCCGGACGAGAGCGATCGAAGCGTCCGCCGCCTGCGTGGCCTCGGTTGCCTCTGTCGTCGCTGACGGTTCCATATTGTATATATTACGGTATCACCGTACTATTAGGCAATGCCGAAGCGTATTCTCGAGATGTGGAAGACCCCTGCCGGCTACGGATTCATCCTGCTGGCCATCATGTCCATCTGCTACGGCTTCTCCTACAGCGCTCAGAACAGCATCGTCACCAACTTCTTCGAGGACGTTCTCCACTTCAGCGGCCCTCAGTTCGGCTACATCACGGCCATCAGGGAGGTCGGCGGGTTCTTGCTGATCTTCCTGATGATGGGGCTCTACCGCGTGTCCATACAGAGGCTCACGGCGGGAGCACTCATGATCCTGGGGATCGGCTACGGCCTCTTCGGTATCGCCCGCGGCTTCCTCAGCGTGATCCCCTGGGTGATCATCACCAGCTTCGGCTTCCACACGGTGCTCCAGACCCAGTACTCACTGGGCATGAGCCTGACCACGCAGGAGAAGAGCGGCCATGTCCTGGGACGTATGACCGCCTTCTACCAGGGTGGAACCTTCGCAGCGTTCCTGATCATCTTCTTCATCTTCCGGTTCCAGTGGCTGTCGTACGAAGAGGCGTTCATCCTCCTCGGAATCGTCGCCTTCCTCGGGGGCTTGGCCATCTTCCGTTTCCCCCACATGCACGACGGGGAGGTGCGGAAGGTGGCACCGAAGCGCGAGCGGCTCGTGTGGCGCTGGGACTACCGCTACTACTACGCACTCAATCTGCTCGACGGCATCCGACAGCAGGTCTTCTTCTCATTCGGGCTATGGGTTCTCGTCAACCACTACCACCTGCAGGTGCCGGCGATCTCCCTGACCCTGGCGGGGGGAACGTTGATCGCCATGGTGACCTCCCCCTGGGTGGGACGCTCCATCGACCGGCTGGGGGAACGCCGGGTGATCCAGGGCATCAATCTGGTGTACGTCGTGGCCCTCGGCGGCTATGCGTTGTCGGGGCATGTCGTCATGGCCTGTGTGTTCTACATCCTCTACGCCTGCATCACCCCCTTCTCCTCAGTGGCCTCCTCTACCTACCTGCGGAAGATCGCCGTGCCTGAGGACATCACCCCCAGCCTCGCCATGGGAGTCACCGTCCTTCACGCTACCGCGCTGGTGGTGCCGGTGGCCGCCGGCTACATCCTCAATTTCGTGGGATTCCGGGTGCCATTCGCCATCTCGTGCGCGGCAGCCATCGTCACGGTGCTGGTCACCATGCGGCTCGATCCACAGAAGCAGCGAACCGCAGCCCGGGTCGCTCTGGACGACATGCGCCTGGCAGCCGGGAACGCCGACCTGGCCCTGGCGGGCAGTGGCAGCGGGACCGACGCGGAGAACCGACTATAGGCACGCCCTCGGACTCTCGCCTCGACAGCGGTTACTCGTCCGTTTCCTCCCAGGCGATGAGGGGAAGCTCGTTGGGCACCAACACGTCCTCATGCCGGGGCAGCACTCTCACCGCGTATCCGTGCATGCCGGAGGCACTGGCCGGCACCGCCCCTTTGTAGACGTAGTCGCCGTCGGCCCGTCCGGCAAGCTCCAGGGAGATGCCGCGCCCGGTCCTCAGGTTGCCGTCGGCATGCAGCGGGCTATGGAAGGCCTCCACCACCACATCACCCGGATCGAGACCGCCGAGGTCCACGCGAGCCGTGACCGGCACCTGCTCGCCGACCACCACCTCCTGGGTGCCGCCGTCGAGGACGTGCCCATCTTCGTCGACGCAGACCACCTTCACTCCGGGCCATGCATTCCGCACCCGGAACTTCCAGGCGGCAAGTGCTTTCGCCTCGGCGAAGTCGTCGGAGGCCAGGCGTCGGTAGTGATCGCTGGAGGGGATGTAGAAGTTCTCCGTATACTGCTTGAGCATCCGGTCTCCCGAGAAGGTCGGGGCGAGGATCTTGATGGACTCCTTCATCATCGCGATCCACCGAGCCGGCAACCCGTCGACGTCGCGGGAGTAGAAGAGCGGCACGACCTCGTTCTCGAGCAGCGAGTAGAGGGACTCGGCATCGAGTTCGTCCTGATAGCCGGGATGGCCGGCTTCTTGGCCGTCGCCGATGGCCCATCCGATCCCCGGGCGGTAGGCTTCAGCCCACCATCCGTCGAGCACCGAAAGATTGAGTCCTCCATTGGGGACCACTTTCATGCCACTGGTGCCTGAAGCCTCGAACGGCCGGCGCGGGTTGTTGAGCCAGACGTCGACGCCCTGCACGAGCATGGCCGCCTTGTCGAGGTCATAGTCCTCGAGGAACAGGACGCTGCCGGCGAGGCCCTCGCGCTTGATCACGTCGATCATCTCGCGGATGAACTCCTTTCCGGCACCGTCCCTCGGGTGGGCTTTACCCGACACGAGGAGTTGCACCGGCCTTTCCTCGTTCTGGAGGATGGCTTTGAGCCGGGGGACATCGCGAAAGAGAAGGGTAGCCCGCTTGTAGGTGGCGAAGCGACGGGCAAACCCGATGGTGAGAGCGTCCGCCCGAAGGGCCGAGACTGCCTCCGCACCACCGGGGCCTTTCGACATCACCGGTTCGGCGGCGCCGTTGCGGGCTTCCTCCCGGGCATAGGCGATCAGCCGCTCGCGAAGCCGGGTGTGGGTGCGCCAGAGCTCAAGGTCCGGGATGCGGTCGACCCGCTGCCAGACCTCGCGGTCGGCGGTGTCCTCGCGCCAGCCCGGTCCCAGGTGATGATCGTAGAGCTGGGCCATCTCGGGTGCCACCCAAGTCCTGGTGTGGATGCCGTTGGTGATCGACTGCACCGGCATCTCGCTGAGAGGGAAGTCCGTCCAACCGGGCTCCATCATGCGGGCGGTCACCCGCCGGTGAAGACGGCTCACAGCATTCCGCCGCGGCGACTGCCGCAAGGCAAGGACGGCCACGTTGAAGTCCTCGTGCGGATCGTCTCGATTGACCCGGCCCATGCGCATGAACTGCTCCACGGTAAGACCGAGCTCTTTGAGCGTCGGACCCAGGACGTTGCCGATCAGCCCCTCCGGGAATAGGTCGAAACCGGCCGAGACCGGGGTGTGGGTGGTGAAGAGAGTACCGGCGCTCGCCGCCTGCCGGGCCTCGACGAAGGTGAGACCGTGACTCTGCATGAGGACCCGCATCCGCTCGAGAGTGGTGAAGACCGCATGTCCTTCGTTCAGGTGGGAGACCTGAGGCTCGACGCCCAGCGCAGCGAGCGCCCGGGCTCCGCCTATCCCGAGCACCAGTTCCTGGGCCAAACGCTCTTCGGGGCCGCCGCCATACAACTGATTGGTGATGCGCTGAGCGGCCGGGTCGTTCTCGGGCACCAGGGTGTCGAGCAGGAACAGTTGGATCCTGCCGACCCGCACCCGCCACACCTGTGCCCACACCTCCCGGCCGGCGACGTCGACCGAGATCTTGAGCTGGGGGCCAGAGCCGGCGTGCCCCGAGTCGGCAGTCCGCCAAGACTCTCCCACGACCACCGGCCTGATGGGCAGGGTCCCGAAGTCTTGAGCGCGGTAGCGCTCTCTCTGCCAGCCGTTGTCGTCCAGGTATTGGATGAAATAGCCATGGTGGTAGAGCAAGCCCACGGCCACCAGGGGGATATCGAGCCCACTGGCCGATTTCAGGTGGTCACCGGCAAGAACGCCCAGGCCGCCCGAGTAGATGGGCAGGCACGCGGCCAGACCGTACTCCATACAGAAATAAGCCACGCACAGATCGGCGTGCTCGGGATGACGGGTGCGGAACCAGCCGGGTTCGCTGAGATACTGTCGGAGATCGGAGAGTGCGGCGTCCAGGTGAGCCAGGAAGGCACTATCCGCGGCTGCCTGCCCGAGTCTGTCCTTGGAGATCCTCCTGAGCAGCAGGACCGGGTTCCCCCGGGACTTCTCGAACATCTCCGGGTCGAGATACTGGAAGAGCTTGAAGGTCCTGGTATCCCAGGTCCAGCGAAGATTGTAGGCGAGTTCCTCGAGGCCGGCCAGACGGGCTGGAATGTCGGGATATACGCCGAAGTGATGGATCCTTCTCATGGTCGCATTATCCCACAGTCCACCCGGGCCCCGGCGGCAGTCGATCTCGCCCCGCCCATAAAACCGGATATTTCCAGGTACTTCACCGTCATCAGCCCCCGATTCCGCCGTTTCCCTCCTTCTGGCTGGAATTATTCCCCACTCGTCCCTACTCTAGTGAAGGTGGCCAGACGACCACGGGAGGACGAGTGGATATCGCGGATCGATCGGGCCAGAGCGGTCAGCCGGATGGCGGCGACACCCCACGCGTGTTCTCGACGGCGACAGCAGCGGGACCGGCGCAGGTCGACGGAATCGAGTCTCGCATGGCCGGTCATCGGGCTACCGGCCATGGTGGTGGCGCCGAGCAGCTTGCCGAGCAGTTGCGCCCGTGGCACGAAGCCCTGGCCGACCCTGCCCGGGCGCAGGATGCCGTGCTGCGCCGTCTCCTCAGCCACTACGGCCGAACCACCTATGGCTCGCGCCTTGGCGCGGCGGCACTGTCCGAGGCCGGCACCAACCTCGTCGCCTCCTACCGCCGCGCCTTCCCCATCATGACCTACGACGACTACAAGCCGCTCATTCAGGCGGTCATGGCCGGGGAGACCGGACTGCTTCTCGACGAGAAACCGGTGGGCTGGGCGATCACTCGCGGAACTGTGGAAGGGGAGTCGAAGTTCATCCCCATGACCCCTACCGACCTTCGCATGCGGGTGAGCGCCGGCCGGGCGATGTTCTCGTACGTTGCCGCCACCGGACAGCCCGACCTCTTCGCAGGGGTCAACCTCAATCTCAACTTTCCATCTGTGGTCGGCACCATCCGCGTGGGTGACCGCGACCTGGAATACGGCTACAGCTCAGGCATCTATGCGAAGCACGTGTCCCGCTTCACCCCGATTCGCTCGGTCCCGGCTCAGGAGGACATCGACGCCTTGGGGGGCGGCACCAGCCGGCAAGCCTGGGACGACCGTTTCGAGCTGGCGATCGAGAAATGCCGTAACGAGAACGTCACTCTGGTGGGGGGGGTGTGCCAGACGGCGCTGGAGTTCGGCCGCTATCTGAAGAAACGTCACGGTGTCTATCCCAAGCAGTGGTGGAAGACCCGGATCATGACGCTGGGCAGCACCCCCGGCATCAACACGCGGCACGCGGCGATGCTCAGGGCCATGTACGGCCCGGCGACCATCCGGGAGATCTACGGCGCCACTGAGGGCATGTTCGGCCAGCAATTGGACGAGCGACGCGCATGGGTGCCCAACTACGACCTTTTCTTCTTCGAGGCGATCACCGGCTCAGGCATCAAGCTGCTCCACGAGATGAAGCCGGGTGAGCTGGGCCGCCTTGTGGTGTCGACCCCGATACTGGCCCGCTACCGAATCGGCGATACCATCCTTGCCGTGCGCCCCCCGTGCTTCCGCTGCATCGGCCGAGAGCAGCACTGGTGGACCGGCCTCGACTACTGGTGGCGGGAGCTCACCAGCCTGAACCTGGGGCGCCTCTAGCGAAGGTTGGGCCGCACCGCCTCAGGCCGGCGCGTAACCCAGGTAGTGCGACAGGTCTGCCGCCACCCTCTTGACGTGCTCGGTTGCCCGTTTGCGCTCGTCCGGGCCGAAGCGCTCCTTGGGCGCAACCACGGAGATGCTGGCGATCATGTTGCCCTTGGGTCCGAAGACGGGCGCAGCGACCGAACACACTCCGAGTCCGTGTTCCTCCATGTCATAGGCCACACCTTCCTGGGCCACCCGGTCCAGCTCAGCCTCTATCTGTTTCCGGTCGGTGAGCGAGTACTTGGTCTCCGCCGGCTGCGGCCGGTTGACGAACCTGGCCCGTTCCTGAGGCGGCTTGAAGGCCACTGCCACCTTGGCGTGCGCGTTGTTGAGATCGGTGAGCACCCGCCCGATGGGCAGCGAAGGTTTGAAGGTGTGCGACGTCAGCACGCTCCCGATGACGATGAAGGTGTCCTCGACTTCGATGGCCAGGTTCGCCGTCTCCCCGCTCTCGGCAGCCAACTTCTCCAAGAACGGTTTGGCCAGTCGCTCCAGTTCGGATTGGGCTTGGGCAAGGTAGCTGAGCGGTATCACCGCCGGGCCCAGGTGGTAGTTGCCCGTCTCCGGATCGAACACCAGGAAGCCTTCCGCTTCCATCGTGCGAGTCATCCGGTACGTGGTAGCCTTGTGCAGCTTCGTGGTACGGGCCAGCTCGTTCAGGCTCCATTCGGGATGGTCTACGTTGAACAGGGCGAGTACCCGCAGGCCCCGGCAGAGAGCGCGCACGACGAACTGGTCGTCACCTGCACAGACCTCGGGATCCTCGATCTCGGCGTCCTGTCGCCTCCGGCGCCTGCTCGTGCCGCTGTCTGCCATCGGTGCTTCCCTCCTGGTCCATCGGGCCCACGGTCCGCCGCTCGTCTCGCTTAATGATACTTCTATTGCACCGGGCGATACAACTGTGTTACAACTGTCGGACCGGCTGATTCGTCGGCACGCATAACGACAAGGAGGGCCCCGATGTTCCACAGGGACCGCGAGAAAGTCGAGAAACACACGAAACACAACGAGCAGGAGATCCTCGCAAGTGAGACCTGCGGCTGCCTCAACTGCACGGCGACCTTCAAGCCCGAGGAAGTCACCGCGTGGCAGGAGGAGGTCGACGATGTGGAACATCCCGAGCGTCACGTCGATCGCACCGCCATCTGTCCCCACTGCGGCGACACGCTCATCGTCGGCGACCGCTCAGGCTATCAGATCAGCAAGACGTTCCTCGATGCAATGAGGATACGCTAGGCCCGGCACGCACCCAGAGGATCGGCGGGATCGCGGCTGCGGAGGTGAGGCCACCGGCGACGGCCGGAGGCTCGGTGGTGGCCGGAAGCGAGGTTGCAGGCTCGCCCTTGTCTCACTTCACCGGAGACCCGCTCGAGGGGCGTCCCGGGGAGCCGGCCGGAGGGGGTTTCCGGCCGCTCCCGCGGGCGTGGCGCCGGGCACGGGCACGGCCCGTCAGACCCGGCGGGGGGATACGGAGATCTCCTACTGCTTGGTCCAGAAAGCGCGGCCCGGCGCGAACACGACGGCGTAGCGGAAGCACTCGCCTCCCAGAGGCGTGAAGTTGTGGACGCTGCCCTTCGAGACCCACAGAGCATCGCCCGGCTCCACGATGTAGCTCTCGCCGTCGACGATGGCTTCGGCGCGGCCGGAGAGACCGTAGAAGACGTGGTCTTCATCCGCATGGACGTCGTCCAGGGCTCTGCCGATGAGGGGGTGCAGTTCGGTGATGCCGAATTCGCACTGCGCGCCAGGGCAGGATTTGGGGTTCACCATGGACCAC
Source organism: uncultured Gaiellales bacterium (assembly GCA_964631965.1). Lineage (GTDB taxonomy): Bacteria > Actinomycetota > Thermoleophilia > RBG-16-64-13 > RBG-16-64-13 > CAIQPS01. Next base: position 15,859 of record CAZWAR010000035.1, read on the forward strand.
GCGTGACAGTGCTCGTGAAGGGGGACCTTGTCGTTCCAAGGAGTGTCCTTGGTGATCTTGATGAGTTTTGCAGCCATGGATGGGTTCTCCTTTTTGCTCGGGGCCCCGGCGGACCCGCACGTCTACAGACATAGTGAACCAGCAGTCGGTCGGCTCGAACAGGCGTCGCTCCCGCAGGGCGGAACAGGCGTCGTGCCGATGGCCGGTGGGCCGCGTAGCATGGGATACGTATGACAAAGTGGAGGAACGCTCCGCATCCCCAAGGAGCCAGCTATGATGCTCGCCAGATATAGCTTCGGCATCGGCGACCGCTTCTTCCATCAAGGCGAGGCCCAACTCGCAGCCTTCCAGGCGCTGCGCCTCCTTGGCGCCACGGTCGTGCCCGTCTGGAACAAGTCCAACCGGGAGCACCTCATCGTGGGCACCGAACCGGCCAGCATACGAACCGAGGCCGAATCTGCGGTGGCAGCTCTCGGGTGGGACGCCGGCTACCACGTGGATGCGGATCACATATCGCTCCAGACCGTGGATCGCTTTCTCGGGGTCTGCGACTTCTATACCCTGGACGTGGCCGACTTCGTCGGCAAGCCGGCGAGGTCCGAGGAAATCCGGGCGTTCGTCGAGCGCTACCGAGGCTACGTGTCCGGGCTGAGCATTCGGGGGGTCGCAGAAACCCCCGAGGTTACCCCCGGATTCCTCGCCGAGGTAGCCGAGAAGTACTTGCTGGCGGTCCAGGAGGCGGCGAAGATATTCCGCCACATCGAGGCCTCCCTGGGAGCGGGTCGGTTCATCGTCGAGGTATCAATGGACGAAACCGACAAGCCGCAGACCCCCGTGGAACTGCTCTTCATCCTGGCCGCCATAGCCGACGCCGGGATCCCCGCTCAGACGATCGCGCCTCGCTTCTCCGGGCGCTTCAACAAGGGCGTCGACTATTCCGGCGACGTCGATCGTTTCGAGAGAGAACTGAACGACAGCATCGCCGTGGTTGCCTTTGCCCGCAGGGAGTTCGGATTGGCCGACAATCTCAAGCTCAGCGTACACTCCGGCAGCGACAAGTTCTCGATCTTCCCCTGCATAGCCCGAGCTCTGCGCACGCACGACGCGGGTATCCACCTGAAGACGTCCGGGACCACCTGGTTGGAGGAGGCAGCGGGCCTCTCGCTCGCCGGTGGAGACGCGCTGCTCCTCATGAAGAAGCTGTACGCGGAGGCCTATGAACGTCGGGACGAGCTCTGCGGCCCCTACGCCGCGGTCATCGACATAGATCCCGGCCGCCTCCCCGGTCCAGAGACGGTCGATGGCTGGTCGGGTGCGCAGTTCGCTGCTGCTCTGCGCCACGATCAAACCGACCCGGCCTACAACCCGCACTTCCGTCAGTTGGTGCACGTGGGCTACAAGATAGCCGCGGAGATGGGCAAGACGTTCTATACGGCTGTGGAAGCCAATGAATCCGTCATCGCCCCCCTGGTGACCGAGAACCTCTTGGAGAAGCACCTCAAGCCCCTGTTCCTCGGCTAGTCCCTCGGGCCAGAGGGACGCCGGCCTCGCCCGCCCTCTGGAGAGCGGTCTACCCCCGGCGAATCGATGCGATCTCCGGCCGGCCGCGGAGTACCGTGAGTGTGGGGAGCTTGAGGGCGACGTCCGGGAACGCCCGATGGCGACCGCCGGCGCCGGGCGCTCCCGAAACGATCGTATGCGGCTCTACTGTGACTGCTGTTGGCGCTCGGCCGCCCGCCTGAGCGCGGAGACCACCGGGAGTTCCTGCCCTGAGAGGAAGCGCACCATCCCTCCACCTGAGGTACAGACATAGCCCATCCGCTGGAGCACGCCGAACTTCGCCCCCGCAGCTACGCTGTCTCCGCCTCCGATCACCGAGTAGGCCGACGCGTCGGCGACGGTGTTCCAGAGGCGGCGGGTGCCCTCGGCGCTCTCCGGCTTCTCGTAGATGCCCGCCGGGCCATTGACGAACACCGTGGCCGCTGAGGCGATGATCTCCTCATACGCTTGTATGGTCTCGGTTCCGATGTCCACCAGCAGATGCTCGCTGGGTAACTCGGCCAACCCTATCTCCTTGCGCCCGCCGTCGTTCACGGCGAAGTCCACGGGGCTGACGATGCGGTCGCCATAGGTGGCGTCCAGTTCTTTGGCCTTCTGGATGAACGGCGTCAGACCCTTGTCGTCGATGAGACGCTCGCTGGGCGTGCCGAGAGCGGTTCCGCGCGCAAGGGTCATCACCTCACCGTTGAGGCCGCAGGTGAGGCAACGGTCTGCGGCGCCGGTACTGAGAACCGCCTCCATCATGCTGAACGCGTCGGCGATACGGGCGCCTCCCAGCACGTAGACACAAGGGTGGCTCGGGGTCTCCTTGACCCGGGCCAGCGCCCCGAACTCCTCGATGAGGAGGCGGCCGGCGGCGCTGGGCAGGGCCTCCGCGAGACCCACGAGCGAGGGTGAGTAGCGATGGGCGGCGGCGAAGGCTTCGTTCACGAACAGGTCGGCAAGCGGGGCCAGATTCTTCACCAGCCGCGTCTCGGCCAACTCCGTCGGCGTTAGCTTGACGAAGTTCACGAAGGTGGACACTTCCTCCGTGAGGTAGCGCACGTTGTTGAGGAGCAGCAACTCGCCGGGCTTGAGCGACCTGATGCGATCGAGGGCGCAGGGACCGGCGATGTCGTCGATGAACTCAACCGGCTTTCCGAGTAGCTCACTCAAGCGCTCGGCGTGCGGTTGAAGGGAGATCAGGTTGTGGTAGTCCTCGGTGTCCCCCTGATGGGCGAGGAGCACCACCTTGGCGCCGGCGTCGGCCAGCTCCCTGATGGTGGGGAGGCTCTTCTGGATGCGATTGTCGTTGACCAACCGCTTGGTCTCCCGGTCGATGGGCGAGTTGATGTCCACGCGCAGGAGAACCGTCTTGCCGCCGAGTTCGAAGTCATCGAGGGTGTAGATGCCCGCTTCCATTGGCGCCTAGCCTTCTCTCGTCTCTCCAGCTATTTCCTCTCAGTCGGTGCCAGTCAGGTCCGGGCCGCCATGCCGAGGTATTTGTTGGTGAGCCCCACCGCCTCGAGCCGGTCGGTCTGCATCGGCACGCAGGCCCGGATGGCATCGATGGTCTCGGGAATGGTGACTGCTTCCTGGGGGATGTAGATGGCGAACATCACATCCTTGCCGGACAGGCCGACACATTCCTCCCACACCCCAATCTCGTACTGGTCGGCACGCTTGACACCGAGGTGCCGCTGATACTGGAAGAACGATGCGTTGGAGTTGTAGCCGTCGGCGATGCTGACCACCTTGATACGGGGATGCTGCCGGAGCACGGAGACGACGTCCGCCACTCCGATGGCTTCTTTGGGCGTCGCCACCAGGTTGATGATATGACCGTGCGTGACGGGAGTATGCACGAGTAGGCCGGTGGCGTGCACGTGCGGCATGATCTTCATGAGGTCCACGCACTGATGGTTTGGGACCTTCTCCACCTGGAGGACGTCCACCAGACCACGGTGGGTGTCGCCCGGGTCGGCGACCCGCCGGATGATGGTGATGGCCACCTTCTCCACCCCGACCGCGCGGTCGAGAGCATCCACGGCCCGGACGAGACCGGTGGTGTTGCAGGAGGTGAGCTTGAGGAAGTCCTTGCCCACGCCGTTTTCGTAGTTGGCGTATCCGTGAAAGAAGACATCGGCGATGTCATCTTTCTCTCCGCCCTGGAAGACGGCCTTTACGTTGTACTTCCTGTAGAGATCCTTCATCTTGGCGCCGACGCCACCGGGGGTGGAGTCGAGGGCGACGTCGATCTGGGAGAGGAGGTCGTCCAGCGACCCGGCCAGCTCGACGCCGGCCTTCGCGAACAGATCCTTCTTCTCTGCGTCGACGTAGAAGACCTTGTACGGCGCGCCGCTCTCGTTCAGGGCGCGCAGTGGAAGGGTGGGGGCCACGTCGGCGATGCCCACCAGCTCCATGTCGCCCTGAGCGGCCACGCCGTCGGCCAACCTGCTACCGATGGTTCCGTAGCCGATGACACCTACGCGAGTACGGCTCACAGAGCGTCTCCTTTCCTGGCTTCTCGGATCACTACGGCTTCAGTACGACCTTCATGGCGCCGTCCCGTTTCTCTACGAACGTGGCAAGGGCTTCGCCGAACTGGTCGAGCGGGAACGAATGGGTGTGCAGAGCCTTGCCGTTCACCCGGCCGTCGGCGAGCATGGCCAGGGCCGCGTCGGAGGTGTTGGGGTTCGCGCGCACACCGATGAAGTTTACCTGGGCCAGAGTCAGCTTGCTCCATTCGATGGGGATGGGCTGCTTGGCCAGCGCGGTCATGACCAGCTTGCCCCCTTTGCGGGCCATGAGAGGCGACTTGGTGCACGATTCCAGGGTGCCGGCGCATTCGAACACCACATCCGCGCCACGGCCATCGGTGAGATCGAGAACAGCCTTGACCACATCGTCGGTCTTCTCGTAGTCGATCGGGATGGCGCCCAGATCGGCGGACTGCTGCAGACGGGCGCCGCGGCCCACCATGATGACCTTCTTCGCTCCCGCGGCTTTGCACAGCTGGAGCGTCATGTTGCCGGCAGGGCCGGGGCCGGTGACGGCCACGATGTCGCCTACTTTCACGCCTGCCCGGTACACGCCGTTCAGGGCGACCCCCGCCATGTCGAGCATGGCGGCCTCGTCATAGGTGAGGCCTTCGGGCAGAGGATGGATGGACTTGACGGACGTCTTGATGTAGGTGGCGTAGGCTCCCTGGGTGGTGAAGCCGTAGTGGTGGTGTCCGAGGTCGTTGTCGCCGTAGTTGAGGCAGATGGTGTAGTCGCCCACGAGGCAGTTCGCGCAGATGCCGCAGCCGCAGTGGGCTTCGCCGGCGACCCGGGTTCCCGGAGCGAACCGCTTGGCGATGGCCGGGGACTTCTCGGCCTCCGGGGAGATTGCGACCACTTCGCCGGCCCACTCATGACCGATGATGAACGGGTAGCTGGCGGGCCACATGCCGGGGAAGGCGCCTTTGATGATGTTCGGGTCGGTACCGCAGATGGCCACCGAGTGCACCCGGCACACGACGTCGGTACCTTCGGGCTGCGGGGTGGGCACTTCCTGCAATTCCCATTCGTTGGGAGCCGTGAGGACGATCGCTTTCATGGTGGCGGGTAGGTCTGCCATTGCTCCTTCTCCTTTGTGAAGCTCTGGATGATAGGTCTCGTCTACGTCGGTCTGGCTTACAGTTGTGAACAGAACGTCTGGGTGATACGAGCGGCTGTGTAGCTGTCGGGCAGAGGCAAGTGCTCTCCGGAAACCCAGCCCCGGTACCGGATGTCACGAAGCGCGGTGCCGATCTCGGCAAAGTCGACGTGGCCCATCCCCGGGGCATGCCGGTTGCTGTCGGCCACGTGGAAGTGACCCAGCAGATCGCCGGTGCTCCGGATGGCTTCCGCTATGGATACCTCTTCGATGTTCATGTGGAACACGTCGAGCAGCACCTTCACGTTGGGCGCGCCTATCTGTCCGACGACCGCATTGGTCTGCTCGGCCGTATTGAGCAGCGGGGTCTCGTAGCGGTTGATGGCCTCGATGTAGATGTCGATGCCCAAGCGGCCGGCAGTCTCGGCGATGGTCGCGGCGCTGTCCGCAAAGAGGGCGATGGTCTTTTCCGCGTCGCCGTCCACCAGATGCTGGCCGCGCAACAGGCCTATCACGAGGGGGGCCTGGAACTCGGCCGCCATTTCTGCCAAGCGCTGGACACGGGCGATAACCCGGCGGCGCACTTCGGGGTCAGGGTCGGACAGGGTGGCCTTCTCCTCCACGTAGATGCGGCCGCTCGACAGGGTGACAAGCTGCAACTGGTTCTCCTGGAGGAGGCGCCGGAGGGTCGCAACCGGCAGTTCCTCGGGTCCTTTGGTGTTGATCTCGATACCGTCGAAACCCAACTCGCCGGCGGCCCTGGCCGCCTGCTCCACGTCGCCGGCAAACAGCAGGGGCGCGAACGGCGAAACGGCAGGCGAGGTTGCGAAGCCGATTCTGTAGCTCATCGCACCCCTCCCTGGACCCGCATCGGCATCGGCTGCGGGAACGTGACTGCGGGGCGGTCTTCGGTCTCCGGCGACACGTATCCCATCCTCCGGGACAACTCTTCCGCCACCTGCACAACCCGGTTGATGAGGGACGGCAGCCGGGCAGGCGAGAATCTCTGGGTCATGCCTGCCAGGCTCACGGCCGCGATTACGGTTCCGTCTGCGTCGCGCACCGGCGCGCCCACGCTGCACACGTGCAAGCTCGCATCCTCGTTACCGACACAGTAGCCGTGCTCCTGGACCGCGCGGCGGTCGCGCGCCAGTTCGTCCCGGGTCGAGGGCGAATGGGGCGTCATGCGGGGCGTGAAATCACCCGCTATCTCGTCCCAGCGCTCTCTGGCGAGGTGGGCGAGCAAGACGCGTTCGCCGGCGCCACAGTTGAACGGCGAACGCCGGCCGACGTCGAGCAGAAGCACGCGCACCTGCCGCGGGTCGTCGCAGCGGGCCAGGCATATGGCTTCGTTCCCGTCCGGGGCCAGCAGAAAGACGGTCTCCCCCGTCTCCTTGCTGAGGGCCCGGAGCAGGGGGGTGGCCTGCCTGGCCAGCCGCATGCTCTTGTACACCACGTTGCCGAAGCGGAAATTCTTCAGGCCGAGGTGGTAGCGGGCGGTTCGACCGTCGAATTCAACCATGTCGGCAGCTCTGAGCGCGGCCAGCAGCCGGTGCGCTGTGCTCCGGCTGAGGCCGCTGCCCTCGCTGATCTCGGTCAGGGTCAGTTCGGGACGCGCGAGCGTGAACTGCTCCAGGATGGAGACCGCTCGTGCTACCGAGCGCACGTTGAGATCAGAGCTCATCTGTCTCCCTTCTGCTTCCCTGCTCCGCCGGGTGGCTCTCCCTAGGCCGCTCTTCAGTGCTGGCCGATGTACGGGAGTGCGTGGACCGGCAGCCAACCCGGGCTGAGGGGCTCCTTCAGGAACGGCTCCATATCCTTGGCCTTGCGGAAGGTGAATTCTTCCACAGGAGGAACAGCGCCGGCGGGGAAGGTGGTGATGATGTCATCGCACACCATGGTCAGGTAGCGGAGGAAAGCCACCACCGCCCTCTTCGCCTTCTGCGGGTCGGACGCGGTCGGCTTGCCTACCACGCCTTCGGGGGTGCCGAAGAACTCGATGGCGGCGTGGCCTTCGTTCTCCGACCAGCGGGACGGCCGGTCGTAACCCTCGATTGCGTTGTCGATGACGCCACCGGGCATGTAGGTCTTCATCTCGGTGTCGACCGCGTACTTCATGTCCACCATCTCAGGGAAAAGAAGCTGGCCTACCGAGGTCTCCATCTCGTCGGCGTGAACCGTCGAGGTCTCCCAGGGACCGCCCTGCTCGGTGGTGCGGAAGAAATGCTTGACGCTGCGGTGCCACTCCACCACCTTGAATACGCCGGGCAACTGATACCGCTTGAGGAACTTGTGCAGAGCCGTCTCGAGCATCCACAGCTGGCCGTGGTTGTTCACGATGATCTGCTTGCGGAAACCGTCGTTCCAGAGGCCCAGCATCACGTCGATGAGGGTCTCCTCCACCACTTCCTCGCGCATGATGACCGTGCCCGGCATGCCGATGTGGTGATAGGGATGGCCACCATACATGAGCGGGGGCAGGGCCAGGGAGACCGGGGCGCCGCTCTTGGCCGTGTAACGTCGTACGGCCTCGGCCAGGTGGCTGCAGAAAAGGGTATCCATGGCACTGACGGTGTGCCGGCCGTGATTCTCCGTGCAGCCCACGGGGATAAGGACGATGTCGTTCTTCCGCCGCTCCTTCTCCATCTCACCGCGGATGGTGGTCTGGATGTAGGTGCCGGGCCGGGCCCAGCCACAAGGAGTAGGAATGTCGTACTCGCCCAGCCAGGCATCGATCTGCGCGTCGTCGGCTTCCCACACTTCTTTGAACATCCGGCCGACCTTGGTGTCTTCGAACCATAGATCGGCGACGCCTCCACATGACACGACCGGTGACATCTCTTCCTCCTAAGTTCTCGCTTGCTCTCTTCTTTGCTGGTTGTGGGGAATACTCGTGGGGATTGGCCTAGCCTCGTAGACCGCGGACCGTCTTCACGATGTCCGCAGCCGTGAGTCCATACTTGATGAGGAGGTCGTCGTTGGGAGCCGACTCTCCGAAAACATCTTTCACCCCGATCCGCTTCATCCGGGTGGGGGCTTGCTCCCCGAGCGTCTCCGCAACCGCTCCGCCCAGCCCACCGATGATTGAATGCTCCTCAGCGGTGATCACCAAACCCGTCTTCTGCGCGGCGGCGACTACCGCCTCCTCATCCAGGGGCTTGAGAGTCGGGACGTGCAGGATGTGAGCGCTGATACCCTCGCTCTCAAGCTGCCCGGCCGCGTCGAGAGCCCGGGGAAGCATCATGCCGGTGGTCATGATGGTTACATCCGTGCCCTCCCTGACCACAGTCGCCTTGCCGATACGGAAGTCGTAGTCGTCGGAGAAGATCACCGGGCTGGCCTCCCGGGTGAGGCGCAGGTAGATGGGTCCGCCGTATTCGGCGGCGGCGAAGACGGCCTTCCGCACCTCGACGCCGTCGCCCGGCGATATCACCGTCATGTTGGGCATGGCCCGATAGATGGCTGCATCCTGGATGGATTGGTGGGTCTTACCTGTCTTACCCGCCAGCAGTCCGCTGTAGGCCCCCATTATGACGACCGGCAACTTGGGCTGGGCCACCATGACCCTCACCTGGTCGGTCACGCGCTTGGCGGCGAAACAGGCGAATGTACTTGTGAACGGGATGAACCCCATGTGAGCCAGCCCTGCGGCGATGCCCACCATGTTCTGTTCCGCGATTCCGATCTGGAAGAAACGGTCGGGGTAGGCGTCGCCGAACATCTGCGCCTTCGTGGAGGAGCCCAAGTCGGCGTCGCACACCACGATCCGCGGATCGACCGCGCCCAGATCGACGAGGGCCTTGCCGAAAGCGTCCCGGGGAGCCATGGTCTCGGTCATCACGCCTCCTCCTCGCCTAGCTCAGCCAATGCCTTTTCCCGGATCTCGTCGGTCACCAGCCCGGAGTGCCAGGCCGCTTTGTTCTCCATGAAGGAGACGCCCTTGCCTTTGACGGTGTGGGCAATGATCACCGACGGCTTGCCCGTGGTGCGGCCGGCGGCGTCGCACGCGTCGACTATCTGGGCGACGTCATGCCCGTCGACCTCGATGACGTTCCAGTTGAAGGCCTCCCATTTGGCGGCCACTGGTTCGATGTTCATGATGCTGTCAACCGGGCCCATGAGCTGTACGGTGTTGTAGTCGATGATCGCGGTGACCCGGTCGAGCCCGAAGTTCGGAGCGGACATCGCCGCCTCCCAGACCTGCCCCTCCTGGAGCTCTCCGTCCCCCATGAGCACGAACACCCGGAAGTCCTGCTTCTTCAGCCGGGCCCCGAGAGCGATGCCCAGGCCCACCGACAGTCCCTGACCCAAAGAGCCGGAGGGAACATCCACACCTGGAGTGACAATATCGGGATGGCCCTGAAGACAGGAGTCGATGCAGTCGTACGTGCAGAGCGTCTCCTCCGAGAAGAAGCCTCGCTCCTTGAGCGCCGCGTAGTAGACGGGGGCGGCGTGACCTTTGGAGAGGATGAATCGGTCGCGGTCGGTCCAGTCGGGCCGGGTGGGATCGATCTGCATGACCTCGAAGAACAACGCGGCCATGATCTCCGCCGCGCTCAAGGATCCGCCCGGGTGGCCGGCCTGCGCTCGCCAGACCGTGTTCACGACCTCCCGGCGAAGCCTGTTCGCCGTCCGCCGAAGGTGTTCTTCCTTCGCCTTGTCTATCACCATCGACCCCCTGAAAATGCGGTACCTGCTGCGGAAAACCGCTCTATGTCTTCTGGGGATTAAGCTACCGGTCGGTAGGTAGTTTGTCAAGATGGGGCAGCGGCCCCCCGCCCACCTTTCGATGGGCCGTTCTCGACTGCGTCAGAGCGTCCTCATGAGCAGAACCCGGTGTGCTCGGGGGACGATGAGCGATCCAGCCTCGACCTCAGACACTCGTCCTCGCCAAGAAGCTCGACCGGGTACTTCTCCCGGTATCCCATCGCCGGATCAGGATGCCACTTCGCCGGGATCGGGTGCTTGACCACGGCCATCATGCCGTCTCTCCGCTCCAGCTTCACCCAGCACAG
>CAZWAR010000036.1:0-25576 GCA_964631965.1 uncultured Gaiellales bacterium
GTTCTCCATCTCAAGCACGAGCCTATCCACCATGCGGCCCGGGAGGAAGCTGGTGTCTCCCGGGGTCTCCACCAAGACCTTCTTGGTCATCTGCCGGACAATCAGCTCGACATGCTTGTCGTCGATCTGCACGCCCTGCTTGTGGTAGACGTCCTGGACCTCACCCACGATGTACCGGGCGGTTTCCAGGGCGCCGCGATACTTGAGCAGTTCGTGCGGGTTGAGCGAGCCTTTGTAGAGCTGGTCGCCTGCCTCCACCTGCTGGCCTTCCTCCACCATGAGATCGGCCCGCCGGCTGATGGCATAGCTGTGCACCTCTTCGCCCGTATCGTCGAGGATGGCCACCTTCTTGGCCTGGCCGGCCTCTTCGATGTGGATGGTCCCGGCGACCTGGGTGATCTTCGCCTGCCCTTTCGGCTTGCGGGCCTCGAAAAGCTCGACAACCCGGGGAAGACCGTGAGTGATATCCGCGCCGGCGACGCCGCCCGTATGGAAGGTACGCATGGTCAGCTGGGTCCCCGGTTCCCCGATCGACTGCGCGGCGATGTGACCCACAGCCTCCCCGATGGCCACCAGGTCGTTCGCGGCAAGCGAACGGCCGTAGCAGAGCTGACAGACCCCTACGCGGCTCTGGCAGCCGAGCACCGAGCGCACCTGCAGGTCGAAACCGTCATCCACTTCCGGATGCAGGGCGATCATCTTGTCGAGCATGCGCTTGGTGATCATCTCGCCCCGCTCGTACACGATCTCGCCGGTCTGCGGATCGACGACGGGAACGGCGAGGACCCGGCCGAGCAGCAACTCGTTGGGACGCTCGCTCTTGCGGAGCAGCATATCGATGGACTTCTCGGTGCCGCAATCGTGCTCGCGGATGACCACTTCTTGGGCCACGTCGACCAGACGCCGGGTGAGATAACCGGAGTCCGCCGTGCGGAGGGCGGTGTCGGCCAGACCCTTGCGGGCGCCGTGCGTGGAGATGAAATACTCGAGCACGCCCAGCCCTTCCATGAAGTTGGCCTTGATCGGGTTTTCGATGATGTCGCCCTTCGGCGAGGCCATGAGACCACGCATGCCTGCAAGCTGGCGGATCTGCTTGAAGGATCCGCGGGCCCCGGAGTTGGCCATCATGTACACCGGGTTCAACCGGCGGAAGTTCCGCTCCATGGCGTTGGCCACTTCTTCAGTGGCCTGTTCCCACAGATCGGTGGTCTGGTCGCGGCGCTCGCCGTCGCTCAGTTCGCCCCGCATGTACTGGGACTGTTTCTCCCTGGCCATCGCCTCGTAGCGCTGGAGGATCTCCTCCTTGTCGGGCGGGACCACGATGTCGTTCTTGGAGATGGTGACCCCAGCCACGCTCGCGTACCTGAAACCAAGAGACTTGAGAACGTCGAGCAGGTGGGCAACGGCGATGGCTCCGTAGTACTCGACCAGGTCGCTCACGAAGGTCGTCATCTCGTTCTTGGTGAAGACTTTGTTCTGGAACTCGTAGTCGTCCCTTCGAGGAGCGGCACCGTCCGCAGGCTGAGCCCACTCGTCGCCGAAATATTCCTCGAGGGCGTCGACCACAGCCGAGTTGAACATCGCCCGGCCGACCGTGGTGAGGATGCGGCCCCCGTTCCAGCGGAACAGGATCGGGTCTTGGAGGCCGATCTCCTTCTGTGCATACGCAAACTCGAGTTCGGCGACGTCGCCGAAGGGCCGCGGCCGGGGCTCGAGGCGCATGAGGTGCGTCTCGTTTCTCACATCGACGAGCGTCAGCTCCAGCCTGGCGAGATCGGCCACCCGATCGAGAGACTTGCTGTCGAAGAAACGGTCGCTGAGCAGGATCTCACGCAGCACCGGCAGCAGCCGGCGGCGTTTCTCTTCCTCCTCGCCTTCCGCCAACCCCTCGACGAGCCGCTCGCCGTCGGGATCGAAGAGGCGCAGCATGGGAAGCAGGCGCTTCGAGTTCATGCGGCTGATGATCGGATCGGCCGTATCGGCGTGGTGGAGCAGGGGTGCGGCCAGCTTCTCGTTGTCGAAGTACGTGAGGTAATAGCAGCCCAGGATCATGTCCTGCGTGGGCACGGCGATCGGGCGGCCGTGGGCAGGCGATAGGATGTTGTTCGAGGACAGCATGAGAATGCGGGCCTCCGCCTGCGCCTCCACCGACAGCGGCAGATGGACGGCCATCTGGTCGCCGTCGAAGTCGGCATTGAAGGCGGTGCACACGAGTGGATGAAGCTGGATGGCCTTACCTTCGATGAGCACCGGCTCAAAGGCCTGGATGCCCAAGCGGTGCAGGGTCGGCGCCCGGTTCAGCATGACAGGGTGCTCGGAGATGACCTCCTCGAGGATGTCCCAGACCTCCGGGAACTCGCTCTCCACCAGCTTCTTGGCGGCCTTGATGTTCTGCACCTGCTTGCGCTCCACCAGCCGGCTCATGACGAAGGGCTTGAACAGCTCCAAAGCCATGGTCTTGGGAATGCCGCACTGGTGCAGCTTGAGTTCCGGGCCGGCCACGATGACCGAACGACCGGAGTAGTCCACGCGCTTGCCCAGCAGGTTCTGACGGAAGCGCCCCTGCTTGCCCTTGAGCATATCGGACAGGGACTTGAGCGGACGGTTGCCCGGACCGGTGACGGCCCGGCCCCGGCGGCCGTTGTCGAACAGTGCGTCGACGGCTTCCTGGAGCATGCGCTTCTCGTTGTTGACGATGATCTCGGGAGCCCCAAGGTCGAGCAGCCTCTTGAGCCGGTTGTTGCGGTTGATAACCCGGCGGTACAGGTCGTTGAGGTCGGAGGTGGCGAACCGGCCGCCGTCGAGCTGGACCATGGGACGCAACTCCGGCGGGATGACCGGGATGGACTGCAGAATCATCCACTCCGGCCGGTTGTCGGAGCGGAGGAAACCCTCCACCACCTTGAGGCGTTTGACGGCGCGGGAAAGCTTCTGGCCCTTCGACGTCTTGATGATCTCCCGCAGGGTCTTGGCCTCGGTCTCCAGGTCGACGGCGGCGAGCAGTTCGCGGATGGCTTCCGCGCCCATGCCGCCCCGGAAGTACACGCCGTACCCGAACGGGCTGCCGTACTTCTCCTTCATCTCCCGGAAGAGGGTCTCGTCGGTGATGATGTCGCCCTTCTTGATCTGCTTGAAGGCGGCCCACAGCTCCCGCAGCCGAGCCGCCTGCTGATCGGCGTAGCGCTCCAGGTCGCGGAGCCGCGTGTCGGCTTCGCTGCGGAGCTCGCCGGCCCGCTTCTCCACTTCCTCTGGCGCCCACTCGGAGAGCGGGGTCTCGTCGAAGCCGAGAGCCAGCTCATCATCTTCGTCAGGAGTCGAGTTGCCGTAGAGCACCGAGACCCGCTTGTCGCGCTCGGCCATGACCTTCACCTTCTGCTCGTCACGGGAGGCAAAGGTGTTGTCGATGTCGGCCTGGACCAGGTCCTCGAGCTTGCCCGAGTCGCGCTGGCGCTTCTCGTCGTCCACGAAGGTGACGATGGACGCGGAGAAATAGAGCACCCTCTCCAACTGCTTGGGCGAGATGTCGAGCAGGTAGCCCATGCGGCTGGGGACGCCCTTGAAGTACCAGATGTGGCTGACCGGCGCCGCCAGGTCGATGTGACCCATGCGTTCGCGACGCACTTTGGCCCGGGTGACCTCCACGCCGCAACGTTCGCAGATGATGCCCTTGTAGCGGACGCGCTTGTATTTTCCGCAGTAGCACTCCCAGTCCTTGGTGGGGCCGAAGATGCGTTCGCAGAACAAGCCGTCCTTCTCGGGCTTGAGCGTGCGGTAATTGATGGTCTCGGGCTTGGTGACCTCACCCGAAGACCATGCACGGATCTGTTCGGGCGAGGCTAGGCCGATCCTGATGGCGTCGAATTCGTTGATGTCGATCACGGATTGCTCCTATTCCTCGTCGTCGGCGAAGCTCGGAAGCTCGAGTTCCAATCCGCCGCCGCCGTCAGTGTCGATCTCGAATGTCGCGATCTCCGGAGCCATCTCGAACTCGTCGGTCTCCTCGGGCTCGTCGTCGGCCTCCTCATCGAACTGAGTGGTGTCGGTGAGAACGACGTCGCCGTGGAGTTGCTGCGCGGCCCGCTCTTCGGCCCGGTAACGCGCCGATAGGTCGATGCCCAGCTCCTCAGCGGCGCGGAGCAGGTCGTCTTCCTCCTCGCCCACCTCGAGCGCCCCGCCTTCCTCGCTCATCACCTGGATGTCGAGAGCTAGGGACTGCATCTCCTTGAGCAGGACCTTGAACGACTCGGGCACGCCCGGCCGGGCGATGTTCTCGCCTTTGACGATCGCTTCGTAGGCCTTGACCCGGCCCTGAGTGTCGTCGGACTTGATGGTCAACATCTCCTGCAAGGTGTAGGCGGCGCCGTAGGCTTCGAGCGCCCACACTTCCATCTCCCCGAACCGCTGGCCGCCGAACTGCGCCTTGCCCCCCAGCGGCTGCTGGGTGACGAGGGAGTACGGGCCTGTGGAACGGGCGTGGATCTTGTCGTCCACTAGGTGGTGCAGCTTCAGCATGTACATGTAGCCGACCGTGATGTCCTGGTCGTACGGCTCTCCGGTGCGGCCGTTGAAGAGCCTCACCTTGCCAGCCACCATCGTGCCCGGGTTGTTGTCCAGGCTGATGGGCATACGCACGGCCAACGGAGGCTCGAGGCCCGGGTTCGCTTGGCGCCACTGCTCGAGTTTCTCTTCCTGGGCGACCATCCAACCCATGAGACTCTGGTCGACCTCGATCTGTGTGGCTCCGTCGAACACGGGAGTAGCGATGGGAACCGGCCCCTCGAGGCTCGAGGCATCGCCGACTTCGTAATACTTCTTCACCAACGCGACCTGCTCGGCGGGCGGCAGCCTGTCGCTGTCGGCCGCGTCGTCACCCGGTTCGCCGCCGGTCCGCTGGAGTTGGTAGAAGCCGTGGTGAGCGGCCCAGCCCAGGTGGGTCTCCATGACCTGCCCGATGTTCATACGCGAGGGCACGCCCAGCGGGTTGAGGATGATGTCGACAGGCGTCCCGTCTTCCAGGAAGGGCATGTCTTCCTCGGGGACGATCTTGGAGATGACCCCCTTGTTCCCGTGGCGGCCGGCCAGCTTGTCGCCCTCGGCGATCTTGCGCTTCTTGGCCACATACACCCTCACCAAACGATTGACGCCCGGGGACAGGTCGTCACCATTGTCACGGGAGAATTCCTTGACGTCGATGACGACGCCCTTTTCGCCGTGCGGCACTTTCAGAGAGGTGTCGCGGACCTCGCGGGCCTTCTCCTTGAAGATGGCCCGGATGAGCTTCTCCTCCGCGGTGAGCTCGGTCTCCCCTTTCGGGGTGATCTTGCCCACCAGCAGGTCGCCCGACGACACTTCCGCCCCGATGCGGACGATGCCGTACTCGTCGAGGTCGGCCAGCGACTCCTCCGAGCGATTGGGGATGTCGCGGGTGATCTCTTCGTCACCGAGCTTGGTGGAGCGGGCCTCGACCTCGTACTCCTCTATGTGCACCGAGGTGAGGACGTCGTCCTTCACCAGCCGCTCGCTGATGATGATGGAGTCTTCGAAGTTGTAGCCCTCCCAGCTCATAAAGGCCACGAGCAGGTTGCGGCCCAGGGCCAGTTCCCCATCCTGGGTGGAGGCGCCGTCGGCCAAGACAGTGCCCGGTGCGACCTCGTCGCCCACGTTCACCACCGGCTTCTGATGGATGAAGGTGCCCTGGTTGGAGCGCTCGAACTTGAGCAATTCGCACGACTCGATATCACCGTCATCGGTCTCGATGAGGATGCGGTCGGCGGAGACGCCACGTACCTTGCCGGCCCACTTGGAGAGCATGACGTCACCGGTGTCGACAGCAGAACGGTACTCCATGCCGGTCCCGATGAGAGGCGACTCGGCCTGGAGTAGCGGCACCGCCTGCCGCTGCATGTTGGAGCCCATGAGGGCCCGGTTGGCGTCGTCATGCTCGAGGAACGGGATGAGTGCGGTCGCGACCGATACCATCTGCACCGGAGAGACGTCGACGTAGTCCACGTCCTCACCGCGTACCCGCTCATACTCGCCGTTTGGGGTACGAGCGAGCACCATGTCGCTCACGAACTTCTTGGTCTCTGGGTTGACACGCGCGTTCGCCTGCGCGATGGTCTTCTTCTCCTCCTGATAGGCGGTCAGCCACTCGATATCGTCGAGCACCGTGCCGAAGTGCACCTTGCGGTAGGGCGTCTGGATGAAGCCGAACTCGTTGACCGTCGCGTAGCTCGCCAGTGAGCCGATGAGACCGATGTTCGGACCTTCCGGGGTCTCGATAGGGCACATCCGGCCGTAGTGGGTCGGGTGCACGTCGCGTACCTCGATCGGCGCGCGTTCCCGGGTGAGACCTCCGGCCCCCAGCGCGGACAGCCGACGCCGGTGAGTGAGCCCCGCCAGTGAGTTCGTCTGGTCCATGAACTGAGAGAGCTGAGAGCTTCCGAAGAACTCCTTGAGTGCCGCCACCACCGGGCGAATGTTGATGATGGACTGCGGGGTAATGGTATCCACGTCCTCGGTGGTCATCCGCTCCCGGACCACCCGCTCCATCCTATAGAGACCGACGCGGAAGGCTTCCTGCACGAGTTCGCCCACCATGCGCAGGCGCCGGTTCCCGAAGTGCTCGTACTCGTCCAGTCTGTTGGACACCTCGTCCCAGGGAAGACTGGGAGCGACCTCAGCCAAGTCCCGAGCCTCTTCCAACAGGTGGTCATGGTCGATCTCCAGCGGGACCGCCACCAGTTCCCTCACCAATGCCACGATGTCTCCCTTGGTGAGAGTGCGGACATCGAGGTCGGTGTCGAGGCCCAGGCGGGCGTTGAGCTTGTGTCGACCGACCCGGGTAAGATCGTAGCGCTTGGAATCGAAGCAAATGTTCCAGAGCAGGTTCCGGCTGGCCTCCAAGGTCGGGGGTTCGCCCGGGCGCTGTTTCTTGAACAGTTCCACGAGGGCTTCCTCGACCGAGCGGACCGAATCTTTCTCGAGCGTGGATCTGATGAACGGGTTGCCGTCGAAGAGATCGATGATCTCCTCGTCGGTTCCTCGGGAGAGGAAGTCGGGCTCGTCACCGGTGCGCGCCGAATCGATCCCGGCAAGAGCGCGCAGGAATACGGTGGCGGGCAGCTTGCGTTTGCGGTCGATGCGGACGGAGACGGCACCGCGCTTGTCGATCTCGAACTCGAGCCAGGACCCGCGGGCCGGCATGAGGTTGGCGATGAGCACCTGCTTCGTCGGGTCCTTGGCGGCCATGACGTAGGCGCCGGGGGAGCGCACGAGCTGAGTGACGATCACCCTCTCGGTGCCGTTGATGATGAAGGTGCCCTGGTCGGTCATCATGGGGAAGTCGCCCATGAAGACGTTCTGCTCCCGGATTTCCCCGGACTCACGGTTGACGAAGCGCACCGTGATGAACAGCGGGGACGCGTATGTCTGATCCTTGTCCCTGCACTCCTTGAGGGACATGCTCGGTTCGTTGAACTGATATTCGCCGAACTCCACGGCGTAGTTGCCCGTGTAGTCCTCGATTGGGTTGATGTCCTCGATAGTTTCCTTGAGGCCCTGGTTCTTGAACCAGTCGAACGATTCTGTCTGTACGGCGATGAGATTGGGGAGCTGTAAAATGTGCTGCAGTTTGGAGAAAGATTTACGCGGTTTGGGAGTCGTCCTTTCGCCCAAAGGGGATCACTCCTCGCATGCCGGGGGTTTATGCTTGGGTCGACGCGCAAACATGCAGAATACCATATGTATCACTGCAAAGCAAGCCCAACCCCGGTAGTTATTCCACCGAGGCTGGGCCTGCCAAACCGGCCGGCGGGCGAGAATCCCCGCCGGCCGGTTGCACGGACCGCTACTTGACTTCGACCTCGGCGCCTGCCTCTTCGAGCTGGGCCTTGATCTTGGCGGCTTCGTCCTTGTTCACGCCCTGCTTGACGGGGTTCGGGGCCCCGTCGACCAGGTCCTTGGCTTCTTTCAGGCCCAGGCCGGTGATAGCGCGAACTTCTTTGATGACGTTGATCTTCTTCTCGCCGGCGGCCTTGAGGATGACATCGAACTCGGTCTTCTCCTCTTCCTCGGCTGCGGCGGGTGCGGCACCGGCGGCCGGGCCGGCGGCGACGGCCATAGGCATGGCGGCGGAGACGCCGAACTCCTCTTCCAAGGCCTTCACCAGCTGGGCGAGGTCGAGAACGGTCATCTTCTTGATCTCTTCAATCATTTCCTGCGGGGTCATGTTCAACTCCTTCTAGGGTCTTTCTCTCAAAATCTTGTGCTGCTCCCGGCCGCTACGCGGCGTTCTGCTTGTCCTGCATCTGCCCCATGACCACGACCAATCCCCTGATGGGACCGGAGAGGGCGGTGGCCAGCCCGACGAGCGGCGCGCTGATGGCGCCTACCACTTGGGCAATGAGCACTTCGCGAGAAGGTAGAGAGGCCAAAGCCTCGACCTGCGGCGCGGTCAGCAGGGAGCGCTGAAGCTTGCCGCCGCGGATGGCCGCTTTCTTCTTGTCTTTGATGAAGTCCTGGATGGCCTTGGCAGCCTTGGCCGGGTCGCCGTGCACATAGGCGATGGCGGTGGGGCCGGTCAGCAGTTCCTCCAGGCCCTCCACACCGGCGTTGACCGCAGCGATCTTGCCGAGGGTGTTCTTGACGACTTTCAGTTCGGTGTCGACCTTGCGCAGACGGGCGCGCAGGTCGGTGGCCTCGGCGAAAGTCAGACCCCGATAATCGACGAAGTAGTAGATGTCGGCCGCCTGCAAATCGGCAGCGATGCCGGCTACGGCGTCGATCTTGTTCTGCTTGGGCATACTGTGTCACCTCCTTCAAACGAAGAATCGTCCACCTCGTACAGCAGAGGCGGACGACCACGTTAGGGTCCCGGAGACCACTATGTCGGTCACACTCTGCCTCGGCTGGCAGGCATTTCCCGGAGCTTCCTCCGGATCTGCCGCTTCTACCGCCTTCATGCGGTACCAACTGTCTCTGGCGGGGTTTGCGAGGGGGCATTATAGCAGACGCGCCGGTTTCGGCCACCGGGCCCGACGTGCAACCAGCCACCGGGCTGGAGACCAAACGGCCGCCGCATCCCTTTCGGGATAGGGCGGCCGCACGAGCCGGCGGCGGCGAGCGGCCCGCCACTCGGCTCCCTCCCGAGAGCCGTCCTACCTAGAGCTACGCTTCATCTTCGGCAAGGCGGGTCTTCGAGGTGTCCAGCGGGATCCCGGGACCCATGGTGGTGGTCATCGTGATGCTGCGCAGGTACTTACCCTTGGCCGCCGCCGGTTTCGCTCGGACGATCTCGCCCAGTACCTCGCTGTAGTTACCCACAAGCTTCTCGGCCTCAAAGGACTTCTTGCCGATGATGATGTGGACCACGCCGAACTTGTCGGTGCGATACTCGACTTTGCCCGCCTTCATGTCCTGCACGGCCTTGCCCACCTCGAACGTGACCGTGCCTGCCTTGGGGTTCGGCATGAGGCCCCGGGGACCGAGCACCCGACCGAGCTTCCCGACCACACCCATCATATCGGGGGTGGCGATGGCGGCGTCAAAGTCCAGCATACCTCCCTCAACTCTGGCGGCCAGGTCTTCCGCTCCCACGAGGTCGGCGCCGGCGGCTTCGGCCTCGCTGGCCTTCTCACCCTTGGCGAAGACGGCCACGCGCACGCTCTTGCCTGTGCCGTAGGGGAGCATGACCGTGCCGCGCACCTGCTGGTCGGCATGACGGGGGTTGATCCCGAGCTTGATGTGGACCTCGACGGTCTCGTCGAAATTGGCCGTCTCGACATCTTTCAGCAGCTTTGTCGCTTCGAGCGGAGCGTAGAACCTACCCGGTTCTATGGCCTTCTTGGCTTCCTTGAAGCGCTTGGAATCCTTGCTCATCTCTGATACCTCCTGGTGGTCAAGCGGCTCTCGCCTCCCACCTTCCGGCCCGTGCGCCGGACTGAGCGCTCCGGGCGGGCTCATGTGCCGGTGCCGCCGCCCAGCGGCGGCACCGGCTTACTACCAGTGTTTCAGTCGACCACCGTGACGCCCATGCTCCGGGCCGTGCCGGCCACGATGTTCATGGCCGCTTCTACATCGAGGGCGTTGAGGTCGGGCATCTTGGCCTCGGCGATCTGCCGCAGCTGCTCCTTGGTGATCTTGCCGACCTTGTCCTTCCGCGGGTTGGCGGCACCTTTGCCGATGCCGGCCGCATTACGGATGAGAACGGCGGCAGGAGCGGTCTTCAGGGCGAAGGTGAAGGACCTGTCCTCGAAGATCGTGAGTTCGACCGGAACAACCTGATCGATCTTGTCCTGTGTGGCCGCGTTGTAGGCCTTGCAGAACTCCATGATGTTCACGCCGTGCTGACCCAGGGCAGGACCGACCGGGGGAGCCGGGTTCGCTTTCCCGCCCACGATCTGCAGTTTGACTATCGCCCGTACCTTCTTTGCCACCTTGATTCTCCGTATCTATCTCGTGATCCCCAGGGCTGTTCGCCCAAACGGAGCGGAACCCCGCATCCTAGATCTTCTTCACCTGCTCGAAACCCAATTCGGTCGGGGTGTCCCTCCCGAAGATCGATACCATCACCTTGAGCTTGCTCTGCTCGATGTTGACCTCGGAGACCTCACCCGTGAAGTCGGCCAGCGGTCCAGTGACCACCCGCACCTGGTCGCCCACCACGAACTCGGCCTTGGCCTTGGGCTTCGCCACCGTGCTGGTGTGCAGAATGCGGTCCACTTCGGACGGCATCAGCGGGGTCGGCTTGTTCTCGCTGCCGACGAAGCCGGTGACACCCGGCGTGTTCTTGACTAGGGACCACGAGTCGTCGGTGAGGACCATCTTCACCAGCAAATAGCCGGGAAAGATGCGTCTCTCCACCTGAACCTTCTCGCCCCCCTTGGTTTCGACCACCTGCTCGGTGGGAACGATGATCTCCTTGAAATAGGGAGCCTGGTTCATCGACTGGATGCGGTGCTCGAGATTCGTCTTCGCCTTGTTCTCGTGCCCGGAGTACGTGTTGATCACGTACCAACGCGCATCCATGGTCGCCGTGCCGGTCTCTTCTGCCACTTCCGTCACCCCAGTCCGACCAAGCGGACGATCGTGTTCCAGATGAAGTCCCACACCCCGATATACACACCGGCGATGATGACCGCGACGATCACCACTCCCGTGGAGGTGATGAGCTCCTTGCGGGGTGGCCAAGTGACCTTGCTCATCTCCACGCGCACTTCCCGGAAGAACGTGCGCACCCGGCCGGTGGGCTTGGCGGCTACGCTCCCCCGTGGACCCTGCGTCTGTTTCGAGCTCGACGATTGACGAGAGAATGGGAGCTTCGGACCGCCACCGTTCGATTTGGTCGGGGTCTTGTTGCCTACCATCTTGTCGCTGACGCTTTTCGCCATGTCTACTCTATTCAGGAAGAAGTGGCAGGGCAGGAGGGATTCGAACCCCCAACATCCGGTTTTGGAGACCGGCGCTCTACCGTTGGAGCTACTGCCCTACGTTCCCGCCTTCCTATCCGCTACTTGGTCTCTTTGTGGACGGTGACCGTATCGCACCACTTGCAGTACTTGTTGAGCTCGATCCGCTCGGGATCGTTGCGCTTGTTCTTCATAGTGGTGTAGTTACGGCGCTTGCACTCCTGGCAAGCCATCGTGACCCGGACCCGCATTACTTCACCTGTTCCTAGCTGTTTCGATGCCCGTGCATGCTACCACAAACGCAGGTAGCGGCGAGAGGACTCGAACCTCTGACACGCGGATTATGATTCCGCTGCTCTGACCAACTGAGCTACGCCGCCCCTCTATAATAATGACCCGCCTCGCGCTGTTTCGGAACGGGCCCTATGGAGCCCCCATTCGGATTTGAACCGAAGACCCCTTCCTTACCATGGAAGTGCTCTGCCAACTGAGCTATGGAGGCCCTTCGTGCCGGGAGGCCGAGACGGCTGTTCCGGCTTGGCCTTCCGCAGAGTCGGGAGGTGGGGGGGGGAGGATTTGAACCTCCGTAGGCGTCGCCGACAGATTTACAGTCTGCTCCCTTTGGCCACTCGGGCACCCCCCCACGCGTGGGACCCACGCGGAGGCGAACTCGCATGATACTCAAAGGCCAATGCCATTTCAAGCAAGCGGCAGCCTTACTCAGAGCGGCTCAGTCTCCTATGATTGCTCATGTCTCTGTTCCCCGACGGGAGGCCCGCTATGCCTCAAGAATTGACGGTCCGCGCCGTCCGCGAAAGCCTCATGTGCTTCAACACCAGCACCGGAGAACATGAGGTCTGCCTCGACTACCCGCTCGGCCCCGGTGTCACGGCCGGGCCCACGCCTCTGGAGATGGTTCTCGCCAGTCTCGCCGTGTGCGCCGGCAGCACCCTGGGTCTCATCCTCGACCGGATGAAGCAACCGGTCGGCGGGCTGGTGGTGGAGGCGCGGGGCAAACGGCGCGACGAGCATCCCACGGTGCTGACGGAGATCACCCTTGAGTTCGTCATCAAGGGCGAGCCGAACCCTGACAAGGTGGCTCAGGCCCTCACGATAGCAGAGGAGCAGCTGTGCCCGGTCTGGGCCATGCTCAAGAACGGGACGAAGATCAGCGCCAGCTTCCACATCGTGAACTAGGTGAAGGCTCGGTCTGGACCTCGGTCTGGACCATAGACGGCCCGGATCGATCCAGCCGCCCGGGCCGACCCGGCCGCCGTGGCCCGGCGCCCGGCTACGAGCGGGGTCGGAGGACGGTGATGCTGGCCTCAGTGAGGAACAGCACCCGAGCATCGGCGGGTTGGGCCGCGAGCGCCGCATCCACAGCCTCCTGCACACTCTCGAACGGTGTCATGAACATCGCCCGGACCTGCTCCTCGGGGAGGGAGGTGACGGCGAAGATGTCCGCCCGCTGCAACACGCCGGCTATGCGCGTGGCCTGCTGCACTCCCAGCCGGTACTCCTCCTGGTCGGCCCGCTCGCGAGCCGCCGCCGGAGACTCCGCCGCAGCGAGCATGTCGTACAACGTCTGATTCTCGCCGAGGCCGAACGGGCACTCCGAGACCACGATCAATACGCCGCCGTCCTTGACCGCCGCCGCTCCGCCCTGCACGGCTTTGTTCGTCTGGTAGAAGTTGCAGTCCATGGGATGCGGCGCAACGGCCACCACGACCTCGTACCGCCGGTCGATATCGAGGACGAACTGCCGTTCCGCAACAGCCACCGCCTTCTCGAAGGATCCGTCCAGGGAGCCCGCGGCGGCGAAGCCGACCCGGTGCTCCTTGTCGAGGACCAGCTGGATGGAGAACACCTGCTTCCCGGAGATACCCACCTCCAGCATCTCCATGATGTCCTCATGGACCGGGTTCCCCTCGAGGACGAGGCTCTCGGAACCGGCCTTCATGGACAGGGCGTGGTTGGCCCACACCGTCTGATAGCCGGCCAGCCCGGGGAACAGCGACTTCCGGCCGCCCGTGTAGCCGGCGAAGTAGTGGGGCTCCACCGAGTTGACGAGGATCACGCTCCGCGCTTCGCCAAGCCGCCGGTTGACCTGTACCTCCACGCCTCGAGAAGTGACGCCCTGAAAGAACAGCTGCGCGGCGTCCTTGGAATCGTGCGAGAAGATGCGCCCAGCGTGCGCGGCCAGCAAGTCTGCGCCGAAGATGTGCTCGAGTTCCTCGGGCAGGGCTACCCTGTGGGTCCCGGTGGCAACGATGAAGGACATCTCCCGGTCACCGGCGGCCGACCACTCCTCCAGGTAGGGGCGGATGACCCGGAGCACCTCGGCCGAAGGGGTGGGCCGGGTGGCATCGTTCACCACGACGAGCAGCGGGGAGGGGGCATCGGCGAGAAAGCGACCGATCTCAGCCCCGGGCTGGGTGATAGCCGCTCTCAGGATACCCTCGGGATCGTCGGCCTCCTGCACGTTCGCCCCAAGGACCGCCGCTACCCTCTCATCTTCAATCTGGACCGGAACGGAACCCGTCCCCCACGGAACCGCGACCTGCATGCGCACAACTCCCTCCGCTCGTCGTCTGTCGTTTCAGGATATCGCAGCGAGAGAGTGCGCGCGGCTATGGGGTCTGAGAAAACAGGATCGGTGAACTCCGGACGAAGGCTCCGTTGGGGACGAGGAATAGACTGGGGTCCTGCCGGGCACATGGGCTAGAATCGAGAGGACACTCCCCTACGAGTGAGGCTGGCCATGGAGCACTTCAACTACACCATCGCGCCGGAGATTTTCGAGCGCTTCCCCGGCTACGTTCGCGGCGTGGTGATCTGCCACGAGCTCACCAACGGAGCCTCCCCGCCCGATCTCGTCCAGTTGCTGCGCGAGGCGGAAGCCTCGGTCCGCGACCGTGGGGTGGCTGTAGAGCAGATAGCGGAAGAGCCTCACATCAAGGCGTGGCGCGAAGCCTACCGCGCCTTCGGCGCCAAGCCGGCCGAGTTTCGTTCCTCCATCGAGGCCATGGCGCGCCGGGCGCTGCGCGGCGATGAGCTTCCGACCATCAGCGCTCTGGTCGATATCGGCAACGTGGTCTCGCTGCGCCACCTTCTTCCGGCGGGCAGCCACGCCATCGACGTGCTCAAGCGAGACATCGCCCTCAGGTTCGCTACGGGCGACGAGGAGTTCGTCCCGTTCGGCACCAACGAACTCGAGCATCCCCTGCCTGGGGAAGTGGTCTTCGTGGAGGGTGATCAGGTGCTCACCCGCCGCTGGACCTGGCGCCAGGCCAACCACACCCTGACCCTGCCGGAGACCCGGGCGGTGGAGTTCAACGTGGACGGTCTGCCTCCGGTGACCCGGGAAGAGGTGGAGTCGGCCTGCCGGGAAGTGGCCGACCTGGTGAACTGCTACTGTGGAGGAACCAGCCGCATCGACTACCTCGCGGCCGAAACGCCGACGATGTCCCTGGCCCCCTAGGAACCGCGCGCGGCCCACAGGCCCGCAACGGTCTCGGCCGTCTCGTCGGTACTGTCACACACGATGGCGCCGGCCTCGCGCAGGGCGGCGATCTTGCCGGCTGCCGTTCCTTGGCTACCCATGACGATGGCCCCGGCGTGTCCCATGCGCCGGTCCGGAGGCGCCGTCTTGCCGGCGACGAAGGCCACCACCGGCTTGGAAACCTTTTCAGCGATAAACGCGGCCGCCTCCTCCTCGTCCGACCCTCCGATCTCTCCGATGAGGGCGATGACCTCGGTCTCGGGGTCACCTTGGAAGAGGGCGAGGACGTCTATGAAAGTTGTGCCGATGATCGGATCCCCCCCGATACCTACGCAGGTAGACTGGCCCACTCCCACCTGGGTCAGGGCGGCAGCGATCTCATAGGTGAGGGTGCCGCTCCGCGATACGATCCCCACGGGGCCCGGTGTGAAGATGTGTCCGGGAAGGATGCCCAGTTTGCAGCAGGCCGGCGCCATGATTCCCGGGCAGTTGGGCCCTATCAACCGACACCCCTTGGCTTCGACGTGCGCGCAGATCTTCACCATGTCGAGGGCCGGGATCCACTCGCTGATGCAGACGATGAGCGGAACGAGGGCGTCCGCCGCCTCGATTATCGCGTCCCCCGCGAAACGGGCAGGTACGAAACTCACGGCCGCGTTGACACCCGCCTTGTCGACGGCTTCCCGTACCGACTCGAACACCGGCACGCCCTCCACCGCTTGGCCCCCGTGTCCCGGGGCGGTGCCAGCCAAAACCCGGGTGCCATAGGCCAGCATCTGCTTCGTATGGAAGCGGCCCTCGTCCCCGGTGATGTTCTGCACGAGAACCCGAGTATCGCTGCCGACGAGGATGCTCACTGTCCCTCCCCTCCCGGAGAGTGCTTGACCACACCCGCCAGCTCGACCGCCTTCTTGGCTGCGCCGCTCATCGTCTCGGCGAGCACCACTCCGGTCGTCCTCTCCAGGATAGCCCGCCCCTCGGTGGCGTTGGTACCCACCAGCCGGGCGATCACCGGCACGGTGATCTCGCCGGCCTCAACGGCATCCGCCACCGCCTGGGCGATCACGTCACACCGGGTAATACCTCCGAAGATGTTCACCAGCACGGCACGGACGTATGGATCGTGCAAGAGAATGCGGAGCGCGGCTCTGACCTGGTCGAGGTGAGCGCCGCCGCCGATGTCGAGGAAGTTGGCCGGCTCGCCCCCGAAGAGCCCGATCACATCCATGGTGGCCATGGCCAGCCCCGCCCCGTTGACGAGACAGCCCACGTTCCCCTCAAGCTCGATGTAGCTCACCCCTACCCCGCGCGCCTCGGCTTCGGCCGGCTCCTCGGAGTCGGGGTCCCGCAACGCCAGCAGAGCGGGACGACGGGACAAGGCGTTGTCGTCGACGATCATCTTGGAATCGAGGGCCATGAAGTCACCACTCTCGGTGAGCGCGAGGGGGTTCACCTCCAGGAGCGAGCAGTCGTTCTCGAGAAAGGCTCGGTAGAGACCAGAGGCGATGGTACGGAAGGCACCGGCCTGCACGCCGGCGAGGCCGACCGCTCGGGCCACATCCCGGGTCTGGTAGTCGGACAGCCCCAGCAGAGGATCGGCTGAGACCCGGATGAGGGCGTCCGGCGAGTTGCGGACCACCTCCTCGATATCCATGCCGCCCTTCGCGCTCGCCATCACGGTGACCGTCTTTGCCGAACGGTCGAGAACGGCCCCCAGGTAGTACTCCTGCGAGACGGCGACCATCTGCACTACGAGGACGTTGCGAACCGGCCGCCCTTTGAACAGAGCGCCGAGGATGGCCGCGGCCGCCACCCGGGCTTCGCCCGGAGTCGCCGCCCGCTTCACGCCGCCGGCCTTGCCCCGGCCCCCACTCAGCACCTGCGCCTTGACCACCACCACCCCGCCCAGGCGCCGAGCGGCAGCTTCGGCCTCCTCGGCCGTCGAAGCGAGCACGGCGGGAGGGAAGGGAATCCCGTAGCCCGACAGGATGTCGCGCGCCTGGTACTCGTGGGTCTTCATCCGTTTCCCCGCCCTCAGCCGGCCGCTTCCACCACGGTGGCGATGCCCTGCCCCCCTGCGATGCACAGAGTGGCCAACCCATAGCGGATGCCGCGCCGCTGCATCTCGTAGAGCAGAGTGGTGAGGATGCGGGCCCCGGAGCAACCGAGCGGATGGCCGAGGGCGATGGCCCCCCCGTTGACGTTCACCCGCTCCTCGTCCAGACCCAACTCCTTGATGACCGCCAAGCTCTGAGCGGCGAAGGCCTCGTTCAACTCGATCAGTCCGATATCGGTGAGAGCCAGTCCTGCCGCGGCCAACGCCTTGCGGCTGGCCGGCACCGGTCCGATGCCCATGATCTCCGGGGGGACGCCGGCAACAGCCTGGCTGCGGATGACGGCCAGGGGGGTGACGCCCCGTCGCCGCGCTTCGACCGCGGACATGAGGACAAGGGCTGCGGCGCCGTCGTTGCGCCCGGAAGAATTACCGGCGGTGACGGTGCCCCCTTCCTTGAAGACCGGAGCCAGCTTGGCCAGCGACTCGAGGCTCGTCTCCCGCGGATGCTCGTCGGTTGCGAAGACGACCGCCAGACCCTTCCGCTGGGGCGCTTCGACCGGTACGATCTCGTCCCTGAAGCGGCCCGCCGCTATCGCCGCGAGAGCCTTCTCCTGGCTGCCAAGCGCGAAACGATCCTGCTCCTCCCGGCCGATTCCGTACCATTCGGCCACGTTCTCCGCGGTGAGGCCCATGGTGAGGTCGCCATAGATCTCGCGCGGCTGAGAACGTGGCTGGCTCTCGGTGTTCGAGTCGATCAGAAGGGCGTTGCCGGCGCCATAACCATAGCGGGCGCCCCTCAGGTAGTAGGGAGCGTTGCTCATGCTCTCGGTACCGCCGGCAACAACGATGTCGGCCAGACCGCACATGATGGCCTGGGCCCCATTGTTGACCGCCTGCAAACCGGAGCCGCATTGGCGCATCACGGTGTAGGCGGGGACTTCCACCGGGAGGCCGGCCCGCAGAGCCGCTACGCGGGCCACGTTGGCCGCGTCGGCGCTCTGCTTGGTCTGCCCGATGACGACCTCATCCACCGCGTCGGGCTCGACGCCGGCCCGCTCGAGAGCCGCCTTGATGACCACGACGGCCAGATCGTCCGGCTGCACGTCCTTGAGGCTGCCGCCGATCCTGCCTCCCGCGGTCCTGGCCGCGCTGACGATGACAACGTCGTTCACCTCAGCTCCCCGTCGACGTTTGCCCCACATTGCATCCGGCGGACGCGCTCACTCTCGTGTGGTCCTCCCATGATAGTACGTGCCGCCCGGCCTGGAGCCTGTAAGAAGACCACGCCGCGGCCCCTACGTAGGCGGCACTGGGCGGCGCTATAGTATGTCCTTGCCGCGCGCATGGCGCAGCTGTTCGGGCCGCCTGCGGCCGGGGGGCGCCGCGCTTCTGGTGCGTCGTGGATGCGGCAGATCTCACGCAGGCACCGCTCCCGGGCCGCTACGCCCGTTCCAGGACCACAGCCCCCAGGTTGACGTCGGTCTGAGTGGTGACAGCGAAGGTCTTCGTGGCGTAGCCGGCCAATGCGACCGTGACCTTGAAGGCCTCGTTCCGGTCCAGGCCCTCGAACTCGAAGTCCCCGTAGCTGTCCGACTTGGTCTTCAGCTTGACGCCGTCGCCCTCGAGAGTGATCGACGCGCCTTCACAGCACTCCCCCGTGTTGTCGGCCCGCACCACTTCGCCGGCCACGAACCGTTTGGGGATCCCCACGTACATCACGGCGGGCTTCGTGCCGTACTCCGGATGGAAGGTCTCGACCTTCTTCTCCGCCACGTACTTCGAGATGAGACTGTCCGGGTCGTCCAGGTCGCCGAAGGTAAGGGCGCCGGTGGGGCAGGCCTCCACACAGCGTGGCTCCTTCTCGCCTTCGTCCAGCCGGTGGGCGCACATGGTGCACTTCTGAGGGATGTCGAGCTCCTTGTTCCAGAAGATCACCCGGTACGGGCAGGCCTGGGCGATGGCCTTCTGGCCCTTCGCCTTCACCGGGTCGATGATCACGAAACCGTCCTCCCGCTTGTAGCAGGCTTTGTCGGCCGCGACGGCGACGCAGGGAGCCTCTTCGCAGTGCACGCAGGGGAGCGGGATGTAGTCGACCTTAACCTTGGGGTAGGTGCCGCGCTCAATTTCCTTCACCTGCATCCAGAACTGGCCGTCGAGCGGTTGGGGAGCCGAGTACGGGGAGTAGTCGTTGCCGTAGTACTCGTCACGGCAGGCCAGGAAGCAGTTGTGGCAACCACTGCACTTGGTGACGTCGATGAGCAGACCAAGGCGCGTCATCTCAGGCCTCCCACTTCTCGATCTCGATGAGACACGAATTCGGCGTCATGCCCGGGACGTTCTTGGACATCATGCGGGCCGGCGTGAGGATGCTGACGCACCCGCCCCGGTCGATGGAGGTGGGGTCCCCCGGCTGTAGCGGATCGTAGTGTGCCGCCGATGCGTAGCTGTGGATGACGCCCGGACGCACCCGGTCGGTGACCACGGCGATACAGAGCACCGAGCCCCGGTCGTTGTAGAGGCGGACGATGTCGTTGTTGTGGATGCCCCGCTTGGTCGCGTCTTCAGGGTTGATGCGGGCCGGCCACCACGCGTGTCCGTCTTTCTTGATGCGATGGACCGCGATGTCGTTCAGCCAGTCGGTGTGTTTGTCATAGTGACAGTGGAACGACATGCGCGGGTGCGGCGACATGAGGGCCAGCGGGTACTTCGCGAACAGCTCGGTGGTGTGATGGCCTTCCCAGCTTGGGATGTAGCGCGGCACCACCGGGCGCTCGTCGTCGTCGGGGAAGTACTGCTTCAGACTCACGGACTCGAATTCAATCTTGCCGCTGAACGTCCCCAGCTCGGCACGGCGCTCGGTGAGGCGCTTCGGATTGCCTACGTCGGGGGTGTCGCAGGGCCGTCCTTCGTAGAACCAGCGCAGCGACGGAGTGGCCTTGTAGTCGTCCGCGATGTTGATGATGTGATAGCCCTTCTTGTTGAACTCCTCCCAGCTCACGACCTTGGGTAGGTCGGAGACGTCGAAGAAGCCCTTCACCCAGTCGGTCTCGGTCTTGCCCCCGTCGGTGAAGGTGTCGCGCAGGCCCATCTTCTCGGAGATGAGGGCGAAGATCTGGTAGTCCGACTTCGATTCCCACAGGGGCTCGATGCATTTCTGCTCGCGGATGATGTAGCGGTAGTTGCAGCCGCTGGAGGCGTGCCACGTGTAGCCGTTGATGGCCGCCCACTCGCCGATATCGTCGCGCTCGAAGTTGGTGCACGCCGGCAGGATGACGTCGGCGAAGCGCGTCTCGCTCTGCCACCAGATGTCCTGGTTGACCACGAACTCGAGCTTCGGACTCTGGTACATGCGCACCCAGTTGTTGGTCTCGCTCATGGTGCCGATGAAGGAGCCGCCGTAGCGATACCAGAGCTTGATCTCGGAGCAGCCCTCCGCGGGATAGGTGTAGTGCATGAACTGCTGTTCCAGGGACTTGCCGCAGAAACCATCTCCGTACCACTCCACGTGGCCGTCCAGGATGGCCTCGGGCACCGTGAGCCGCCACAACCGCTGCTTGGTGGGATTCTGCGGGATGTAGGTGGCCACCTTGGACGCCATCGACATGCGGCCTTCCGGCTCGCCGTAGCCCGGGAACCAGATGCTGGTGTCGTTGGGAGCGCCCATGGTGGTGCCCCAGATGCTGCGGCCCGGCGCACCCAGGCCCTGCATGGCCTGCAGCAGCACCATCATACGGGCCCACTCCGTACCATACGCCGTCCGGCAGGCGCCTCCCTCACCCCCGCGGGAGCCGCCCGACAGGATGGTCCGCTTGGCCGCCCACTCTCGGGCCAGGGTGCGGATGACCCGGGCGTCCACTCCCGACTCGGCCTCCGCCCATTCCGGCGTCTTCGGCACGCCGTCGGTCTCGCCGAGCACATAGGGCTTGAACTTCTCGAACCCGATGGTCCGGTCTGCGATGTATTCCTTGTTATATGTGTCTTCGGTGATCCACACGTGGGCGATGGCCATGGCGATGGCCGTGTCGGTTCCCAAGCGCGGAGCGATCCATTTCCCGCCCATCACGGCGTTGGTGTAGTTGAAGAAGGGGTCGATGAAGACCATCTTGACGCCCTTCTCCTTGAGCCACTGTCTCCAGAGCGCAGAGTCCTGACCGGAATAGGTCCCGCGGGTGCTGTCCGGGTCGTTGGACCAGTAGACGATCATCTCCGCGTTCTGCAGGGCATCACCCAACTGATCGTAGGGCTCCGGCATGCCCAGGCGCCAATAGAAGCCGTAGGTGTGGGAGGCGCCCCAGTGCCAGCCTTCCCAGCTGTCGGGGTTGTCGAGCACCGGCGTGAACTCGAGCATGTTCATGAAACGGGCGAAGGGTCCCATCTTGTAGCCCACGATGCCCCAGTTGTGGTGTGATGAGGTGATGCCGCTGATGGCCGAGCCGCCGTAGGTCTCCCGGACCCGCATGATCTCTTTGGCCACGAGGGTGGAGGCCTCTTCCCAGGAGATACGTTCGTACCGGGACTTACCCCGGTTCTGCGGGTTGCGTTCGCCGTCGGGGTCGAAGTCCACGCGCTTCATGGGGTACTTGATGCGCTCGTCGGAGTAGATGCGCCGGCGCTCCGCGTGGATGTACGGGGAGAGCGTCGGCTTCTTCCAGGGCGAGTACTTCTTACCGCCCGCTTCGATGGTCCACGGTTTCATGTCCGCGGGATCCACCACGAGAGGGCGGACCCGGACTATCTTGCCGTCTTTCACGTAGACCGATACCGGCCCGCTGTTCGTGAGGTTAGCGTACACTTTTTCGACCATTGCAACCCGCCCCCCACCAAATCGTGGATTTATCACCGACCGACTTGCAGTCCTCTCAAAACGATATCTCGATATTGTTGAATAATATTGATAGTATCGTGGCTATCGTAGCGGAGCACGACGCCCAAATGCAAGGCGCGAGCACCGAGGGCCACAATGGGAGACCATGGGGGATTGATGACGGCCAACAGAGATTCCCGGGAGACCGATCCCTTTTCTGTCAGAGCGCTGGTCCGCGGTCTCTCGATCCTTGGCCTGTTCGATGTGGATCACCGTGAATGGACCATCGACGAGATGGCCGAACATACCGGGTTGCTCCGCATGACGGCCTATCGGATGGTGCGTACCCTTGAGTCCATGGCCTTTCTCGTGCGCGACCCCAGCGCCAACCGTTACCGGCTCGGTCCGGCCGCTCTCGCTCTCACATATATAGCGGAAGACAACTCTTCGCTCGTGCAGGCTGCCCGGCCGTTCCTCGAGAAACTGACCAAGGACACCGGGGAATCGGTTACTCTGGCCGTCGAGATCGATGGCTTCCCCGTCTGCGTCGACATCATCAACACCACCAGGCCGTTCAAGCGCCGTACCGCGCGCGGCCGCATCCTGGGTGACCTGGTCTCGGTGCACGGCAAACTCTTCGCCGCGTACCTACCCAGGGAGGAGCAGGAGCGCCTCCTCGCCCAGCCTCATCCTCAGCACACCCCCCACTCGGTCGTCGACAGCGACTTGCTGCGCGCCGAAATGGAGCAGATCGTGCGCGACGGTGTCGCATACGACGTCGAGGGAGTGTATCTGGGCACCTGCGCTGTCGGAGCGCCGGTGAGGGACCAGGTGGGGAATATCGCCGCAACCGTGTCGGTGGTTGTCCCCACAGGCCGCTTCGGGCCGGCCGAACGGGAGTTGTGCACCCAAGCCGTCAAGTCTGCCTGCGCGTCGTTTTCCGCATACCTGGGCTGGAACCCCAGCCAGGTGAACGCAGTCGCCGGCTGACCGGACAATCACGCGAGCGGCCCGACCGGGGGAGGCCGGCTCGCGAGGGGATAGCGATAGGTCGGGCAAAGGCAAGACGAAAGGATGACGACTGATATGGGGGATACGGACCGTAAGAAGGTCGACGTAAGCGTCGACAAGGTGACCATCAAGAACCTGGCCATGGGTGGCCTCCTGGGCGGCGGCGGCGAGTGCTTCGTCGACGTCAAAGACGGCAAGGCCGTCCGCATCAGACCCTACAAATACGACTGGAAGTACGACTACGAGTCTTTGCGGCCCTGGAAGATCGAGCGTAACGGCGAAACGCTGACCCCGCTTCCGAAAGCACTGCCGGCCCCGTTCTCGCTTGCCTACAAGAAACGCACCTTCTCCCCCAACCGGATCAAGTTCCCGCTCAAGCGCATCGACTGGGATCCGAACGGGGAACGGAATCCGCAGAACCGCGGCAAGAGCAAGTTCGTGCGCGTCTCCTGGGACGAAGCCGTCGACCTGGTCGCTTCGGAGGTCAAACGCGTCCAGAAGGAGTACGGCCCGCTCGCCATCCTCGCCCAGGGCGACGGCCACGGCGAGAACAAGACCATCCACACTCCACACGGCCACCAGGCCCGCCTGCTCGACATGATGGGCGGTTTCACCCAGCAGGTCCGCAATCCGGACAGCTGGGAAGGCTGGTACTGGGGAGCCAAACACGTCTGGGGCCAGGGTTTCCAGGGCATGATGTCCCCGGCCGCCAACCTCATCAAGGACATCTCCGAGAACTGCGACATGGTGCTCAAGTGGGGCTGTGACGAGGAGACCACCCCGTGGGGCTTCACCGGCCAGTACGCGAGCCGCATCTCCCAGTTCTGGTCCCGGGCCGGTATCAAGCAGGTCTACATCTGCCCCGACCTCAACTACGCGAACGCGGTTCACGGAGATAAATGGATCCCCGTGCTCCCGAACACCGACGCGGCTCTCCAACTCGCCGTCATCTATGTGTGGTTGACGGAGGGCACCTGGGACAAAGAGTACGTCAAGACCCACGCGGTCGGCATGGACAAGATCGAGGCGTATGTTCTCGGCACCGACGAGGACGGCTTCCCGAAGACCCCTGAATGGGCTTCGAAGAAGTGCGGCGTCCCCGAGTGGACCATCAAAGCCCTCGCCCGCCAGTTCGCCAAGAAC
The DNA here is from genome assembly GCA_964631965.1 of uncultured Gaiellales bacterium. Classification (GTDB taxonomy): domain Bacteria; phylum Actinomycetota; class Thermoleophilia; order RBG-16-64-13; family RBG-16-64-13; genus CAIQPS01. The sequence goes on from CAZWAR010000036.1 coordinate 23,925, forward strand.
ACGACCTCCATCATCCACTACTTCGGTGGTTCGGCCTTCCGCGGCCCGTACTCGCACGAGCCAGGCCGGCTGGAGTGCGTCATGCTGGGTATGCAGGGCCTGGGCGGCCCCGGTGTGCATCAGGCCCAGATGACCTACTTCGGCATGCCCCGTGCTGAAGGCCTGGGGAGTGTCCGGTTCTTCAACCCGGAACTCCCCGAACGGCTCACCAAACCCTGCTGGACCACGGTCCACGCCTGGGGCCCGCAGCTCATCCCGAAGACCCTCATCCAGGACGCCATCCTCAAGGCTCCGCTGGTCTTCCATGGCAGCGGCGGCCAGGAGTGCGAGACCGAGGAACAGTTCACCAAGTACACCTACCCCATCGAGAAGGAAAAGGGCGGCGTTCCGATCCATATGATCTGGACCGACACACCGTGCCGCATCACCTGCTGGAACCACGGCAACTGGACCATCGAGGCCTTCAAGGATCCGAGCATCGAATGCGTCGTGGCCCAGCATCCCTGGATGGAGAACGAGTGCCTCTACGCCGACATCATCCTGCCGGCCAACACCACCCTCGAGGTCGAGGACATCGTCACCACCGTGCGGCAGGGCCCGCATTTCGCAAGCGTCTCCATCCAGGAGCAGTCGGTCCGGCCCGTGGGTGAGTCCAAGAGCGACTACGAGATCGTGGCCGCCATCGCCGAAAAGCTGGGATATGGCGAGCAGTTCACCGGTGGTCTATCGACCATAGACCTGCAGAAGATCGTCTTCGACGCCATGCACATGGATAAGCTGACCACATGGGACGACTTCTACGAGAAGAAAACCTACGTGTACAAGACGGCCACCGACTGGCAAGACGACCCGCCCGGATTCCGGAAGTTCTACGAAGATCCGAAGAGCAACCCGCTCAAGACCCCCAGCGGCCTGCTCGAGTTCTACTCGGAGCGTCTGGCCCACTACTTCCCCGACGACAAGGAGCGTCCGCCGTTCCCACAGTGGGTGGAGAAGGGCGTGACCCACGACGAGGCCCTGTCCAGCGAGCGAGCGTCGATGTTCCCACTGCTCCTGGTGTCCAACCACCCGCGCTGGCGCACGCACGCCCAAGGTGACGACATCGTGTGGGCGCGCGAGACCCCGACCGGTAAGGTCCTCGGTTTCGACGGCTACAACTACGAGCCCATCTGGATCAACCCCATCGACGCTGAAGCCCGAGGCATCAAGGACGGTGACATCGTCAAGATCTTCAATGAGCGGGGCATCGTCCTCGTCGGCGCCCGCGTGTGGGAACGCATCCGTCCGGGCGTGGTCTACGTGGACCACGGCGCCCGGCACGATCCGCTGGTGCCCGGCAAGGTGGACCGCGGCGGCGCGATCAACACCATCGCCCCGAACGGGCTCACCTCCAAGAATTGCTGCGGGCAGGCCACCAGTGGTTACCTGGTGGACGTCGAGAAGGTCATGAACGAAGAGTGGGAGGCGTGGCGCAGGGATCACCCGGAAGCCTTCGCCCGCGAATACGACCCCGGCGCCGGCCTGCGCTTCGACGCGTGGGTCGTGGAAAGGTGAGGCATAGATGAAGGCATTCGTTATCGACGTCGATAAGTGCACCGGCTGCTACGCCTGCCAGTTCGTCTGCAAGGACGAGCACGTCGGCAATGACTGGT
>CAZWAR010000037.1:0-2354 GCA_964631965.1 uncultured Gaiellales bacterium
GCCACGATGGCCGTCCTCTGCTTGTCGGCGACCGCTTCCCGCAGACCCACTCTCGGAGCGGCGGCGATGAACTCCAGCCACGGTCGGGCAAAGGACAGGCTTTCGTCCGACATGAGGCAGGTGTGCCGCCTGGCGATCTCACGCAGTTGATGGAGCGGATCGGTGCCGGGCTCGACGTCGTAGAGAGCGAAGATCTGCTCAAAGATCCGATCGACGACGGCCAACAGGATGTCGGTGCGGCTGGGGAAATGTCGGTACAGTCCACCCTGGCTCATCCGGGCCTCGGCCGCGATGCGTTCGATGGTGGTGCCCTGGATGCCGTGCTCGGTCACCAGACGGAGCGCGGTGGACACGATGAGTTCTTTCCTGTCGGCGGGTGAGACCCGTTTGGTGGCCACTGGGCACAGCCCCTCGCTATGGACGTTTTCCCTGGGAGCACCCGGCCGAAGGACCGCTTGACAACCGGCCGGGGTCCGGATTACTGTGGTTGCGAGTGAGTACTCACTCGCAGACTACGTCATAGGGCGGAAACCTGTCAAGCGGCTACCGCCCCGGTGGGCACCGTAGGACGAACTACCGCCGGCGCGCCGGCGAAGGAGGCTGTGGATGTACTCGAAGACCCTGAAGCCGGAGATCATGCGCACGATGCTGCCGCAGGGATTTCCGGCAGACAAGCTGAGCAAGCCGCAGTACAAGATGGTCGTCGAGCGGGACGTTTGGATGACCATGCGGGACGGCACCCAGATCGCCTACAACGTCTACCGGCCCGATGCCCCCGGCGCGTTTCCGGCCATCCACGCGGCCGACTCCTACCAGAAAGACCTGGATCATCTGCCTCTCCTCCCCATCTTCCACATGCGGGAGACCAACGACATCGAGTACTTCGTGAGCCGCGGCTACGTGTTCGTCCACAGCGACTCCCGGGGCACCGGTCACTCCCCGACGGGCCAGTGGGACATGTTCGGGCAGGAGATGCAGAATGATCTCTACGACATGATCGAGTGGATCGCCGCGCAGCCCTGGTGCGACGGCAAGGTGGGCATGCTGGGTGAGTCGTTACTCGCCTGGAGCCAGTGGTTCACGGCAGTGCAGCAGCCACCTCATCTCACCTGCATCCTGCCCTGGGATGCCGGCGCCGACCTCTACCGGGACGTGGCTTGGCATGGTGGCATGATGGCAGTAGGCTTCCCGACGGCCTGGAACATGTGGGAGATCCGCGGACACTACCGCCTCGGCATTCCCGAACGTTTCGGCACCCCACCCGCGAACCCGGAGATGGGCAAGTGGGACATGGTGTGGAACGTGATCAACCACCCCACCTACGACGACTTCTGGAAACTCCGCAGCCCGGACTTCTCCAAGATCCAGTGCCCGGTGTTCACGGTGGGCGCCCTTCACAAGGTCGGCCTGCACCTTCGCGGAGTGGTGCGCGGGTACGAGGAGATCAAGACCCCCAAGAAGATGATGCTCATACACGGCGTGCAGGACGGCGACGAGATGGCCATCTACAACTCGCCTGAGATGCAGCTTCTCATGCTGCGCTGGTACGACCACTGGCTCAAAGGTAATGACACGGGCTTCATGGAGGAGCCGCCTGTGTCTCTGTTCGTGCGGGGGGCCGACGAATACCGGCTGTACGACGAGTGGCCGCTGCCGCAGACCGAATACAAGACGTTGTACTTCAACGCGGCTACGAGCGGCGCGGTGGACTCGCTCAACGACGGCAGCCTCTCGTGGGACCCGCCGGTGGAGACCGACAGCTCCGTCACCCTTCACTACCCGCATGAGGACTGGACACACTTCTCCGGCGGCGGCACCGCCGTCATCGAGCAGAACGGCGTGCTGTACGGCCAGCGCACCATCCCCACGTTCACGAGCGCCCCGCTCGAGGAGGATCTCCAGATCGCGGGGAGTATCGTGCTGGTGCTGTACGCCTCCTCCGATCAGCAGAACACAGACTTCTTCTGCCGCCTCGTCGATCAACTGCCAGACGACCAGCAGATACCCGGTATGCCGCCGGCAGGCCTGACCCTCACCCGAGGCTGGCTTAAGGCGTCGCATGCCTGCACCAAGAGTGAGGAGTTGTCCAAGCCCTATCGCCCGTACTACCTGCACGACAAGCCGTGCCCAATCGAGCCGGGCAATATCTACAAGTACGAAATCGAGATCTGGCCGACGAGCAACGTGTTCAAGAAGGGGCACCGCATCCGCATCGACGTGGCCTGCGGCGATTCGCCTGCACTGGATTTCGGCGGACACTACTACGGGATCAAGGTCGGCAACGACACCTACTACCACGACAAGGACCATCCGTCCCATGTGATCCTGCCGGTGATTCCGGCGTAGCCCGGACA
>CAZWAR010000037.1:2454-25316 GCA_964631965.1 uncultured Gaiellales bacterium
CGTCTGCCCCCTGACGAGCGCCCGCCAATGACCGGGCCGGCGGGGCACTGCGATCCCATATGTCTTCGCGCACATTTTTGGCGGCCTGCGGCGTTATCGGGAATCCCTGATATCGCCGCAGGTCCTCTTTTTGTCCCGCCCTATACATCCCGGCCTACAAGCCCGCACCACGCACCGGCGACTCGTGCTAGCGTGGAGCCCGGACAGCGCGCGAACGCAGACCTGCCGTAGAAAGGCGGGCGATGGACTCTCGCGAACGGGTCACGACCGCACTCCGGGGAGGTGAACCGGATCGGATCCCCTGCGCGCTCGGCTTCTTTCCCCAGTCGCTCTTCGGCGCCCGAGACGCGGACGAGTTCTTCGGCACCGACGTCCGTTTCGTGGAGTTCGCTCCGCCTCAGGGACAGGAGAATTTCCTTCGATATCTGGAATCGTTGCCACCCGGAGTGCACGTGGGAAGCGCCGCGCAGCTGCGCACCTATCATGAGTGGGGCTACCACCCCGAGCACCAGAACGGCGGGGGCGGCCATGACGCTGCGGCCGCGTGGGCCGACTCCCAACCCGGCACGACGGCCTCACCCGAGAGCGGGGTCTTGGGCATCGCGGAGAAGGTGGCGGCATTGCTCCCTCGGCTGACCGAACGCTCGAGGCACGCACATCTGCACTCCGCTGTTGACGCGCACCACGCGACCGGGCTGGCCGTCGCCGGCTCGCCCCCACACTTGGGCGGCGAGTTGTTCGAGAGCGCTTGGCGCATGCGTGGGTTCGAAACCTTCATGAAGGATCTGTCGAAGAGACCGACCCTGGTCGACTATCTGCTCGATCAACTGGAGACCATGGCGATCGAGAGCTCCTGCATCCTCGCCGCGGCCGGTGTCGATGTCCTCGTACTCGACGACGACGTGGCCTACAACCGAGGAATGCTCATCAGTCCGGCGATGTGGCGGCGCCACTTCAAGCCTCGTCTCGCGCGGATCATTGAGGCCGCGCGCAGAGCCGCGGCCGAGCACCCCCCGGCCGAGCAGCCCGCGGACGCTATGGACCGAACGAGGCCCGCCGTCCTCTACCACTGCGATGGCGACTTCACGGCCATCCTCGGCGACCTGCTGGAAATCGGGGTGGACGCCGTGAACCCGGTGGCGCCGGATTGCATGGACGTAGCCTGCATCCGTGACACATTCGGAACCCGGCCGGCGCTTTGGGGCACCGTCGGAACGGCGTGGGTATGGGATATGGGGACACCCGAAGACATCCGCGCCGAGGTGCGCGCGCGAATCGAGGCTTCCGGCAGGAAAGCGCTGCTCCTCTCTCCTGCCTACGATTTGGATTTCACTCCGCAAGCGAATGTGGCCGCATTCATCCAGGCGGTGCGTGAGTACGGATAGCCACCCGCCTTCCTGGACGAAGTGACCACTCACTTCGCAGCCGAGATGCGGTAGGATGACAGGCATGGATTCCATACCCCGCCAGAGAGCCCGGCGTATGACGGCCGCCGAGCGCAAGCAGCAAATCGTTCAGGTCACCATGGACTTGGTGGCGAAGAACGGGATCCAGGCCACGACCACCTCCCGTATCGCGGCCGAGGCGGGTATCTCCGAAGCGACGTTGTACCGCCACTTCGCCAGCCGCACCGATATGCTGCTCGCGGCAATGGACCTCGTTTACGAGCGGGTGTTCAAAGTCATCCAAAGTGCTGGATCGGGGGGCGCCCTGGACCGCCTGCGGAACATCGGCCGCTACCATGCCGGCATCATCGGGGAGGGTGCCGAAAGCTTCGTCTATCCGCTCTTCGAGTTCATCGCCGCTCCTCCGGAGTCGGGCCTGCGGGAGCCGCTGGGTGCCCGGCAGAGGGCCGCGATCGAGAGCTTGGCCGCTATCGTCGAGGAAGGCAAGGTCCAGGGTCTGGTCCGTCCCGATGTGGACAGCGACCAGATCGCCTGGGAACTTGTGGCGGTGTACTGGGCCCAAGACGTCTCCTACCTCATGGCGTTGAACGAATACACGAGCGGAGTCCGTGGGCGACAGATGCTGGAGCGTATCCTTGCGGATATCTCTCTGGAGCCAGCCGGCGCCTGAGCCCACCTACGCCGCAGACCGACATGATCGCTCGTTCCGAACCGACACCGCCTCCGCGCACCGCACTCCACCCGCTACCCGCCACCGCATCGAAAGGAACCGCTCAATGAAGATCGACCTGGAGAATCACTTCGGCACCGAGATGTGGGTCGACGCCCTCTACAAGAACCCGGGCTATCCCCGCTTCGTGGATGAGGACGGCGAGCGCCATGTGTACCATGGCCCGGACTATTGGCAGCCCTTCGGCGATCCGTTGGTGAACCGCCTGCTCGACGTGGACGAGGCCCGCATCGCCGCGATGGACGCCGTCGGGATCGATGTGGCGGTACTCTCCCATACGGCCCCTGCGGTGGAGGTGCTTGATCCGAAGGTGTCGACTGCGGTGGCCCATGACTCCAACACCAAGCTGGCCGAGGCCATCGACCGTCATCCCGACCGCTATCTGGGCTTCGCCACGCTTGGCGTGCGCGAGCCCGATGAGGCCGTGCGGGAGCTGGAGCGATGCGTGAAGGAATTGGGCTTCAAGGGCTGGAACACCCACTCCAATTTCTCCGATTCCTATCTCGATGATAAGCGGTACTGGCCGATCCTGGCGAAAGCGGAGGAACTGGGTATCCCCATCTACCTGCATCCTACCTTCCCCATCATCCGCCAGTTGACCGACTATGGGCTGGCGTTGGCAGGACCCAGCTTCGGGTTCGGGATCGAGACGTCCATCGTGATGATGAGGCTCATCCTGAGCGGCGTGTTCGACGCGTTCCCGAAGTTGACCATCATTCTCGGCCACTACGGCGAAGCGCTCCCCTTCCTGCGCGCTCGCGTAGACCGCTCGTTCCTGCAGTATCACGTGCCAAAGGGATCGGGCTCGATGCCTGCGATCAAGAAGCGCCCGAGCCAGTACCTCCAGGAGAACCTGTACGTGACCACGAGCGGCAATTTCCTCGCCGCAGCCTTCCACTGCAGCCAGGAGTCACTGGGGATGGACCGCATCTGCCTTGGGACCGACTACCCATTCGAGACAACCACCGAGACCCATGAGTTCCTCGGGACGGTGGGCATGACCCCGAACGACGAGCGCAAGCTCTACGAGGAGAACCCGCTCCGACTGGGGTTCAGCAGGTAGTATCAGGCCGCTTTGCGAGTAGTCTCCTCCGGGGCTGCGTCGTCGGAGGCTACCGCCTGATTGCCGCTCTCCGCGTCCTCGTGAACTCGGCGGTATTTCTTGAACAGGACCGGCAGCTTCAGGACGCCCTGGATGGTGAATCCGAACCCGCAGAGAAGATAGAAGAGGAGGGCAACCGCCCACCAGTCAACGCTGAGATTCACTGCATGCTCCTTTCCCCCAATGGTTGTCATCGCGCGGCACCCTTTGGGTCCCTGCGCTTTGCCCTGAGGGCAGTGATTCCTATACTATTTTAGCATGCTACCTGCAAATGCATATTTTTTGGCAAGAATCGCGGTGGGTGGAGGCGACTTGAACTGGTCGCCGTAACATTCGTCTCCGTGCGAGATTCCTCTACCGTTCTTGGCATAGAAGCGTTTTTTGCAGGCAATTCTACTGCACCCCGCGCCGCGCCTCTTCATTGGTGGCCTAACGGGTAACAGGATTCCTCCCGGGCCGTAATTCATGCGCCTAGAGTATGGTTAGCGCGGTGAAGGACGGAGGAAGCCCCCTGCCACAACAGGGGGCGGAGGGTCGATCAAGCCGCCATTTCCGGGACTTCGGAGGGTTCGAGACGCGGCAGTTCGGTCAGCATGCCGGCGCCTTCGGCCCCGGCCGGGGCCGCCTGCTCGTCGCCCAAGCGCCATACCGATGGGCTCAGGGCCGCGATGCCGACGATGACCACCATGAGGATGCCCGCCCCCACGAGAACCCAGGCGGCGCTCCACTGGATGAGCGCGCCGGCTACGGTGCTGGATAGCGGGGAGAGGCCCACGACTGCGAACATGAGCACGCTCATCATCCGGCCGAGCATGTGGGCCTCGGTCCGCAGTTGCAGCCAGGTGATGAACTGGATGACCACGTAGCCCTGTCCGAGTCCCATCAGGGTGGCGACGGTGGCGACCGGCACCACGTCCCCAAGCGTTCCGAGAAGTGCCAGTCCAATCCCCATGGAGCCGGTGAGCCCGAGCATCAGGGCCGGGAAGCGGCGATCGGCCGGGCGCTTGCGCGCGCCGGCGATGACGACACCCACCAGCGAGCCACCACCGAATGCCGAGAGGATCACCCCGTAGGCCGCTGCACCGCCGGCCAACCGGGATTCAGCGAGGACCGGGATGCCCACCGAGATGGGGCCGGTCATCAGTAGGTTCACAAGAGCGATCAGCCCGAAGTAGTAGCGCAGCGTCTTGTCTCGCCAGACCGCGGAGAGACCCTCGCCGATGGCTGAGAACAGACCAGGGTTGGCGGCGGCTTTGCCGGCCTCTGCAGAGGCGGCAGCGCCGGCCTGTTCGCTCCCCGCTGCCGTCCGCGCGCTCCCAGGCAGCCGGATCATCCCGAGCGTGACGGCCGATGCTACGAAGCTGACCGCATCGAGGAGGAAGGCCAGCCCGATACCGAGTAGTCCCGGTGTCGCGCCCGAAGCCCCCTGGCCATCGAGCAGAGCGATGAGCGTGCCGGCAAGGACGGGACCGAGAAACACCGAGAGTTGCGCCGTCCCCTGGATCACGGCGTTCCCGGTTTGCAGGCGGTCGCTGCCGAGCAGGTGGGGGATCATCGCCGACTGGGCGGGGAAGAAGAAGGCGTCCGCCAGGCCGAAGAGGATCGCGAACGTGTAGAGCATCCACAACTCGATCAGCCCGGTCATGGTGAGGACGGCTAGCGCAGACACGAGGAAGAAGCGGCTGATGTTGGAGCAGAGCATGATGGTCCGCGGCGACAGGCTGTCGGTCAGGGCACCCCCGACCAGCATGAAGATCGCCCTGGGGATGGCGACCAGGGCCAGCACCGTGCCGATCGCGAAAGCGTTTCCGGTCAGCGTGAGTACCAGCCAGGGCAGAGCCACCATGTAGAACTGGTCGCCGAGGAGGGAGACCGCTTCGCCCGACCAGAGTAGCCGGAAGTCCCGACTGCGGAAGATATCGCCGATCCCCTTGCCCATCGCTCGCCCTCGCTTCGTTCAATCGGGGCCCCGCCTCGCAACGCGGTCGTGAAGCGGCGCCGATCTTCATCACTACAACCATTCTCGTGCTTGGGCAGCGCAGGCGAATCGGCCAGGAGGGGGTTTTGCGGGCTGGCCAGAAGGCCAGGATTGCGGGGCGGCGGTGACCGCCGTTCTGGGCTATACTCTCCCAGTATCATCACAAGACTCGGTTGTCCCTTCGCCCTTCGACGCGACTCGCCCGGATCAACTGCAGTCTATGACCGCGGTGTCTCCAGAGCGAGCACGGCAAGGAGCAACGACAACATATGAGTTTTGCCGGACTAGGCCTGAAGTCAGGCCTCCTCAAGGCTGTGGACAGCCTAGGCTACATTGATCCCACCCCTATCCAAGAACAAGCCATCCCCGTCGCACTGACCGGCCGAGACATCCTCGGCTGTGCTCAGACCGGCACCGGCAAGACGGCGGCCTTCATCCTCCCCTCCCTCCAGCTGACCGATCGTCGCGACAAAGCGCCGATCGGGGAGACTACCACCCATCTTGAGACTGCCTCGGCCTTACCTTCCGGGAACGGTGCCGGAGCAACTGGAGTCACCCCCGCCGGTAATGGCAACGGAACTAAGAGTGCCAACGACCCGGTCGAGGGCGGAGCGCATCGTAGCAGGGGCGATCACCCTGATCGGCCCAAGCCTCCGAAGACCGTCATTCGCACTCTGGTGGTGACCCCCACCCGCGAGTTGGCGAGCCAGATCGAAGAGGTGGCCGTGGCCTGCTCCCGGTTCACCGGGCAGCGCGTGGCGGCCGTCTACGGCGGCGTCGGGTACGACCCGCAGTTGCGGAAGCTGCGCAGGGGCGTCGACCTGCTGGTGGCGACCCCCGGCCGGCTGCTGGATCTGCAGCAGCGCGGCGATGCCGACCTGTCCCATGTCCAGATCCTCGTGCTCGATGAGGCCGACCGCATGCTCGACATGGGCTTCTGGCCGGATGTCCGGCGTATCATGAACCTGCTGCCGCCCCGGCGTCAGAACATGCTGTTCTCGGCCACACTTTCGAACGACGTGATGCGCGTGGCCGGTCCGATTCTCGACGAGCCGGTGCGTGTGGAAGTAGCCCCGGCAGCAACTCCCGTGCAGACGGTCGAACAGGCCATCTACCCGGTGGCCGAGACTCAGAAGGTCGACCTGCTGGTCCGCCTCCTCGAGGAGGAGAAGCTCGACCGGGTGCTCGTCTTCACCCGTACCAAGCATCGGGCCGATCGGGTCTGCCGCCACTTGGAACGCAACCGCATCCGGGGCGCGGCCATACACTCGAACCGCACGCAGTCGCAACGGCAGAAGGCCCTCGACGGATTCAAGGACGGCACCTACCGGGTGCTGGTCGCGACCGACATCGTGGCTCGCGGCATCGATGTGGATAGGATCTCCCACGTCATCAACTACGACCTGCCCAGTCAGGCGCAGGACTACGTCCACCGCATCGGCCGGACGGCCCGCGCCGGGGCCAGCGGCACCGCTATCAGCTTCCTGGCGGCTGAGCAGGCTTCCGAGCTGCGTGACATCGAGGTGATGCTGGGCCAGCCCCTCCCCTGCCGCGACCTGGAGGGCTTCCAGTACATGCAGCGGGTGGTCCCGAGCCCCGAGCGGTCGACGAAGAAGCCGAAGCCGCGCCTCGTGTACAACGGGAGCGCGCGCAGGCGCCGCTAACGCAGCGACGACCCGTGGCGGCGGCTCGGTGGCTGAGATGGCGAAACGGCGAAGAGACATACCGAGCGTAACTGTCGGGCCCGTGGCCGGCAGGCCCGTGACCATGCGACCCGTGACCGCCCTACCCTTGACCGCCCGACCCGTGACCATCCGACCCGTGACCGTCGACAGTATCGGGGCCGCCCGAGATCTTCTCGACCGCTGCTTTGGGGTGGGCTTCGGCCATATCGATGACGGCGGAGGAGACGTGGCCTACGCGGCATACTCAGGTCCCTTCGTCGTAGGGGTCGTGACCGCATCTCTTCGAGACCCGGCCGGGCTCGAAACCTTCTACCGGGGTCGGCTGCGCTGGCCGGCCGATGGACTCGCCACGCCCGAGGTCGCGCTTCTGGGTCAGATCGCGGTTGACGCACATGCTCGAAGGTGCGGGGTTGGAGACGCTCTCCTCGATGCGGTGGAGCAGGCCGTCTTCGAGCGGTTCGATGGGCGCATCGACTACTGGGTCGCCAACGCCTGGGTACATGCCCGAAACGGCCACTGCCCGGCGGGGCCTCTTTTCGAACGCCATGGGTTCGCGCTGGCGGGGAACGTGCCCGACTTCTTCGCCGCCATGCCCGCCGACGACTGTCCCGGCTGCGGGCACGTTCCGTGCCGCTGCTCGGCGAACGTCTACATCAAGCACCGCTGATGGAGCGCCGGCGACGGGGCGCCGGCGCGGGCGATGGGCCGAGGGCGCCGCAGTAGCGGCCGATGGGGCAGGCACCGTGCCCTCCGCATCGGAAACTGGGGACCACTTTAGGCCGAAAGAAGCATCCTCTCTTCGCCCCTGGCAGGATACAAACGCCGTGTAGGCGTAAGTGAGATGGTTATTCCGGCATTTTGGGAGCCTGCGGCGGTATCGGGGATCCCCGATACCGCCGCAGGTGCCTTCTCACGCGGGAGATAACCGTCGATACGCGAGGAGGTGCCCTCCTTGGCCTCGTACCCATTGCGAAGCGGCTCGGCATGGTGGTTGTGGCCCACAAGAACCTTGGTCTGGCCCACCTGGTCCCCGGGGTCGAGGCCGTCGGACCTCTCCCTGCCCGCCCGAATGGAATTGGGTCGCGTCCTCCGGAAGCGGCAGCACCATTCCATCCTCGTCAGTCTGCCGCAATCAAGAGAACTCGCTGACGAGGTGGGAGAGAGGGTCTTCGAGTCCTGCGTCCGAGACAGATCGGGCAATTGGTGCCTGATCTATCGCGTCGATGACAAGATCATCGTTGCAGCCGACTTCCAGCGTCGAAGGTCGGGGTCGCAGTCCTGCTGGGATTCGGCAACCGAGCAACTCTTCGAGTATTGGTGCTACCGCCACAGACTTGGCGAGGGAGGCTGGAACTCAGGTGGCCTCTGCGACTTTCTCAGCCTCGGGAAGGGTGACCTCGCCATGATCGATATCAGGATCGAACTCGCCTACGCGCTTCAGGAGATTCGCTTCCAACGTCGCTGGAGCCAGAGCGTTGTGGCGAGAGAACTGGGGTCCAGCCAATCACAGATCTCGGCCATGGAGAACGCCAAGTCCGAAGTCTCTCTCGATCTGATGATCAGGTCGCTGCTCGAACTCGGCCTCACACGTGCGAAGATCGCAGCCCTGGTAAGAGGCTGACGCCCGCGCCCCGGTTACGCGGTCAGCCTGCGTACAGCCTCCCAGTACTTCTCGCGCGTCTTCTCGACGACGTCGGGCGGCAGCCCAGGGGCCGGCGGCTCCTTGTCCCATTCGATGGATTCCAGGTAGTCGCGCACGTACTGCTTGTCGTAGCTCGCCTGGGCGCGACCGGGCTCGTAGTCATCGGCCGGCCAGAAGCGGCTCGAGTCGGGGGTCAGGATCTCGTCGATGAGGATGAGTTCCCCGCCGCCGGCACCTTTGCCCACGCGGCCGGCAACCTCGCCCGTGCCGCCGGCACCCTCACCGGCTCCACTGTCTTCCCCAGAGCCGAGCAGCCCGAACTCGAATTTGGTGTCCGCGATGATAATGCCTCTCTCCAGCGCATGACTCGCCGCAAACTCATAGAGCGCCACGCTCGTGTCTCGCACCTTGGCCGCCAGTTCCTCACCGATCAGATCCGCCGCCTTCTCGAACGAGATGTTCTCATCATGTCCGGAACTTGCTTTGGTCGACGGCGTGAAAATGGGCTCCGGCAGTCGGGCCGACTCCGTCAATCCTGCCGGCAACTCGATGGAACAAACCGTCCCCTGCTTCCGGTACTCCTTCCACCCCGAGCCGGACAGGTATCCGCGGACGATCGCCTCTATCACCAGGGGCTGGGTGGCACGCACCAGCACCGTGCGCCCGTCGAGATCGGGGTAGTACCAGTCGAGATCCGGATACCACCCGGGACCCGGGTTGGGATCGACGATGTGGTTGGGGACGATATGCACCGTCTTCTCAAACCAGAAGTTGGAGATCTGGGTGAGGATGCGTCCCTTGTCGGGAATGGGCGTAGGCAACACGCTGTCGAAAGCGGAGATGCGGTCGCACGCGACAATGAGCAGATGTTCCGGGCTGGGCTGGTATACGTCGCGCACCTTGCCCCGGCGCAGAAGGGGAAGGCCCCGCTCCTCAGACTCGAACATCGCAGCCGGCATGGTTCCGCTCCTCCTCGCTAGCTCCCGTACCTCCCGGGCCAGGCCGGCCCAGGACCGCCCGGCGTCCGCCCGGCGTCCGCCCGAGTCCACTCTACCGCAGCGCCCGGCTGTTAACATGACGCGCATGAACGGCGAGCCGACCCCTATAGCCGCGACCGCCGTGCGCGTCATTCTCGCGCGGCCGTACGACGCGCCCGACGTCCTCACTGTCACTGGGGCGTCGTCTCCGGACGTAACGGCAGCCGCTGCACTTCACCCGCGCTGAGGGCACCGGCATGACCGACTGGTACCGGCTCAGCCCCGAAGAAGCACTCACCCGTACCGACAGCTCCATGCGGGGCCTGTCCTCCGATGAGGCCGCCCGCCGACTCGTCGAGCACGGTCCCAACGAGTTGACCGGCGCGGAAGCCAAGAGCCCCTGGCGAATACTTGCAGAGCAATTCACTTCGCTCCTGATCATCATCCTGATCATCGCGGCGGTAGTCTCGGCCGGCCTCGGCGACCTCGAAGACGCCGTAGCCATCTTCGCCATCATCATCCTCAACGGGGTGCTCGGTTTCCGCCAGGAGTACAAGGCGGAGAAGACCATGAGCGCGCTACGCAAGCTGGCGGCGCCGATCGTGCGGGTGCGACGAGGCGGCGTCGTGCGGGAAGTGGCCGCGGCCGACCTCGTGCCCGGGGATCTCGTCCTTGTAGAGGCGGGGAACGTGATCCCGGCCGATGCCCGATTGGTGGAGTCGGCCAGCCTGCGAGTGCAGGAGGCGGCACTCACGGGTGAGTCTGAGCCCGTGGAGAAGGCCGTCGACAGGCTCCTGCAGCCCGACGTCGCCCTCGGCGACCGACTCAACATGCTGTTCATGGGGACCGCCGCGTCGTACGGACGAGGGGAGGCGCTGGTAACCGCCACCGGCATGGAGACGGAATTGGGCAAGATCGCCGGTATGGTCCAACAGGTCAAGCAGACCAAGACCCCCCTCCAGCGGCGCCTCGCCCAACTCGGGCGCTGGCTGGCCGGAGCGGCTCTGGTTTTGGTGATAGTCATCTTCGTGGTCGGACTGCTACGGGGCGAGCCCGTCCGTCTCATGTTCCTCACGGCTGTCAGCATGGCGGTCGCGGCGGTACCCGAGGGGCTGCCGGCCATCGTGACGGTGGCGCTGTCGTTGGGCGCTCAGCGCATGCTCAGGCGCAGCGCCCTCATCCGCAAGTTGCCCGCGGTGGAGACCCTGGGCTCCGTGACGGTCATATGCTCCGACAAGACCGGCACTCTCACGGAGAACCGGATGACGGTGGTGGTCCTCGACGTCGCAGGCCACCGATTCGACCTACAGGAGGCTCTGAAGCGCGGGCGTCCGGGGCCCCTGCCGCGGTCGGCCGCCGGGGATCAGGCGTCGCGCCTGAATGATCCGGACGTCTTCCTCCTCGTGGCCGCCGGGGTGCTATGTAACGACGCGCAGCTGCAGCTGCTCGAACCCGAGGAGCCCCCCAGCGGCATCGTGAAGGACGACGTGGACACCAAAGATACGGGCCGCGCGGCGGGCTCTGACACGGCCACGAACTCCGCGCCCGGCAAAGGAGTGGCCTCGCGCCCGGTCGCCGAGAGGGACGGCCGCTACCAAGCCCTGGGCGACCCCACCGAGAGCGCGATCGTGGTCGCCGGCCTGCACCTTGGACTGTTGAAGCCCGACTTGGCGGCGGCCTTTCCCCGGACGGGCGAGATACCCTTCGATTCCGAGCGCAAGCTCATGACCACGGTTCATGCCCTGCCCGACGCGCCCCTAGCCGGCCTTGAAGACCTGGCGTCCTACCTGGCCGTCGAGGATGCGGACCGGGTGGCCTTCACCAAGGGGGCACCCGAAGCCCTGCTGCCGCGCGCTCGCTTCTATTGGGACGAGGGGCGCGTAAAGCCCCTCGATCCTGCAACCCGGGAGCGCGTGGAGGCGGCCAACCAGGAACTGGCCGCCGGCGGCATGCGGGTGCTGGCCGTGGCCATCCGGGCGCTCGGCAGCAGCGCCGACGACCAGGTCGCCGGCGCTGACCTCGAGCGCGACCTTGTGCTCGCAGGGCTCGTGGGGATGATCGATCCGGCCCGCGAGGAGGCGCGGACGGCCGTGCTCGACGCGGTGGCGGCAGGCATCCGGCCGGTGATGATCACCGGCGACCATCCCCTCACGGCTGAGGCCATCGCCCGACAGGTCGGCATCGTCCCCGAGCAGAGCGAGCCCGCCCTGTCGACGCGCAGGCAGACGGCGTCGGCTGGGAAACAAGAGACCGGCCTGGCCGCCGAATCCGGCGGCGCCCGCGAGCCAGGCGGCGGCAGCCGGGCCGGCGGCCGGGCTGCGCCCGCCGCCGCGCCTCAGGCCTCGGTCCTCACCGGGGTGCAACTGGCCTCGCTCTCCGCGGAGGAACTCAGCGAAGAGGTGGACGAGGTCGCCGTCTACGCGCGGGTGGCTCCCGAGCAGAAGCTCACCATCGTGCAGGCTCTGCAGGAGCGTGGTCACATCGTGGCGATGACCGGCGACGGGGTCAACGACGCTCCGGCCCTCCAGAGAGCGGACATCGGGGTCGCCATGGGGATCACCGGAACCGACGTCGCCAAGGAAGCCGCGGACATGGTCCTCCTCGACGACAACTTCGCGACCATCGTGGCCGCCGTCAAGGAAGGCCGGGCAATCTATGACAACATCCGCAAGTTCATCAAGTACCTGATGGCCACGAACACCGGCGAGCTGGCGGTGATGCTCCTCGCCCCGCTTGCCGGCATGCCCCTACCCCTGGTCCCGCTGCAGATCCTCTGGATGAACCTCGTCACCGACGGCCTCCCCGGCCTTGCTCTCGGCTTCGAGCCACCTGAACCCGACGTCATGCGCAGGCGCCCCAATCCCCCGAACGAAAGCATCTTCGCCCGGGGGCTGGGCACCCACATCATGTGGGCGGGGCCGCTCATGGGTGTCGTCGCCCTGCTGACAGGCTGGGCCTACTGGCGAGCCGGGGACGAGGCCTGGCAGACGATGCTGTTCACCGTCCTCACCATCTCGCAGATGTCCCACGTGCTCGCCATCCATCAGGAGCGCCGCTCGGTCTTCGGATCCGGCCTCGTGTCCAACCGGCTGCTACTGGGCGCGGTGATCCTGACCATTCTGCTCCAGTTCGCACTCATCTACGTGCCGTTCCTGCAGGAGGTTTTCGGAACGATGGCGCTCGACGCGAGCCACATCCTGATCGCGTTCGCGCTGAGCACAGTGATCCTCTGGGTGATCGAGGGGCAGAAGCTGTTCTGGTGGGCGCAAGGGCGACGGCGTTGATGGCCTCCGAGGGGAACCCCGGCCGGATGGCGCCGGGTGACAGGTCAACAACATCGGCGAGCGTTCGCCCGCTATCCCTCCGGACGTCGCGTCGGCGCAGAGCGGAGAGGCAGGACGTGTGGAACTGATCCGATCCTCGTCTCGCACGGACACCGCCACGTGGCCGGCGGCTGCCGGTCTGGCCGCCCTGCTCTTCGGGCTGGGTTTTGGGCTGAATTTCGGCGCCTCCAACCAGAATACGTACCTGCTCGGCGCCGTCCGTCTTGTCGATCCGGGAACCCTCGCCCGCGACTGGCTGGCCACCGAGACCACGGCGTACCACCGAGTCTTCTCCTATCCGGCGGCGGCATTGCTCTCCCTCGACCCCTCCGGATGGCTCTTCGCGGTCGTCAATGTGATCTTCCTGGCCTTTGGCGCTGTGGTCGTCTACAAGCTGATCGGGGCCGTCTGGGAGACGGGGATCGCCGACCGCGCGAACCGGACGGCAACCGCCGGCGCCGCCCCCCCTGTCGCGTTCCCCGGCTCAGGAGCGAGCCGCCTCCTCGCGTTGGTGCTCGCGCTCCTGCCCGTACTTGCCACCCGCTCGCTGAGCGCCGCCGACAGCACCCTCTATACCCTGGTGTTCGAGCCGGCCACCCTCGGGGTGTCCGGCTTCCTCCTGGGGATGTATCTCTTCGTGCGGGGCCGATACCTGCTCTCGGGAGTCGCGCTGGCGGTCGGCGGCGTCTTCCACGCCAACTACCTCATCCTCGCGCTCCCCGTGTTTCTCCTCGCCCACCTCCTGTTGGGACGCTGGCGTCGGCAACCTCGGGACGAACAGGCGCCCGGGAGCGCGGCTGGCTTCTTCCGCGGCCTTGGCTGGGCGCTGCTCCGACAGTTCGCCGTCCCGATCGTGGCGCTCTTCGCTCTGCTTCCCCTCATCGTCCCGGTCTCGCCTCGGCCGGGGAACGGCGGTGTGGACATACTTCTCTCGATCCGCTCCCCACATCACTATCAGCCGCTGACCTTTCGGGACGAGTTCGTCCCTCTCCTGGGCTGGCTGCTGCTCTTTGCCGCCGGACTATGGCGGCGAGAGACGGGGCTGCGAGGCTTCTCCCCTGCCGTCGCTCTGGGCGTGGCAATGACTGTGCTGGTCGGAGCCGGAACCGCGCTCACCACCTTCGTCTACGTGCCGACGATCGCCCACCTCTACGTCTGGCGAGTCGCGCCGCTCCTCGTGCTGCTCGCGCAGATCTTCACCGCGCGGATGGTTGCGGGCACGGTGACCGGCCGGACGGCTGCGGCCTGGGGCCAGGAATCCGCTGCTGGGGAGCCGCGCTGGCTGCTGCCTCCGTTATGGCGGGTTCTCGCGATGATCGTGGCCGGCGAATGCTTCTTCTACTACTACTATCTTCACCATCGAGACCTGCTGGTAATCGAAGTGCTCGGTGGCATCCTGGTGCTCGCGCTGGCAGCATGGCTGATACGGCGGCGAGCGAGCCCCGACGAGACGCGCGGTTCCTCCGTCGATGGAGCAGGCGTCGGAAACACCGTGCAGGATGATCCAGACACCGATACCCTGCCTGGTGAGAAGAGAATCGGTGCCGTTATCGCAGCCGGTCCCCGCCTGGGGTTCACAAGCGGCTTCCGAGCGACCGCCGCGGTGACCCTGATAGCCCTCGCCGCCCTGGCGGTAGTCGCTGCCAGGGGTGTGATCGATCATTCCAATCTCCTTGCGGGCGCCACACCTGAGTCGCGCCTCTACTCCTGGGCACGCACCACCACCGACCCCGACGCCCTCTTCCTCATCCCCCCCGATATGGACGATTTCCGTCTGGCTTCGCGAAGGGCGGTGGTCGTCGACTGGAAATCGACGCCGTTCGCGCCGGACGAATTGGAGGAGTGGTACCGGCGCCTGGACGCGGTCTCCGGGGGCCTCCAGCCCCGAACCGCCGTCCAAGCGGCCGCTGACTACGCAAACCTGAGTCCCACGCGGCTCGCCGGCATCGCCCGCGCATACGGAGTGCAGTACGTCGTGGTGCGGCTGGTCGGTGCAGGCGTGGAGAGCCAGACCGGGGGCGGCGGAGCTTCGGCCTCCGGCGCCGCCGCCGCCCCCACCCCGCCGCCCGGGTGGACCGTCACCTTTGCGGACGAGGCCTACGAGGTGCTGGGCACAGGGCTCTCCCCGTCAGGCGGCTCGTAGGGGCGCCCGGCGCGAAGCCCGGGCGCATCACCCTGCCCAGTCCGTCTACGGCTCCGAGGGAACCTCGGACCATCCGTATCTCTTCAGGATCGACTGGCCCTCATCGCTCAGCACGAAGTCGATGAACTCCTGGCCAAGCTTCTTCTTGGAGCTCGCGCCGATCAGTCCGAGGTCGAACTCCACCTTGGCGTACCAGGCGGGATCCGCCGTCGCCGCCAGGTGGATCTTGTCTCCGCCGGCCAGCGCCTCCGACGACCACACGATGCCCGCGTCCACGTCGCCGCCGATCACGTACGTCAGGGTCTGATTGACGGTCTCGGTGTAGACCAGTTTAGAGATCACTGACGCCTCGATCTCCAGCGCGGGGAGAATCTCCAGTGTGGCGGCCCCCAGCGGCGTCGTGTTCGGGTCGCCGGTTGCCACCTTCCTCACGTTCGGTTCCGCGAGGTCCGCGAAGCAACTGATATCAGCTGTGGAATCTGCCGGTACGATGAGTACGATCCTATTCGTCGCGAAGGGAGTCACCGAGGAGGAATCGAGCAGACCGGCCCTCACCAGCAGGTCGATGAACTTGGGATCGGACGAGGCGAACACATCGGCCGGCGCCCCGGCCTCGATCTGCTTCTCGAGAACGCCGGCTGCGGCGAAGTTGAACGTGGTCTTCGTATCGTGGCTGCTGTCGAAAACCCGGCCCAGCTCGGTGAAGGCGTTCTTGAGGCCGGCCGCCGCCGAGACCAGCAGGTCCCGCTGCTGCCCATCCACTCCGGTCGACGTCACCGCACCGGGAGCCGGCCCGCCCACAACCGTCCCCAAGTCCACCGAAGTGACCACGCTCGACGAAAGAGCCCCGCTCGTCGTCGCGGCCGTGCCCGACGTCTGAGCGGCGGCCCCGCCGCTCTCCGCCCCACAGCCCGGGACGGCGGAGGCTGCGGCGGCAAGTAGGACGAGCGCAAACACGATCAGTACGAACGGACTGCCGATCACACTGCGAGCCAAATTGCGGCGCACGGGGGCCTCCTCGGGGATATTGATACTTCTTACAGTATAACGTTCTATACTCTAGAAAGTATCACGACTGGAGAGGCGGCTGGTCGGGCTACTTGGATTGTGCCTAAACGAGCGCTAGGAACCCGGCGTGGGCGCAGAGCCCGCCACCCGAGGGAGAACGGTCTGCGCGTGGTGGCGTCCCGGCCTTACATCGTCAGTTTGCTGGCCAACTCCCGATTGTCCCTGTACCAGGAAACCGACCGATGGATCCCCTCCTCCAGGCTCACCTGAGGCTCCCAGCCGAGCAGTTCGCGGGCCTTCTGGATATTGGCCCAGGTGGCGAGGACGTCAGCCTTGTCGGAAGGACCGAAGACGAGGTCGGCCTTCTTGCCGGTCTCCTGCTCGATGAGCTCCACCGTACGCAGCAGTTCGTGGGGCTTGTCGCTCCCCAGATTGATGATCTCGTAGCCGAGCGGTTTCAACCCCAGGATGGTGCCCCTGGCGATATCGTCCACGTAGGTGAAGTCGCGCGACTGGTGACCGTCACCGAGGATCTCCACCTGGGCACCCTCAGCGATCCAGCGGCAGAAGCGGAAGATACTCATGTCCGGCCGGCCGGCCGGTCCGTAGACGGTGAAATAGCGGAACACGGTCACGTCGATGTCGTGCAGGTGGTGGTAGGTGTAGGTGAGCGCCTCCGCGCCCTTCTTGGAGGCGGCATAGGGGGAAAGGGGGCGGCTCGTGTCCTGGTCTTCGGAGAAGGGCAGAGGATTCGCACCACCGTACAGGCTGGACGTGGAGGCAAGCACGAACTTGCCGATGCCCTGCCACCGGCACAGCTCGAGGAGATTGAGAGTGCCGACCATGTTGGTGTCCACGTACACCCAGGGGTCGGCGACGCTGGGACGCACTCCTGCCCGAGCGGCCAGATTGATGACTGCGTCGAACTGACCGTGGCCGGCGCAGACGTGGTCGAGTGCATCGCGATCGACGATGTCGAGGCGGGCGAAATCGAACCCCGGCCGACCGAGCAGTTTGTCCAAGCGATGCTGCTTGAGCCGAGCGTCGTAGGCGTCGTTCAGATTGTCCAAGCCCACGACATGGTGCCCCGCGGCCAGCAGCAGTTCCGCGACTTTGCTTCCGATGAACCCGGCTGCGCCGGTGACAAGCAGGTGCATCCCTCGACCTCCACGATCTGAAGCCCGCCCGCAAGCGCCAAACGCCAGGGGCGTGACGGGTTGTTACCCCTTACATGCCCACTGGCCGCCGCGCGGCAATCCCGCCCGGGCCACCTCGTGGCCCGGGGGTCAGCATACCGCATGAGGGGCAGGGCCAGGCCCGTCTCAGAACGTACTGGGCGGGGTCCTCTCCGGCAGTCGCCGCACCACGATCGCCGCCGCCGGTTGTTGCACCGGACAGTTGTACTGGCAGATGCCGCAGCCGATGCAGTGGCGGTCGTTGACGCGAGGTAGCTTGAGCCCCGTAGTCGCGACGGCCTCCGCGTCGGCCGCACCTTCACCCTCGGCTCCGGCCGAGGCTCCTTCCCCTGTGGCACCCTCCGCGTTCCCGGCGCCCGCGCCCGTCCCGCCGCCCTGCCCGCCGCCCCGACCCCGACCGCCACCCTGGCCACCACCCTGGCCCTGTCCACTGCCGCGCCCTGCACCTTCGGCGCCGAACTGGATGGCCTTCTGTGGCACCGGGCACAGTTCTTCGCAGACCAGGCACTCCACGCCCTGCGACCAGGGGAGACAGAGCGTGTGGTCGATATAGGCGAGGCCGATGATCGTCGCCTGTTTCCGGGCCAGGTCCACCAGCGCGATGGACCCTGTGGGGCAGACCTTGCCGCACTCGTTGCAGTTGTACTCGCAGAAAGCCCGCGTGAAATCGAGGCGCGGAGTGAACACGCCCTCCAGTCCTGCCTCGAAGACCGACGGCTGCAGCACATTGGTCGGACAGACCTTGAGGCACTCGTCGCAGCGGGCGCAGGTGGCCAGGAAGTCGTTCTCGGGCATCGATCCGGGCGGGCGGATGAGCTTCGCCCCTGCCGGCAGGTCCGCATTGCCGACGGGAGTGAGGAGAGCAGCGAGCGCGGTCGCCGGCGCTTCGCCGGTTGCCGCACCTTCGTTCCCGGGCGTCAGCCCGGCGAGCGTCGTGGTGGCGGCATCCGGGCGGTAGTGCTGGGCCAGCTTGAGAACGCCGAAG
This sequence comes from uncultured Gaiellales bacterium, assembly GCA_964631965.1. Taxonomy (GTDB): domain Bacteria; phylum Actinomycetota; class Thermoleophilia; order RBG-16-64-13; family RBG-16-64-13; genus CAIQPS01. The sequence goes on from CAZWAR010000037.1 coordinate 20,630, forward strand.
CTGGCCGCGAACATCGCCACGCCTCCTGCCAGGAGGGCGCGGCGGCCCGGGTCGTATGCGTATTGCTTGCGCGGCTTCCACCCCCACCTCACGGCGCCTTGACGGCAGACGTCCTTGCACTCGAGGCCGCATTCGCAGCGGGACATGTCGGTGCTGAGGCCGTCGTCGCGGATGGCGTCCATCGGACAGGCCTGAACACAGGCCCTGCAGCTGGTGCACGCGCTCTCATCCACCACCCGGCCGAACAGCGCGAAGCGGCCGACGAGACCGAGAAGAGCGCCCAGCGGGCACAGGTGGCGGCACCACAGGCGGCGCTCGATCCAGGAGAAGGCCAACACGGCCACGAACATCACCAGGATCAGTATTTGCATCGCGTACTGGAGACCGTTCTCGAACACGAGACGCCCGGTGAGGGTGTTGGTGACCCCGTCCACGGCCCCTCTCAGGGACTCGAAGTGATAGAGACCGTCGCCGATCCAGGTGATCACGCGGTCGAGTGCGGGGTAAAGGAGCGTCGTGGCGCTCCGGGTGAAGAGAGAGATGGGGTCGGCCACCAGGAACCAGCCACTCCCGAGGAGGATGAACACCAGCACCGCAAGAAGCCCGAAGAGCGGCACCCTCCGGAAGATCTTGCGCACGCCCGGCGAAAGCGAACGTTCCTTCTTGACACGACCCTTCCGCGAGCGACCCTTGGGTCCGGTGAGCTCGATGAGGAACCCCATCGGACACGCATACCCGCAGAACGCTCGCCCCAGGAACAGCGGGCTCAGGATCACGGGCACGGCCAGAAGCATCTCCCAGCGGAACAAGCCGTGGGCGGCGGAGTTTGCGGCGATGAGCGGGTCGGCCAACAAGAACCCGCTGACCAGCCGGGAGAACACCGGCCAGAAGGCGGCCGTGAGGAGGCCCACGAAGACAAGCAGGAAGAAGAGCTGGAACGCCCAGCGAAAGCGGTGGACCGACAGAGGACGGACCGGCTTGCGCTTCGAACGGCGGCGACGGGCCATAGCACCGCCTGGCGCCACTAGGCGGTCCCCGTGACAATGTCGAGCCTGGCTACGTCGATCTCGCCCATCCCCCGGGCGTTGGCTTCGACCAACCAGGGATAGTCGGCTGGAGTCTTGCCGAAGAACTGGGTACCCCACGCATCGACGGAGACCGGGTTCGTGCCCGCCACCAAAGTCTTGTCGAGACGGACGTCGTCCAAGGAGCCACCGGTGGGTCCATGCCGGAAGAGGACGCGGTAGCCGTCCAGGATGGAGAGCGTGGGCTTGACGAGGGTGTTGACATCGACGATCTTCTGGTTGAAGTCCACGTGGATGTTGCCGCGGCGTCCACCCATGACGCCCATGAGGTTCTTCATGGTCATCGTGGCGCCGGAGACCGAATGCTGTTTGGGCAGGGTGAGGTTGATGAGGGAGTCGGCCTCGAGCGCCTCGGTGACGAACGACCACTTGGTGAGCACCTTGCCCTGCGGGATGTCGTGGTCCTCATAGTCACGATTGCTGAGGTAGATGAGTTTCGCGTCGGCGTCGGAAACGGCCTGGGAGAGGCCGGCCGTTTCGAACGAAGAGCGGGCGCTCGAGGTGGGATTGTCGAGTACAACGACCTCCTTCGCACCCGCCTCCCAGCACAGGGCGATGACGGCCTTGATGAGTTCCGGGCTCGTGGTGGTGGCGTATTCGGGCGGTCGCCCGGTAAGGACGTTGGGCTTGACCACAACCCTGGCCCCGGGCTTGACGAAGAGGCCCATGCCGCCGAGCAGGGCGACCGCAGCGCGGACGTTGCCGTCGACGGACTCGCCCTTGACCACGGCGAGATCGTGGGCCGGCGCAGTGCCGGCGCCGGCCGCGGTGGTCGACGAGCCGCCGGGCTGCGCTTCGCCGGCCGTTGTCGCCGTGGCGCCGGCGGTCGTGGAGACACCTGCTGTTGTCGAGGCACTCGCTGGGGCGGCGGCGCCGGTGCCCGGGGCGCCCCCCGGCCCTCCCTCGGACGAAGCGGTGCTCGTCGTGGTCGTCTCGCCACCGCATCCCGGGACGAACGGAGCCACAGCCGCCAAGCCGCCGAGGGCCAGCCAGCGACCCGTGTGGAGGAGGAACGTTCTGCGGTCGATGCTGCTCATGGCGCGTAGTTTACAGGGTGCTCCGACATCGAACATGGGAAGGGGAAGACAGCGCGTTCGGTCTGCAACTCGAAGGCACGCGGAATCTAGGCGAGCAGGCCACAACCTGCGCCGGAAGGACCTCACGATACGCGACGTCATCGGGCGCTACCGGTTAAGATCGTGTCAGTACGACCGCGGACGAGCAAACATCAGAGGGATTGTGAGCCTGACACGGAGGATGCTGTGACCGAGGAGACTCTCTTGCCGAGCGTTTCTTCCGACAGCCGACGTCACGAGATGATTCGAGCTGTGTTGGCTCTCGCGGTTCTGGGAGTGATGTGCGCCTTCGCACTGGTGTTCGCCCTCCGGCACGGCTCGTATCTCCCCAGTGATTGGCTGGTGTTTCTCATGCCTGTCACACTCTGTGCGGCAGTCATTGCAGCCTTCGGCCCTCCGCTCCGTCTGGGCCGCCTCCAAACCGTGCTGCTCCTTCTGTTCGGCCTCCAGGTGGTTTGGACCGCAGCCAGTTTCATCTGGGCGGGGAGCCGGAGCAACGCATGGGAGGAGATCAACCGCACCTTCCTCTACTTCTGCGCGTTCGCCACCGGGGCGGCTGCCGTGCGGTGGTATGGGTCGCGGGCTCGCTTCTGGCTGGGATTGGGGCTGGTAAGCGTCGTCACCGTCGTCGCCCTCATGATCCTCATTCGTGTGGGCTTCGCCGCCGACCAGGCCCGGTACTTCCCTGAAGGACGGCTGAGTTATCCGGTCACCTACACGAACGGGATCGCCGCTCTGCTGATGGTCGGGTTATGGCTGGCCCTCGGCATGGCCAACTCGGTCCGGTCCCGGGCGCGACAGGTCTGGCTGCAACCGGTCTTGCTGGCCCTGGGAGCGATATTTCTCGAGCTGGCCGTACTGTCTCAATCCCGAGGGGCGCTGTGGACCACCATCCTCATGGTGCCGCTGTTCCTGATCCTGTCGCCCGGCCGCTTCCGGGCGCTCACCAACCTGGCGCTCGTCGGCATACCCCTGGTGGTATTCTGGTCGCCTCTCAACGGTGTTTACGTGGCCGTCCGCGACCAGCACGACATAGCCGGCCCCATTTCCCGAGCCTGGCTACGTATCGGCATCTCCGTGATCGTCGTGCTGGTGCTGTGGCTCATCACCTGGGTCGTTCAGCGACTCATCCAACCGCATGGCAACCCTTTGCCGAGAAGATTGGCCACGTGGATAGGCGTGATCCTCCTGGCGTCCTCCTGCGTGGCAGCGGGTGCCGGGCTACTCGTGGCGAACCAGAGAACGGGCGGGCTGGATTCTTACGTGAGTCGGGCCTGGGCCGGTTTGTATAGTGACGAGAGCACAGTGCATTCGTCCTCCACGAGACTGATGGATTTCGGTCTCAGCGGTCGTCTCGAGATTTGGGAGATCTCCGGGCAGGCCTTTGAAAGCCACCCCCTGCTTGGACTCGGCGCCCAGAATTTCGAACCGTTCTACTACGCCCACCGGGTGACCCTACGCACTGTCAAGCAGCCGCATAGCCAGCCGCTGCAGCTTCTCGCGGAGCTTGGGCTGCCGGGCCTGCTCCTCTATGCCACGTTCGTGCTCGGCGTGCTCGTGCGGGCGATCGTGCTGCGCTTTCGAGGACAGGGGCGCGAGGACCAGGCGGTATTGGCGGCTATGATCGTTGCTTCAACTTACTGGCTGGTCCACTCCTCTGTCGATTGGCTCTGGCAGCTGGCGGGCGTCACCCTCCCAGTCGTCCTGATGTTAGGGGCGCTGCTTGGAACCGGTCCGAGCCATCAGCGACCGGCGTCGCAGCCGACGCTCGCGAAACGCTGGCTGGTGAGGGGACCGCTCGTCCTCGCGGCCCTTGTGGTCTTCGCTTCCGCCTTCTTCCCGTTCCTGTCGATGACATATCTGAATGCGGCCACCCGCAACACAATGGCCCTGCCAGGATCTGCGATAGCGGCGACCAGAACGGCTGCTCGTTTCGATCCCTTTTCCCCGGAGCCGGCCTCCACTCGAGCGGACATCCTGGCCCAGCAGATTGCGGTACCCGACACTCCGGCCGCTGCTACAGGGCTCGCTCTCGTGGCCGACGCTCGCCAGCAAGCCGCGTCGCAAGACGCCGGAGACTGGCTTCTGGCGTACAAAGCGGGAGAGGCGCTCCTGGATTACAGGGACGCCCTCGCGACTACCGTCGGTCCGACACCGGTCGGAACAGGCTCTCCTTCGCTCGACAGCAACCCCTTGACTCTGTCCCGAACGCAACTCGGGACGCTTGCCGAAATGTATCTGGAGCGAGCAAAGAGGCTCAACCCGCTGGAGTACGAGATCCAGGCAGCTCTCGACCGCCTGTGACGTCACCAGCATGGGTTCCTTGCGAAACGGGAGCGGTGGAAACACAAACGTCAGAGGCATGAGCGATGACGAGGAACGGGCAGAGAGCAAACGGCAACCGTCGGAGAGAAATAGACGCCGGTGGACGCTCTGGCTTGGCATATTGGTGATAGTGGTAGGAGTTATCGCGACCACCCCGGCCCCCTCCGGCACCCTCAACGTGAAGAACTACGGGGCCAGGGG
>CAZWAR010000038.1:0-25045 GCA_964631965.1 uncultured Gaiellales bacterium
CGGCGGTTCCTCGATGAGCCCTGGTGCATGCTTCTCCCAGTACTCCCATTCGGTGTCACGCATCAGTTGGTAATCCTTCACGTCCTTCAGATAGATGGTCGTCTTCACGATGTCGTCCATCGAGCTGCCGGCTTCCTCCAGGGCCGCCCGCACCTTGTCGAGGGCTACCAGCATCTGCTCCTTCACGTCGACGGAAGATACATCACCGGTCTCCATCGTACGACCGCTCATGCCCGAGAGGAACACGAGGTCGCCGACAACGACCGAACGGGCGAATCTCTGCTTCTTCCCCCCGTAGTACAGCGGGTACGTCTTCTTCTTCATGTCACGCTCCTCGTCGTTCAGGCTCTGCCGGCCCATTTCGTCATGGTGTCTGCTCGTCCATGCCGACCGTCCGGAAGGGTATCCGGGCGAACGGCTGGGTCTTCTGGTCTATGAAAAGCCTCTCCCGCATCCACTCGGACTTGAGCACTGCCCGCTTCTCCTCGGTCGCCGGCCGGTCGATCTTCGTGCCGGAGGCTTCCAACACTGCGCCGTAGTCGCGCCGGGCGCTCGTGGGCGAGACGAGGCCGATGTCCAGATCGTGCTGCAGGTGATCGAGGTCGCGCTCCAACGGGTCTCCATATCCTCCCCCTCCCGGCGCCCGGAAGGAGAGCACGTCCCCGGGCCGCGCGATCTTTCCCCCTGCGCGATCGATGGGGGTCTCGCTGCCATCGCCGTGGATGATCTTGTTCTCGCCGTGCAACCCGGGCATCCCCCCGAAGATCCCATAGGGCGGGATGACGCAGCGATCGTTGGCCCCACCCACCTCACACTCGTGATCGAGGGGTCGCATGATGGTGATCCCTGACGTACCGCCCCGAAACCGCCCCGGCCCGCCGCTGTCCGGCATGAACTCGTAGCGCTCCACCAGGAACGGGTACCGGGTCTCGAACACCTCCATCGACACCTGCGATACGCTCCCCCCGATACGCGGCCCCCCCGCCAGTTCGAAACCGTCCTTGGTGGCCCGCGCCCCCCAGGCCGTCGGGTCGGAGCCGAGGTACCAGGCGTAGTACTCGCCCGTACGCGGATCGAAACCCCCGGCGGTGTGGGCCGTCGCCGTACCCGAATCGCCTCCGATCACCCGCTCGGGGATGACCCGAGCCAACGCGCCGCTCACGGTATCGATGATGCGCATCGAGGTCTCGGTGTTGCCGCTCACCACGGGCGACGGGAAACGGGCGTTCACTACCAACCCCTCGGGAGCTACGATGGTCACCGGCCGGTAACAGCCGTGATTCTTGGGGATGCTCGGGTCGGTGAGGTTGAAGAGAGCGCAGTAGGTGGCGGAATACGTCACCCCCAGGACGCAGTTGGCCGGACCCTTGACCTGACCGTCGGAGCCGCTGAAGTCCACGGTGATGTCGCTGCCGGCCACCGTGACCTTCGCATGGATCCTCACAGGGCGCTCTACATCGATGCCGTCGTTGTCCAAGAAGTCCTCGAACGCGTACACACCGTCGGGGAGCCTGTCGATCTCCGCCCGCATGAGCCGCTCGGAGTAGTCCATGGCCCACTCCATAGCCCCCGTCATCTCCACGGCTCCGTACTTGGCAAACAGCTCGCCGATGCGTCTGGCTCCGAGCCGGCAGCCCGCCACCTGAGCCTGAAGGTCACCCCAGGAGAACTGAGGCACCCGTACGTTGGCGAGGAACAGCTCGCGGACCCCTTCGTTCAGTGTGCCCTCTTCATAGAGCTTGATCGGCGGGATTCGCACGCCCTCCTGGAAGATGCTCACGGTGTCGCCGGCGAAACTGCCCGGGTGCATGCCTCCGATGTCGCCGTGATGGCCGCGGGCGACCGCATACGCTACCAGCACCCCCCCGTGATGGACAGGCATGATGATATCTACATCGGGGAGGTGTGTGCCCCCCGGGAATGGGTTGTTGTGGATGAGAACGTCGCCGGACTTCAGGCCGTCCGCGCCGAAGCGGCGGATGACGGCGCCTGCGCTCAGTTCGAGGGCACCGAGATGCACCGTCACCCCCATCGACGAGGCGATAAGCCTGCCCTGGCGGTCGAGAAGCGCTGTGGAAAAGTCCAAGACCTCGTTGAAGATAGGATGGTAAGATGTGCGTTTGAGCACCTCGGCCATCTCCAGAGGAATGGACTCCAGCAGGCTGCGAAGCACCCCTAGGGTGAAGAGGTCCCGGCTCCCCGCCGCCGCATCCGGCTTCTCTGCATTCATGCCACCACCCGACGCCGGCCCCCTCATGACGCCAACTCCACGATAAGGGTGCCAACGGGGTCGACCACCGCCCTCTCGCCGGGTGGGATCACGGTGGTGGTGTCCATCTGCTCGATGATGGCCGGTCCGGAGACCACATTGCCCGCGGAAAGGAGCGACCGCTCGTATGTGTCGCATTCGGTGTAGCCGGCCGCCTCTGGGAAGTACGCTGGTCTGCGCCCCTTGTGAGCACCGGCCGGATCTTCCCCGCCCACTGTTATCGCCGGCGGACCGACGGGTGCGCGCGGCCCGACAGCGGAGACCGACAGGGTCATGATCTCCACCTCGGAATCTCGGGAATCGTGACCGAACAGGCGGAGGTGTTGGTCGTGGAAGAGATCGCCCAGCCGCCGCATCCCCTCCTCGTCCAGGCCCGCAAGCAACTCGACCGGCGCCTCCACCGCCACTTCGTGCGCCTGTCCAACGTAGCGCATGTCGGCCTCATACCGCAGGATCATCTCCTCGGGCGCGAAGCCCAGGTCCACAATCTCGGCCGCGGCCTCCGCGGCGATCTCGCTGAAGATCTGCCGCAGTCGGCGCGGATCGGCCCTGCTGAGTCTGACCACGTGTGACCGATGGACGTCGTAGCGGGCGTCGGCGGTGATCAAGCCCACCGCCGAAAAGACGCCTGCCTGCAACGGCACCACCACCCGGGGGATGCGAAGCTCCTGGGCCATGCGCACCGCATGGATCGCAGCGGTCCCCCCGGAGACAACCAGGGTGAAGTCCCGGGGATCGCGGCCTCTCTGCACCGTGACCACCCGCATCGCGCCGATCATGTTGGCGTTCACCAGCCGGTAGATGCCGTACGCCGCCTCGGTGACCTCCATCCTCAGAGGTTCGGCCACCCTCTCCCCGATGGCCGCCCGGGAAGCATCCACATCCACGCTCATCTGCCCGCCGAGGTAGTACCCCGGATTGATGTAGCCAAGCACGAGGTCGGCGTCGGTGACCGTGGGCTCGCGACCTCCCTTGCCATAGCAGGCCGGTCCCGGCACCGACCCGGCGCTTCGAGGCCCCACATGCACCGCGCCGGCCGTATCGACGGAGGCTATGCTGCCGCCGCCGGCCCCGATTTCAACCATGTCTATGACCGGTACCCCGATGAAATACCGCCCGCCCACCCAGAAGCGGGTGGTGACCTCGGGGCGCCCCCCGCGAATCACGCAGATCTTGGCCGTGGTGCCCCCCATGTCGAAGGAGATGACGTCAGGGTGACCGAGCGACACCCCCAGTCGCGCCGCCGCCGACACGCCGGCAGCAGGTCCGGAATCGACCGTGAATACGGGGCGTGTGGCCGCCTTCGCCGCCGACATGATGCCGCCGCTCGACTGCATGACGTAGACCTCTCTGCCAAACCCCCAGGCCCGCAGTCGTTCCTGCAGTTTCCGCAGGTACGACTGCATGATGGGCATCACATACGCGTTGACCGTGGCCGTGCTGAGGCGCTCGTACTCGCGGATCACCGGCAGGATCTCACTGGAGATCGAGAGGGGCACGTCGGGTAGCGCCTCGCGGAGGATCTCGGCGGTCCGCCGTTCATGAGCCCGGTTCATGAACGAGAACAGGAAGCAGATGACCACCGCCTCCACTCCCGCCCGTCTCAGCTCCTCGGCGACCTTCCGTACCACGGGCTCGTCCAGTTCCTTCAGCACCCGCCCCTGATAATCCAGGCGTTCGGGAATCTCGAAACGGAGAGGCCGTCTCACCAAAGGGTCGTACCCGCCCACATAGTCCTGGGGCAGATCCATTTGGAGGTTGTACATGTCATCGGGATTGTCGATGACACGCTGCCCTCTGCGCAGCTCCAGGGCGTCCCGAAAACCTTCGGTGGTCACTATCGCGACCCGGGCCCCTCGGTTCTCGATGACCGCGTTGACCCCGACGGTGGTGCCGTGGCAGAAGAAGTCGACGCTCGAGAGATCCAACCCCGCCTTGGTCACCGCGTCGAGCACCCCGTCCGACTGATCGGTCGGTGTCGTGGGGGCTTTTGCCACGATGACGCGACCCGCCTCATCCATGGCCACAAGGTCGGTGAACGTCCCCCCGACATCTGCCCCAACACGATATCTCACACCATCCATCATACCTAGTGGGCGGTAGCTACGGAAGCGTCGGCGCCCGTGGGAAGGCGCGACCCAGCGGACCGGGAGGCCGGGACCCAGAAGGCCCATTCGGGCACCGAGCATCCATGGTCGAGAGGGCACAGCACCACACGGTTACCAGGGCCCGGGGATTGCCGGGGCGGCTCAGGGGGTTCAGTGCACCGTCAACGTGTACGTGATGGAGGGAAGCGGGGCCGCTGTGTCTCCCGACCCCACCACCGCCGTGACCCAGGCCTTCAGCTCGTATGTTGCCGGCGGGACGTCCAGTGTGTCGTTCAGAACAACCGGAAAGGTGGTTCCCGGTTCGAGCGCGACCGTCTGGAGAGCCTGATCGAATGCCTTGCCCTCGCTCCAGGCGTAGAGCTCCTCGCCCCCGAGGACGAGGGTGACGTCACCCCGCTGCCCACTGGAGAACGTCAGGTCCACGGCCGACCGCCCGGTGTTTCCGACGTCCATCGCCCACCAGACGTCATCGCCGGAACTGATGGGCTCGCTCACCGGGCTGAAGCGCACGCGGATACCGTCCAACACAGCTTCCTCCACGGACGGAACCTCCTGCACTGCGAAAACGCCGTTCGCAACAGCCCCTGTGAGTACCACCGGGAAGTCCGACCACGTGGCCTCCGCCATCTCGGGCCGGCCAACGGTTATGCTCAACCCAACGATCCGGGTGAGGTCGAGATCGGCCAGAGGCACGACTGCCCCTGCAGCCTGCGGCGGCATCGATTCGGCGAGGGCCGAGGACAGCACTATCTCGCCGCCAACGGAAACGACGTAGCCTTCGACCTTCAGATCCTGACCTGGCTCAGCCTGCAGGGCTTGTTCCACGGTGAGGACCACCAGGCTGTCCGGGCCGCTCGGCGGCTCCGACCCCGCTTCCGAACCGCATCCGCTCAACCCGAAGCCGAAGACGACGGCCGCGACGAGTGCGATGGCCCCCGCGAGCAGAACAACGGACCTGCCCTCATGGCGGCTGGACATTGCCTGCATCAGAGGCTACCCCCGGTACTCCCTCCGCTCAACTCGACGACGGGGCGCCGCCTCCGCCCTCGAGCGCCCGGCCGACCGAGAACCCCTTCCCAAGGTCCGCGCCCGTGGCATAGTACCGGTTCTCGCTTGGCCCCCACCAGACGGGTTTGACAAGCGAGGCCACCGGCTGTCCACGGTCGTCGAGGCACGACTCGTCCACCTTGACGTCGAGGATCTCTGCGGCGAAGAGTGTGTGCAGTCCCAATTCCGCCGTATGGACGATCTTGCACTCGAGCACGAACGGGAACTCGGCCACGTAGGGGGCGTCCACCAGGTCCGAGCGCGCCGGAGTGAGCCCCGATACGGCGAACTTGTCGGTGTCCCGCCCCGAGGCGACGCCGAAGAAATCGGCGGAAACCAGCTGATCCTCCGTTGGGAGACTGATGGTGAACGCCTGCTTCTCCACCAGGTTGGCGTACGTGTAGGTGGCCTTTCGCACCGAGATGGCCACGCATGGGGGCTTGCTACAGCAGATGCCGCCCCAGGCGACCGTCATCACGTTGGGCTTGCCCTCCGAGTCGTACGTGCCCACGACGAACACCGGGGTCGGGTAGAGCCAGGTGTCCGGACCAAGAGACTTCTTCATGCGAACCTCCCTACCAACGCTCGTGGTGGATCCGGCCGGCATCGTAGCGATCGGCCGGGGCCGGTCGTTCGCCAGGATACCCTATCGGGATGACCGAGAACGGGATGATGTGTTCCGGTAGACCCAAGACCTCGGCGATGGGACCCATGCGCTCTTCCCGGGGATAGGTGCCGCACCACACGGCTCCCAGCCCGGCCGCGTGGGCGGCAAGCAGCAGGTTCTGCGTAGCCGCAGCGCAGTCCTGCGACCAGAACCCCGGGCGTTGATCGCGGGTCATGTCCGCGCAGACGACGACGACCACGGGGGCCTGCCGGGCCATCCCGCCGTACGGGTTGGCCCCGGCGATGACCTGGCGGATCGCGGGGTCACGGACCACCACGAACTGCCAGGGCTGTTGGTTGCCCGCCGAAGGGGCGGCCATCGCCGCTCGAAGGAGCGCCGTCACCTGGTCGTCGGGGACAGGGCTGTCGGCAAAGCGGCGGATGCTGCGTCGAGTGAGGATGAACTCCACAACGGTCCTCCGTAACCATGGCGCGGCTTCCCGCGCGTTCGCTTTCGTGCCGTCTCAGGATACCCGCGTCTGGCCGTCGGCCAAAAGCTCCTTCACCCGCGAGCCGACGCCCGGTGATACCATCTCAAGAAAAGGCCAGCAAAGTGAGGTAAACCGTGGGCGGTGACTTGTATCCGGTGGTGAGGGTGGCGGCAGTGCAGGCCGCGTCGGTCTTCCTGGACAGGGAAGGCTCCATCGACAAAGCCTGCCGGCTCATCGCCGAGGCGGCGGCCGGAGGAGCCCGCCTCGTCGCCTTCCCGGAGGGCTTCGTCCCCACGCATCCCATCTGGTACCACCACCATCCCGCCACCGGGACCATCGCGAACAAGCTCGCGGTGGAACTCTTCAAGAATTCTCTCGAGGTGCCCGGCCCTGACTTCGACAGGCTGTGCGCTGCCGCCCGCGACGCCAACGCCTACGTGATCATGGGCGCCTGCGAGAAGCTGCCGGGCACCACCGGAACCATGTACAACTCGCAGCTCTTCATCGGTCCCGACGGCAGCTTCCTCGGCCGGCACGTCAAGGTCATGCCGACGGTGGGCGAGCGCCTGGTGCACGCCGGCGGGTACGGCGACACCATGAAGGCCATCCCCACCGAGTTCGGTCCCGTCAGTGGGCTCATCTGCGGGGAGAACTCCAACCCCCTCGCCGCATTCACGTTCATCGCTCAAGGCACCCGGTTCCATGTGAGCAGCTGGCCCAACCACTTCCCCACCAGCGGCGACCCCATGCGCATCCGCGTGGCGATCGATTCACAGGCGTTCGCTCAGATGAGCAAAGCCTTCGTGATCTCGCCGTGCGGCACTGTGGACGACGACATGATCGCCAAGCTACAGGTGGGACCGGAAGGCGAAGCCTTCCTGCGCAGCCCCGACTGCTGCGGCGGCTCGGTCATCGTGGGGCCGAATCAGCGCATCCTCGCCGGTCCAATGGGAGCGGAAGAAGGCATCATCTACGCCGACTGCAACCTCGACCTTTGCATCGCCGCCAAGCTACGCCACGACTTCGCCGGGCACTACAACCGGCCGGACATCTTCCAGTTGTACGTGAACGAGGCCCGACCCCGGCTCTACAACCCCTACTCGCCCGGAGACCAAGTCCCGCCGCTCGGCCAGGGCTGGGGTCCGGGACTCGTGACGGAGCGACCGGACGGAGAGGGGCAGGAGTAGCGGGACAACCGCGCTACCGAACCTCCGTCGGAACCGGCACCACCGCCGGCCTGCGTCTCCTCATCCCCAGCAAGAACCTGAGGAAGCCAACCCGGCGGGCGATCTCGTACATGGCGAACGTGGCCGCCACCGCCAGCACGAGCAACAGCACCCACTGAGCCCCCCAGGGGGAGGCGAAGTCCACCACGTAGAAACCAATCACGACGATCGCGGTCTGGTGGATGACGTACAACGGATACGACCCCTCTGCCAGATAGCGTTGCACGTTCGAGGTCCGGTCCAGATAGCGCTTGCCCATCCCCATCGCCCCCACGATCATCAGCCAAAGGGCGGCCGCTCCCAGGAATGCGAAGCCCGCCCGGCCCCACGAGGGATCCGGAAGCCCATTCCGGAAATCCTCGCCCACGACCCAGAAGACGGTGAGCCCAATGCCGGCAAGGAATGCCGGAAACCTGTAGCGCTCGGCCCTTTCTTCGAAGGCCGGGTCGGATACGAAGATAAATCCGAGCAGGAATACCAACGCGTAGAGCAGAGTCGGCTGGCCAACCTGTTCGGGCGCTGCCTCCGCGAGAAAGAGGAGTACGACCGGCGCAAACCAGGCGACCGGATGAGACAGCACACGGCCGAGGCGCTGTACCCGAGGCGTCACCATCCCACGAGCGGCCCAGGCGACGAGCGGGAGAAGGATCAGGGAGATCAGGAACAGCCAGAGGATGAACCACAACTGGCCGGTTCCGAAGCCGCCGTAGTAGTCCCCACTCTCCCCCATGTTCCACCTCATGAAGTCCCCGCTCGCGAGGTAGTGCCAGTATGAGGCTCCGTAGCCCGAGTTGGAGCGTCCGCCGTACCAGGTTTGCGGAGGGACCAGGATGAGGATGCCGAAGACGAGAGGCACCAATAGTCGCTTGACCCGCTCCCAGGCATACTGTCTCGGAGTGCGGCGTCGGAGGGCGAAATAGGTCGAACAACCAGCCAGAAAGAAGAACAGGGGCATGTGCCACAACGCAACGAATCCGATGACCCAGTCCGCGACCGCAGACAGCGTCGCGGCCTTCACATAGAAGTCCTCGTGATTGAAGACCCGCAGGGTGTGAAACGGGAACAGCAGCAGCACCGCCAGGATGCGCAGCCAGTCGACATAGTAGACGCGCGATGCGGTCCGGTCTTTCATGTGCGTCCTTCGTCCACCGGCCGGCTCCTCGTACAGACCGGGCTTCGTACTCGACCCGTCAGGCGAGCACGTCCCTGATCAATTCTTCGAACGCGTTGACGTACCGGTCGATATCCTCGTCGGTGTGCTGCACCGAGAGCGTCCACTCCTCTTCGCGTCCGGGCGCCATGATGACGCCCCGGTTGATGTTGTAGAGCCAGGCCAGGTTGCAGAGCTCGAAATCTTGATACTTGATGAACGATTCGTAGTCGGTGATCTTGCCGCTCGCGAAGTTGACGCAGCCCTTGGACGAAATGCCCACGGTGTACCCGGGAAAGTCGTACGTGGCGCAGATGGCGTCGCACTCCTTGATGAGACGGTCGTTCAGGTAGTTGAGGTGTTTGTAGGCATCCGGTGTCATGACCTGCTCCAGGCTGGCGCGGGCAGCGGCCATCGACAGCGGATTGCCGCTGTAGGTGCCCACCTGATAGACCTTGCCTGACTCCACCACACTCATGACCTCCTCGGACCCGCCGATGGCCCCGGAGGGCAACCCGCCGGCCAGAGCCTTCGCCAGCGTCACCATGTCGGGTACCACGCCGAAGCGTTCCACCGCGCCTCCCGCCGCAGTGCAGATACCGGTCTTCACCTCGTCGAAGATGAGCACGATCCCGTACTTCTTCGTGATCTCGCGGACGGCCTCCAGGTAGCCGGGCTCGGGCAACACCACGCCCAGGTTCATCATGGCCGCTTCCATGATGACGCAGGCCGGCTGCTTCCCCTCGTCGACGAGGTGCTGGATACGCGCCTCCATCATGGGAGCGTCGTTGAACGGCACCGCCGCCGTCATGTCGATGACCGCCTGCGGGATGCCCTTGCCATAGGAGACGGACCTGTAGTTGTCGCGCTGCCCGATGTCGCCCCAGTCGGCGATGCCCAGGCTGACCATCACGTAGTCGTGGTGCCCGTGATACGAGCCGAAGATCTTCACCACCTGGTCGCGGCCGGTGTAGGCCCGAGCGATGCGGATCGCGTCCATGGTGGCCTCGGAGCCGGAGTTCACGAAGCGCCATTTGGGCAGCTTGAAGTTCCCGGCGAGATGCTCCGCGATGATGATGGAATCCTCCGTCGGCAGGGCGAACTGGGACCCCAGTTGGCACCGCTCCTGGATGGTCTCGACGATCGCCGGATGGGCGTGCCCCTGCACCATGCAGCCGAATCCGTTGTGGAAGTCGCTCAGTTCCTGGCCGTCGACCGAATAGATCTTGGAGCCCTTGCCGTGGGTGAAGTACACCGGGTAGGGATCCCGGGCCTGGTAGCTGGAAGAGACCCCCATGGGCAGGTGGTGCGCCGCCCGTTTGTACAACTCGTAGGACTTGGGCGTCGCCTCCTCGAGCCTCTTCTCCTCGCGCTCCATCAGTTCAGCGATACGCTTGCGCTCCACCTTCGCCGAGCCCGCCATGTCCCTGCCCCTCCGGTTTCGAGTCCGATACGCAACCGATCAGTGTGCCTATGCCTGACCGACCCATCATACTAAAGAGAGCCTGACCCGCCGCCGTGGGTGGTTTCGCCTGGTGCGGCGGACCGGGCACCGGCAGCCCGCCTAGCTTCGATCGTCCTCGTCGCGAAGCAGCGTCTCGGCGCCCCTTGCCAGCTCCTCGCGGATCTCCTTGTCTGAGGCCTTTCGACCGAGCACCTCCCACTCCCGCACAGTCCCGCCTCGCTCGAGGGTCACCGGCCGCAGTTCATTCCAGCGGGTCACCCTGTAGAGCGTTCCGCCGACGTCAACCAGGGCACCCACAGCCCATTCCGGCGCCTGGAACGGCGCCTGGTGAGTGCGGAAGAGCACACGTTCACGAGCTAATCGCCAAGCCACGTCAGCTGGGCATCTCCTTGAGTCCCCAGGGAAAGTCGTACGTGGGCATGAGTTCCAGGAAGGGATCGGGATCGAACGCCTCCGGTCCCAGGACGCCGGCACCTTTCCATACACCGCTCTGGAGCAGGTCCCAGGCGATAACCGGGTTCACGGCCGTCTGCCACACCACGGCCTGCACTCCGTAATCTCTCATGCATGTCTCGTTGTCGGCCACCTGGTAAAGGTACACCTGGCGCGGCTTTCCGTCCTTGGTGCCCTTCACCCAGGTGCCGGCGCAGGTCTTACCGAACATCTGGTCGCCCAGGTGGGCCGGGTTGGGCAAGCAGGCGGCCACTACGTCCCGCGGTGCCACCTTGACGCCCTTGACGTCGATGGGGAAGCGATTGTCCAGACCGAGCATCTTGATGGTCTTGAGCACGTTGATGAACTCGTCGCCCAGGCCATACTTGAAGGTGACCCGCTTGCACTTGATCCAGCGCGGCACCAGCAGCACTTCCTCGTGCTCAACGTTCACACATTCGACCGGCCCGATGCCCTCTGGAAACTCGAACATCTCGGGCTCGGAGAACGGCGCGGTTGTATACCAGTCCCTGCCCTCCTCCCACACGACCGGCGGGTTGAGACACTCCTCGATGGTGGTCCAGATCGAGAAGTTGGGCGCGAACTCGTAGCCCCGGACTTCGAGGTTGGCACCGTCCCGCACCCCGATCTCCTCAATCTCGTCGAACAGGTTCTTCTCCGCGTACTTGGCGAACACATCCGCCATGCCCGGCTCCACTCCCATACCGAGAAACGCCAGCAATCCCTGCTTCTCCCAGTCCGCCGCCCGCGCGAACTGGTAGTCCCCCAGCTTGATCCCGGGTTTGTTGAACGGGTCGGCGGCATCCGGGGTGGACAGCGTCATCGCCATGTCCATATAGTTGCAGCCGGCTTCATACGCCGCGTCGAAGATGGCTTCGTTGAACACCGGGTCCACAGCGTTGTGGATCAGATCCACCCCGTGCTTTCGAGCCAAGGCCACAACGTGGTCCTTGTCGCTCGCATCGATGAACTCCACCGGCATGCGGTCGGCCCGCCCCACCTTGGCCTGGACCTCCCGGGCCCGGTCCAGGTTGTAGTCGCAAAGGACGAGCGTCTCCACCCAGGGCCTATCCTTCACCAGCACAGCCAGCGCTTCGCCGACTCCGCCGACTCCCACAAGAAGCACCTTCATGATCCGCTCCTCGGTCGCTCTTCAGTCACGGGACATCACAACAAACATCACTGAGCATCGCTCCCCACCGGAACCGCCACTCCGGGAACCCGGTCCTCGTCCCCGAGCACGTAGGGGTCGACGTCGGGGATGTTGTTCTTGATCTTGACGAACCTCCTGATGGGCCAGTAGAGAATCGCCCCGATGACGATCGCCCCCACCGCGTAGTAGACAGCACCCCAGCCCTCTTCCACGACCTGGCTGTAGATGGCGAACAGGATGACCGCCGTGGGCAGGATGGTCACCAGGAAGAGCCCCACGTAGCCCAGTGGGATCTTCTTGCGTGGTATCTCGGGGCGGCTCCTCCGCAGTTTCCACAGTGCTGCCAACTGGATAAGCAAGGTCAGCGAGTTGAGTAGGACGTCGATGATGATGAGGAATCCGAAGGCCTGTAACGAGAACACGCTGAAGATGACCCCGCACAGCACAATGGCCACCCACGGGGTCCCTCGGGAGCGGTGGACCCGCACGATGGCCTTGGGCATCATCCCATCCTCGGCCAGCGCGAACGGCACTCGGTTTCCGCTCACGCTGTTCCCGATGAACAGCCCCAGCATGCTGAGGATGGCGGCCACCATAGTGAAGTTGCCCAAGAACGTCGCGAAACCGCTGCCCAATCCTGACTTCTCCGCCACGGCGTTGGCGATATCCGGGAACTCCCATCCGGAAGCCGCCGCCGGGTCGATACCGGCGGCCTGGATCTGCTGCTCGGTCATCCCTACGGCCATGAGGTCCGGACCGATCCCGGCGCCTTCCTGCGACTCCTCGATACCCCAAGCGTTGACCCTCCCGCCTTCACCACCGCCGCCATAGAGACCGGCTACAGTTGGGATCGCGTACGTGGCGATGGCGGCGACGAGGACCAGCGCCATAGCCAGTGGATACGTCCGTTTCGGCCTGACGATCTCGTCCCCAGTAGTAGTCGGCAGTTCGAAACCCATGTAGTTCCACATCACCACGAACAACCCCAAGCTGAAGGCCCCCGTGATGCCGGTGCCTTCGGGCAGGAAGCTCATCTGGAAGTCCGAGCCCTGCGTGCCCCAGTTGACGAAGCCGACCACGGACATAATGACGAGGGGGATGTAGAGGATCACCGCCATCCAGATACTCGTGAGCCCAGTGAAGCGGGATCCCCAGATCTGCATGCCCGAGATCACCCAGATGAAGACGATCGCAACCAGCCACTGCAGCACCCAGGCGGGTATGCCTCCGGCCCCCGAATCGAGCGCCGGGATGAAGAAGCCAAGGTACGTCGCGGCGAACACCGGGTAGATGGCCACGTCCACCCAGGACATCACCCAGTTCATCCACCCCGTGAGAAAGCCGGTGAAAGGCCCGAAGGCCTGCTTCGTCCAGTGGTAGTAGCCGCCCTCCACCGGCATCATGGACTGCAGTTCGCGCACCATGAGGATGTTGGGCACGCTGTATGCGAACGGCATGATCGCAATCAACAGAAGGGCCATGCCCGGTCCCGCCGAACCGAACAGGGGTTCGATGCCGAAAGACCCCCCGCATACTGTGAAGAAGATGATCCCGAACAGCGGCAACAGCGTCAGCGACCGCTTCAGCATCTGCCTCTCGATCGAGATCTCGGTAGCCGCACCCACCTTGGTATCACCAGCCACGACGCCTCCTCTCTCGCACCGGTCTACCTAGCTGCGCCTAGTTCCGTTTCCACCCCAGGAGAAGCCCCAAGCCCACGATCACAAGCAGTACCGGCCAGACTTTTCCCCAGTCGAGTTCCAGCAGGAAGATGACCGTGACCGCCAGAAGCACCAATCCGATCATCAGCGCGCGGGCGACATCTCCGCCGAGACGGCCGCCGTTCGCGCGATAGGAACGCCACGCCCCGGCCAAAGACCCGAAGGCCGGGATCAGGATGAAGAGCGCCCACCAGTTGTCGAAGTTCCACCCCTCTCCGAACCAACCCGCGTTCCTGGCCAGGAAGACGACCCCGATGACGATGACAATGACCCCGAGTGCCCAGCCGCCGAGATACCTGCCGTCTCGACGCCGGGAACCAGGGGCCGGGTCCTGCGAGGGGTCGAGATTCTGATAGGGGCCGGGAGGCCGGTGCTCGCTTGGGGGCGGAGAGGGGTCCTGAGGCGGATAGCGGCCTTCAGGAGGGTAACCGCGCGGGTCCGAGGAAGAACGGTGATCCGGAGCGGGCGCCCGATAACGCTCGGATTCACGAGAAGGAGGGCGTTGGTACGGCCCGGCTGGAGGTTGCGGCTCAGGACCTGTCTGCTCGTCCAATCATCGCCGTCCTCTCTCTCGTTTTCCGGACCGCATAAAACGTCTCATACTTGCATGTCGCTTGGCAAGAGGCGGCTTTGTTCATCTCACCGCCCGGCTGCTTCGCGCATCCCCCGAAAGGCTGCAAGGGCCCGAGCCCGAGCTTCCCCGTGGTCGACGATGGTCTCAGCGGGACCCCGTCTTGCGGAGGAGGGGTGGCCCTTCGCCAGGGCGGCCCCTCCGGGGCTCCAGGCGTTCAACCAACGGCGGGCGTACGAGCCGTCCGGATCGTAACGCTGTGCCTGAAGAGCCGGGTTGAACACGCGGAAGTAGCGAGCGGCGTCAGGGCCGGAGCCGGCGGTCCATTGCCAGCCGAGGGTGTTGTTGGCGAGGTCCGCATCGACCAGCCGATCCCAGTACCAAGCCGCTCCTTCCTGCCAGGGGATGAGCAGATCCTTCGTGAGGAACGACGCGGAGACCATACGCGCGCGGTTGTGCACCCAGCCCTCGGCCAGCAACTGTCGCGCAGCGGCGTCGACCAGCGGGTAGCCCGTTGCACCCCATTTCCAAGCATCCAGCGCGGCGGGGTCGTCCTGCCACGGGAATTCGGCGAATTCGGGCCGGAAGGGCCGCTCGGCCATCTGGGGGAAGTGATAGAGCAGATAGTGAGCGAACTCCCGCCAGCCCAGCTGCCTGAGGAACGGCGCCGCAGCTTCGCCGGCGGCGCCTCCTCGCTCCCCGGCTTCTCGTACAGCATGCCAAACCTGGCGCGGTCCTATCTCCCCGAAGTGCAGATGGGGCGACAGCCGGGATGTACCCTCCCTGTCGGGAAAGTCGCGAGCCCGGTCGTATCGGGCCAGACAGCACTCGACAAAGCCCTCCAGGCGCGCCCAGGCACCCTCCTCCCCAGGCTTCCAAGGCTCGGTACCGGGCCCCGGAGCCCATCGGGCCGCGTCCCCGACCGGCCGGGAGAGGTGCGCGTCCAAGGGGTCGGGCCCCAGTACAGTGCGGCCGCCTCCTTCCAGAACCGAAAGCCCGGGGAACGGCGGCTCCGGTTCGGGCTGGGACAGGCAGGCGCGCCAGAACGGGGTGAACTGCACGAAGGGCCTTCCGCTCCGGGCGAGGAGGTCACCGGGCTCAAAGAGGAGGCCTGCGTCGAAGCTGCGCCAGGACAGGCCCGCCCCTTCGAGAGCGCTGCTCACCCGGCAGTCGAGCTCCCGGGCGTACGGCTCGTAGAGGCGGTTCCACACCACCTCGGGGGCACCAACGCGGGCCGCAAGCGCGCTGATGGCTTGGTCCGGGGGTCCGGTCACCGTCACGAGCGGGGCGCCGCGGGCCGCCAGTGAGGCCGACAGTCGAGGGAGGGACTCCGCCAGCCACCAGCGCCCAGCCGCTCCCGGCTTCCATGCGTCTTCCTCCTCCCAATCGAGGGCGTACACGGGGACCACGCGCGCCCCCCGAGCGACAGCGTGAGCCAAGGCCGGGTTGTCCGCCACCCGCAGGTCTCGCCTGAACCATACGATCGTCCCCCCATTCATGTAGTGATTCTACCTTCGCCGTCGCCCGGGGATTCGAGCCTGCAGGTCGTCTCCTTTCCGCTACTATGGATGCATGCGGCTCTACTCTTCCACGGGCGGGGGCGTTGGTCCCTTGGGATCCGGGCGCCGGTCAGGACGACGGACCTATCTTCGCCGCCGGCTAGCGGCCGTCCTCGTCGTGCTCGCCCTTCTCGCCGCAATCGGTACGGGGATCTACTACGCGGCAAAGCCGGGAGAAACCACCGCCCGAGCGGGCGGCGGCACTGCGGTGCAAGGTTCCGGAGCAGTGACCACCACGGAAAGCGCACAAGCAACAGGCGCCACGACCAGCCCGACAATCGTCCTCCCCAATGGTCCGGCCCAGGATCTGGAACTCGTTTCCCACCCGGACGGGGCCGCAGTGGCGATAACCCTGCAGGACCAGACCACGGTCACCGGCACCACCCCCTACGAGGAGCCGGTTCCGGGCGGTGATATCACCGTCTCTCTCACCAAGTCCGGCTACAACCCGGCGGTCCGTGAGATCAGCCTCGACAGTCCCCAATCCCTGACCGTGTGGCTCGATCCGAAAGGCCTGCTCCTGCAGAGCCTCGTACGCTTCAAGTGTGGAACGCAACCAAAGCAGGTGGCGTTCACGCCGGATGGAAAGGAACTGTGGGTCTCACTGCTGGCCGGACAGGGGCTGGAGATCTACGACCCCATTACCGGCAAGAAGCTCGACAGCATCAAGCTCGGGAAATACGGTTCGGTCGAGATCATCTTCAACAAGGCCGGCAGCAGGGCCTATGTGAGTCAGATGGAGACGGCCTCGGTCTTTGAGATCGACACGGCCACGAAAGAGGTGCTCCGGACCTTCAAGACCGGAGGGACGTGGCCCAAGATCATGCTACTGTCGCCCGACGAGAAGACTCTGTGGGCGTCGAACTGGTCCAGCAACAACGTCTCGGAGATCGACCTGGCTACCGGTAAGACGGTCCACCGCATCCCCACCGTCGCCAATCCCCGCGGACTATACGAGACGGCCGACGGCCGCGCGCTGTATGTGGCAGGGTTCAAGAGCGGCGAGCTTCAGAAGATCGACCTGGCTACGAGGAACGGTAAGGTGATCTTCAAGAAGACCGGCGGCTCCATGCGTCACATGGCCGTCGATGAGAAGAGAGGACTGCTCTTCATCGGCGACCTCACGTCGAACGCGGTGTGGGCGCTCGACCTCGCCACCGACGAGGTCACCAAGTTGGCCGATACCGATCCGTGCCCGAACACCATAGCTCTGAGCCCCGACAAGAGGATGCTGTTCGTGTCTTGTCGGGGAGAGGACAATCCCGACACCGGATACCTCACCAAAGGCCTGGAATGGGGCTCGGTCCTCGTCTTCGATGCGGCCAGCGGCGAGGTGCTCGACGCCATCGTCGGAGGGAACCAGTGCACGGGCCTGGACGTTTCCCCGGACGGCAGGCTCCTGGCATTCTCCAACTTCCGTGACGACGACATCTGGGTCTACACGGTCCCCGACTACCAGACCATGGCCGCCGGGAACGGCGGACGGGCCGTCGCGCACCTGCAGGACTTGGCGAAAGACTGAACCGGGTATCTCCTGTCCGGCGACAATCGTCGTACGTGGTATCGAGCGAGCCAAGGAGGGCGTGGGCATGGGTAACCCTATCGTGCACTGGGAGTTGGTGGTCGCCGACCTGGAGAAAGCGCGCGAATTCTATACCAACGTCTTTCAATGGGAAGTGGAGACGGCTCCGGCCTTTCCCGGCTACCCCATGGTGGATCCGGGCGTTCCGCCCCGGGGTGCCATGTATGTGAAGCCCGAATCGGCCCCTGGCTACTCTCTCAACGTGTACTTCGGCGTGGACAACGTGGGGCAGACCCTCGCTCGGGCTGTCGGCGCAGGAGGAACCCTGCTTGTGCCCGAAACGCCCATCGAGGACGTCGGCGAATGGGGAATGTTCCTCGACCCCGACGGCACTCCGGTCGGGGTCTTCCACGAGAAGACGGCTTAGCCCGAGCGGCCGCCGGTATTCGGCTACCCGGCCTGCCGTCGCCCGAGAACGACGGCAGTGGCGGCTCGGGCCGAGCCTCAGGAGGGAGCGAACGGCACGACCGGCTGCTCAGAGACGGCCTTCGGCGCGCGCCTGCTTCACGTCGGCCAGGACCTTTGCGGCATGACCGCTGGCTTTGACCTTTTTGTACGCCAGAACGACCGTCCCATCCTGGGCGACAACCACCGTGTCGCGTTCGTGCGTGCTCTCCGGCCCACCCTTCAAGGTCTTCAGAGCCGCGCCTATCGCCCGGTCGTAGTCGCTGGCCAGAGGGAACAGGAGGCCGTACTTGTCCCGGAACTTCTGCAGCCGGGCCACCGTGTCTACGGACATGCCGACCACCGCCACGCCGAGGGCATCGAACTCGGGGAGCAAACCGTTGAACTCAACGGCTTCCGTGATTCAGCCGGACGTGAACGCCTTGGGGAAGAAGTACAGGACGACCGGCTTCTCTTTGAGCAGCGCGCCGAGGTCCACCTCGCCGTCGCTACCTTCCACCGTGAAGAGCGGTACCTTGTCACCTGCTGCGATCATCGTCTCCCCTTTCGTCGAGGCGTCGCCGCTTGCTGCGGCGCCGCGCTATCCGTCCATGACCTCAGCGAACTGGTAGAAGAGGTAGTGGCTGTCGTGCGGACCCGGACCGGCTTCCGGGTGGTACTGCACACAGTACGCCTGGAGGTCGAGCAGCCGGAGGCCCTCCACCGTGCCGTCGTTCAGGTTGAGATGGGTGATCTGAGCCGGGCCGAAACGGGAATCGAGGACCATGTCCTCAGCATTCAGACCGGACACGCCCCCGTCGCCCACCACGGCTCCCCGTTCGAGCGCCGCCTTGACGAGAGCCGGGGGCTCGACCGCAAACCCGTGGTTCTGGCTGGTGATCTCGATGCGCCCGGTCAGATAGTTGCGCACCGGGTGGTTGATGCCTCTGTGCCCGAACTTGAGCTTGTAGGTGGAGAAACCGATCGCCAGGGCCATGAGCTGATGACCGAGGCAGATGCCGAATACCGGCACCTTGCCCAACAACTCCCGGATGGTCTCCACAGCATAGCCGACCGCCGCAGGATCGCCCGGGCCATTGGAGAGAAAGACGCCATCGGGCTTCATCGCCAGGGTCTGCTCGGCCGACCATTTCGCCGGTACCACCGTCACCCGGCAGCCGGCCGCCGCCAGGTTCTTCAGGATGCTGCGCTTCAGTCCGAAGTCGTACGCCACCACATTGAAGCGTGGCTCCGGCGTCTCCAGGCCCCATCCGGCGCCGCCTTCCCATTCGTACGGCTCCTTGCAGCTGACGACACTCGCCAGGTCTTGCCCGGTCATGCCGGGGAACGCATGCACGGAGGCGAGGACCTCGTCCAAATCGAGGTCCCGGCCGGCCGCCACGCAGGCGGTCATCGCCCCCTGCTCCCGGATGCGGCGCGTGAGCGCCCGGGTGTCGATGCCGGCCACCCCCACGATGCCCCTGTCGCTCAGCCAATCCACCCAAGCCTCAGGGCACGTGGCATTCCACGCGGTGTTCTTGATCTCCCGCACGATGATGGCCCGGGAATGAGCCTCTTCCGACTCGAGCAGATGGTCGGCCGCACCGTAGTTGCCGATCATGGGGTAGGTATAGGTGACCATCTGGCCGTGGTAGGACGGGTCGGTGGCTATTTCCTGGTAGCCGGTCATGCCGGTGTTGAAGACCAGCTCACCCAGCACGCTCCCCTCGGTCCCGAAACCGAAACCGCTGAAGATAGTGCCGTCCTCCAGCACCACGTAGCCGGGAACATCCCCTCTGTACATCAAGCCTCCCCTGCGGCGCGCGCGAAGCGGCGCGCCCCATCCACGACCGTCATCCGGATCCGGCCGGTCAGAATCTCTCCCAAGAACGCGCTGTTGCGACTCTTGCCCCGCAGCGCCGCCGGTGTCACCGTCCACGTCTCCTCCAGATCCGCCACGCAGAAGTCGGCGGGGGCGCCCGCTACCAGGCGCGGCGGCGCCAATCCCAGAAGGCGGCAGGGCGCGGTGGACAGCGCATCGATCACGCGCGCAAGCGGCACCTTACCGGTCGCCACAAGGCTGGTGTAAAGCGCTGCGAAGGCCGTCTCCAGCCCGATCGTGCCGTTCAGAGCCTCCTCCATGGGCACCTCTTTCT
The DNA here is from genome assembly GCA_964631965.1 of uncultured Gaiellales bacterium. Lineage (GTDB taxonomy): Bacteria > Actinomycetota > Thermoleophilia > RBG-16-64-13 > RBG-16-64-13 > CAIQPS01. The sequence continues at coordinate 19,942 of CAZWAR010000038.1, forward strand.
CCTGAGGCGCGTGAGGGGCATGGTCGGTGCCGACGCAGTCGATCGTCCCGTCGGCCAGCGCGGCGATGAGGGCCTCCCGATCGGCTTCGGAACGGATCGGCGGATTGACCTTCAGATTCTGGTCGAAGCTCACGAGGCGTTCGTCGGTGAAGTAGAGGTGATGCGGTGTCGTCTCGGCCGTGACCGGCAGGCCTTCCTGCTTCGCCCGGGCGATCAGCCGGACCGCGGCCGCCGAGGAGAGGTGCTGGAAATGGGCCAGCGGCACTCGGGCCTCATCTACAGACCCAGGTCGGTCGGCACAGGCGTTCGAGTCGGCTGCGTCGCCACTTGCTGCGCCACCTCCTGAGCTCAGTCCGGTTGCCGCACGCGCGGCCGCCAATCTCGTCTGTTCCTGCGCAACGTACCGCACCAACTCCAGATCCCGCGCCAGCGGCCCCGACTCGCTCGCGGCGGGTATGCCCCGCAGCCCCAGCCGGGCGCTCCACTTGCCTTCGTGCATCACCCCGTCCATTGACAGGCTCTTGTTCTCGAGGTGAAGGAGTATCGGCCTGCCGGTGCCCCGCGCGTATCGAAGCGCGTGCAGCACAAGGTCGGCATCGGAGACCGGCTTGCCGTCGTCGCTGAAGGCGACAACTCCGGCATCCGCCAGTTCGCGCATCTCCGCCAATTCCTCGCCTCTCAGCCCCTTGCTCACAGACCCGACCTGGCCCACCCGCACCGCGGCCTGGTCGGCCGCCGTGCCCAGCACCCAAGAAGCCACCGCTCCCGAGTCCACAGCGGGATCTGTATTGGCCATACCCACAACAGCGACGTAGCCTCCCGCAGCCGCCGCCCGGGCGGCGGAGGCGAGGTCTTCCTTGTACTCGAACCCAGGGGTGCGCAGGTGGGCATGGGGGTCCACGAAGCCAGGAAAGACCCAGCAGCCAGCGTAGTCGTTCAGCACCTCCACGTCCGTATCCACGGCCACCTGTTTCCCGATCGCCGCAATGCCCCCGTCGGCAACCAGAAGGTCACCGACGTAGTCGACTCCTTGGGCGGGGTCCAGAAGGTGGACTCTGGGGAGAAGGAAACGTTCCGGAGGATACGCGCGACAGGCAAGCCTGGGCGCGGAGGGACGTGGACCGCTGTCCATCCATGGCTCCTTTCGGCCTCTCTGGGCTCGATTAAAGGATCGAAGCTTCTCTATGGTATCGCGGACGGGGAACCGGGTCCAGTTCCCCGCGAAACGTCAAAGGGAACCGGAGCCGTCCTGCGTTCGCAGCCAGCGGGGCAGGGCGCGCCATGCTTCACGCGTCTCCCGGCGATGAGTGTCACACTCCGGATCCAGACTCCGGAGCAGCGCCCAGAACCGCTCGGAATGGTTGAGCTCTCTCGTGTGACAGAGCTCGTGCAGCAGCACGTAGTCCAACAACTCCGGACGGAGGAACAGCAGCCGCAGGTTGAGGGAGATGGCCCCCCGGGGAGAGCAGCTCCCCCACCGCGAGCGCTGGTGCCTGATGCTCACCTGCTCGCAGCGGAAGCCGTAGCGGGTTGCAGCGGCCTGTAGGCGAACCGGCAGCTCCCGGACCGCCCGGCGACGCACATACGACGTCAACGCCCTCCGAGCCGCCTCCTCATCGCCGGGCGGAGCCGTCACGACCAACCGGCCTCCAGCAGCTTCTCGAGCCGAGGCCCGTCGACCCCTCCCCTGTCGGTACTCGACCGGCCATTCTTCACCGAGGCCGGTCAGCCGGAGACGCTCCGGCAAACCCGCATCCTCACGTGCCGCGGCTGCGGCCCGGCGTGCTGCCACCCGCGCTCGGGCCCGCTCTATCCAGGGCAGTTTGGCCTGCACGAGGGCCGGGATCTTTCGCTGATCGAAGCGCGGGGGGGCGACCACGACGAGTTCTCCCCCCGAGGTCACCACGAGCCGGACATGCCGGGCGCGCTCGCTGACCCGAACAGTGAAGGCCGGCACCCTCCCGGAAGACTCGCCGTCCCAGAGACGGCTCAGCGCGGGCACTCAGCTCTCGAGTTCGGCATTCAGCACTATCTCCGGCACGGCGGCGAGCGCTTTGGAGACCGGGCAATCCACCTTGGCCTGGGTCGCCAGTTCGTGAAAACGGGCCTCCCCGATTCCCGGAGCCCCCACCCGGGTTTTCAACTCTATCTTCGTGATGGTTGGCCCGGCTCCCAAATGAACCGCGGCCGTGGTCTTCACGCTTTCCGGAGGGTGGCCTTCGCGGGCGAGCAGGTCGGCCAGGAACATCGAGAAGCACCCGGCATGAGCCGCTCCGATCAGTTCCTCCGGATTAGTGCCGGCTCCCTCTTCGAAACGTGAGGAATATGTATACGGTCCCTCGTAGAGACCGCTGGCCAAGCGCATTCGTCCGCTGCCGCCCGCAAGATCGCCCTTCCACACCGCCTCGGATTTCCTGATAGGCATCCCGCACCTCCACACTCGGGTCGTTTACGGAGCGGCCCATTTCTACCCGCGCGCCTTCCCCGCCAATCGAGCCGCGGCAGGCGGCGCGCCGCCGGTAGGCCCGCCTCAAACGTTCGCGTCGTACAGATCCATCGGGTCGGCCGGCTCGGTACCGTGGCCGTTGACGGCTCCGCCTGCGGGCAGGTTGGGTCCGCTGCTCTCCACGGTGACCCGCTTGGCGCCGAGAGCGGCGTGGACTTTGCGGTCGATGCCGCCCAGGTCGAAGGGGTTCTCGATGTCGTAGCTCATGGCCGCCTGCTGCTTGAGGATGCCCCAGCGGGTGGCCACGTGGCGCTGTGCCCTGCTCCACAGCATCTCGGCCGCGTCTGGCGCCGCTTTCCTCAACATGTTGTAACGGTTCTCCGTGGACACGAAGTCATCCACCGGCAACGTCAGCTCGCGGGAGTCGATCTGCAGCGGGTTCTTGCCCTGTTCGGCCAGGCGGGGGTCGAAGCGGTAGAGAAACCATGACCCCGAGGCCACCGCGTTCTTCTGGTGCTCGTAGCCTTTGCGCAGATCGAACCCCATACTGATGCAGTGCGAGTAGGCGATGATGAGCGAGGGGCCGTCGTAGGATTCGGCCTCGACGAAGGCCCGCACGGTCTGGGCGTCGGAGTACCCCATGGCCACCTGAGCCACGTAGATGTTGCCGTAGGTCATGGCGATGGAGCCCAGGTCCTTCTTGCCGATGACCTTGCCCCCGGCCGCAAAGAGAGCCACCGAGCCCATGGGCGTGGCTTTCGAGCACTGGCCCCCGGTGTTCGAATACATCTGGGTGTTCAAGACAAGGAGGTTGATGTTGCGGCCGGAGGCGAGGACGTGGTCCAAGCCACCGAACCCGATGTCGAAGGCCCAACCGTCGCCGCCCACCCCCCACACGCTCTTCTTGGTGAGGTAGTCGGCCACCGCCAGGAGCTGCCCGTAACGGGCATCCGGCCCCAGGTTGACAAGGTGCGCCTCGACCCGCTCTTTCAGCTCGGCCACCCGAGCCCGCTGCCGGGCGATCTCTGCCTCGTCCTCCTGCCCGGAGGCGAGCAGCTGACCGACCAACTCGCTGCCCAGGGAGTCTCTCAGGCTGTAGACGAGTTCCCGCGCGAACTCGGTCTGCTTGTCCACGGTGAGTCTGAGGCCGTAGCTGAACTCGGCCGCATCCTCGAACAGGGAGTTGTTCCAGGTGGGTCCCCGACCCTCCTCGTTCTTGGCGTAGGGGGTGGTGGGCAGGTTGCCCCCGTAGATGCTGGAGCAGCCGGTGGCGTTGCCTATGAGGAGACGGTCGCCGTAGAGCTGGGTGAGGAGCTTCACGTACGGGGTCTCCCCGCAACCGGCGCAGGCTCCCGAGTACTCGAAGAGCGGCCGCAGGAGCTGGCTGCCCTTCACGGTGTTCACCCGCACCTGGGTGCGATCCGGGTCGGGTAGCGAGAGGAAGAACTGGTAGTTCTCGCGTTCGGTCTCCCTGAGCGGCGGCTGGAACTCCAGGCGAATGGCCTTGCGGGTGGGGTCGGCTTTGTCTTTGCCCGGACAGATCTCAACGCAGACGCCGCAGCCGGTGCAGTCCTCGGGGGCCACCTGCACGGTCCAGGTCTGGCCCTCGTTCTCCTTGCCCTTCGCCTCGGCCGACTTGAAGGTCTGCGGGGCACCGGAAAGGAGGGCGGGATCGTACACCTTGGTGCGGATGGTGGCGTGCGGGCAGTGCAGCGAGCACTTACCGCACTGGATGCAGAGCTCCGGCTCCCATACCGGGATCTCGAGGGCGATGTTGCGCTTCTCCCAGCGGGTGGTATCGGTGGGCCAGACCCCGTCGTCGGGAAGGGCCGACACCGGGAGAGCGTCGCCGAGGCCGGCCATGATGGGAGCCGTGACCTTCTTCAGGAACTCCGGCGCCTCGTCCGGCACCAGCGGGGGCTTGTGGGTAGTGGCCGACGCAACATCCGGATAGGTGACCTCGTGGAGGTTGGCGAGGGCTTGGTCGACCGCGTCGAAGTTCTGCTTGACAACCTTCTCGCCACGCTTGCCGTAGGTCTTCCTGATGGCGGTCTTGATGTGGGTGATGGCCTCATCGGGGGGGATGATGCCCGAGAGGTAGAAGAAGCAGGTCTGCATGATGGTGTTGATGCGCCCACCCATTCCGGTCCGCTTGGCCACCTCGTAGGCGTTGATGGCGTAGACCTTGAGCCCCAGATCGATGATCCGGGCCTGGCTCTCATAGGGGAGGCGCTCCCACACCTCTTCAGCCGGGAAGGGGCAGTTGAGCAGGTAGGTGGCGCCGGGGCGGGCATAGAGCAGCGTCTTGTAGCGCTCGAGGAAGCTCCAGACGTGGCAGGCCACGAAATCGGCCTTGTCCACCAGATACGCGGAGCGGATGGGCTCCGGACCGAAGCGGAGGTGGCTCACGGTGAGCACCCCGGCCTTCTTGGAGTCGTAGACGAAGTAGCCCTGCACGTGGTTGGGGGTGTCTTCGCCGATGATCTTGATGGAGTTCTTGTTGGCGCCGATGGTGCCGTCGGAGCCGAGGCCGTAGAACATGGCCCGGTAGACGCCGTCCTGTTCCGAGTGGAAACCGGGGTCCACGGCGATGCTCGTGTGGGTGACGTCGTCGTCGATACCCACCGTGAAATGGTTCTTGGGCCGGGCCTTCCCCAG
>CAZWAR010000039.1:0-24991 GCA_964631965.1 uncultured Gaiellales bacterium
CGAGCGGCCATCTCGGCTGAGCCTCACTCCTCAAGGGCACGCTTGAAGGCGCAAAGATAGGCGTTCGTGTAGCGGGTTGGCTCGTTTCCAGGCGGGGCCGAGGGGATCCTGGCTTTTGCCTTGATCATGCCGGTGATCATGTCGTCCTGTGCGGAACGGTTCGGCCCGCCATGCACCAGCACGTTGGCGTCCTCGTCGATGAACACCGGCTGGACGCTGACCAATTCCCAGCCGCGACTCCCCATCTCGTTGAGCTTGGGGATGAGGGCTTGGGGAGCGGAGCGGGGTGGCTCCCAACCCGGCCAGAGAGTGCTCAGAAATTCCCGGGTCTCCGGCTCCTGCGCCTTCGCGTAGTAGATGACGGTCCGATACTCCCACTTCATGTCCGGCTCCCTGGATAGATGCGTCTCTCCACACTCTACAGGCCCGGGAGTGCCATGACGACCGAGGCAGCCGGCTGGCACAGATCTTAGGACGGGGATCACACCTGTTGCCTGGAGGAGCGAAGGCTGTGTAGCCACGATCGCGGCCGTGCCTGTGCCCTTGCCAGAGGTACGGCCCGGCTGTAGAATGACGGCCCTGACGGGCGCTTAGCTCAGGGGGAGAGCGCTTCCTTGACGCGGAAGAGGCCACAGGTTCAAATCCTGTAGCGCCCACTACGAAGCTCTGCAGCACAGGGCCTCTCTCGGGGGAGCGAGATCGGGCGGTGCCCGCCCCCGACCAGAGAACGTCACGTCTCAGCGGACATCGGAGGCCGTCGGCCGTGGACAGCTGCGTCGCTCCTCACGAAGCGGCCACTTCCCCTCATCCCGCCGCTGGAACCGCCGGTTGCTCGGTCGCAACTGCCTTCGGCTTTTCCGGCACGGGGGGGGTCGGTTCGTTAACAGCCGTGGGAATCGTGTCTCGGGCCGTCGACTCAGCCAGCAAGGCCTGGAATTCGGCGCCGTCGAGCGTCTCCTTTTCCAGCAGAGTCTGTGCGACCAGTTCGAGTTCCGCCCTATGCGCGTTCAGCACCTCGCGGGCCTGCTGATGAGCCTGTTCGATCAGTCTGCGGATCTCGGCGTCGATCCTCTTGGCAGTGTCTTCCGAATACTCCGGCGGTGATCCGAACTCGCGCCCGGCAAACGGCTGCGACCCGTCCCTCGATACCGCGAACAGCCCTAATTCTTCGCTCATGCCGTAGCGAGAGACCATGCGTCGGGCCATCTCGGTGGCTTTTTGCAGGTCGTCGGATGCGCCGGTGGTGATGTCGTCGAACTGAATCTCCTCGGCGACTCGGCCTCCGACCATCTGGGCCAAGCTGTTGAGGATCTCCTGTTTGTGCATCATGAAGCGGTCCTCGGTCGGCTGAGTCACCGTGAAGCCTAGAGCTTGCCCCCGGCTCACGATGGATATCTTCTGGACGGGGTTGAGGAAGGGGAGGTAGGTTGCCACCAAAGCGTGGCCGGTCTCGTGATAGGCAGTGATCAGCCGCTCGCGCTCGGAAAGGATCCGGGTCTTCTTCTCCGGTCCCGCGATGATCCGCATGATGGAGTCCTCTAGCTCTGCCATGCCTATGCCCCGCTTGTTCCGGCGCGCCGCGAGGAGAGCTGCTTCATTCAAGAGATTTGCCAGGTCTGCTCCGGTGAATCCTGGGGTCTGCGCCGCCAAGGTGTCCAGGTCGATCCCGGGCTCAAGCGGTTTACCCTGAGCGTGGATGCGAAGAATGGATGCGCGCCCGCTCTTGTCCGGCTGGTCCACCATGATCTGTCGGTCGAAGCGGCCGGGGCGGAGCAGAGCCGGGTCGAGGATGTCGGGGCGGTTCGTCCCGGCCATCACGATCACCTTGTCGTGGGGCTCGAACCCGTCCATCTGGACGAGGAGCTGGTTCAGCGTCTGCTCGCGTTCGTCGCTGCCGCCACCGAAGCCCGCGCCCCGGTGCCGGCCGACCGCGTCTATCTCGTCGATGAACACTATGCTGGGCTGGTTGTCCTTGGCCTGTTGAAACAGGTCGCGTACCCGGCTGGCACCGACCCCCACGAACATCTCGACGAAGTCCGAACCGGAGATGGAGAAGAAAGGTACGCCGGCCTCTCCGGCCACGGCTCGCGCGAGGAGAGTCTTGCCGGTACCGGGAGGCCCGTAGAGGAGGACGCCGGTAGGCATCTTCGCCCCCAGCCGTATGAACTTGTCCGGATCGGAGAGGTACTCCTTGATCTCGTGCAGTTCTTCGACGGCCTCGTCTGCGCCCGCGACGTCCGCGAATGTCACTCGGGGTTGATCCAGACTCACTCGCTTGGCGGTCGCCTTGCCGAAGCCCATCATCTGATTCGCGGCTCCACCTCCAACCCCGGCCCGGCGGCGCGCTATGACAAGCCAGATGATGAAGACGGCCGGCAACAGCAGCCACAGGATCAGCGAACCCCAATTCGTCCCGCTCTGATTGTCGGTGATGAAATCGACCCCGTTGGCCCTTAGGTAGCTGGCCATGTCGAATGAGGGGGTGTATCCGACCACGAACGAGGCGCCGTCCTTGAGCGACCCGCTCACCTGGAAATCCTTGATCTTGATGACCACCGGCGAGACCACCTGGTGATTTTCCAGCTTGGTCTGGAACTCGCCGAAGGTGAGGGTGCCGGTGGCCGTAGCTGCTCGGACCGGCTGGGAGAGGGAAATCAGCAGAATGCCGGCTGCAAAGAGCACAGTTGCGAGAACGAGGGCGTGCGACCGGCTTCGGCCTTTGCCCGGTGACAGTCTTCGGTACAGCAAGGTGGTCACTCCTATGGGCCGGCCCAGGGGCCCGACCGGTTCATCCTATGGCACCTAGGTTGTTCCCAAGCGGTGGATGCTACAACCGCGGTTCGCACAAGATTTCGCTCGCCCGTCGAACGGCCGCAGACAGACGTACGCCCAGTGTTTGCCGACAAGGGTTTGCTGGGCACACGTCACTGCAGGGATTCCCACCGGACGAAGGAGTCGGATATGTACATAGACTTTCTCACCATCATGCTGATCAACCTTACGGCGGGCTTCTTCCTGCTCGCGCATTTCGCGTGGCGAGGGTTGACCCGCGAGGCGGGTACCGCCGAAACGTCAGAAAGCGGAATGCCGGTGACCGGGGGTAGACCGGACTTCGGACAGTGGATCCCGGGCTTCGCTCTGGTAGGATTCGTCGCTGTCTTGACCGGCTCGGTGATGATGTTCACGTGGCCACTGCCTGGGGCCAACAACATCCCCTACGGAGAAGGATCGTTCCTCTTCGGCAGCATCTTTCTGGCCACGGCGTTCGCGTTCGGCCGGCGCCGGGTTCTTCAGTCGTTAGCGTTCTTCACGATTCTCGCCGGCGCGGTGGCTATCGTGCTGGGGGCCCGCATCATCGACCTGGGCCTCACGAAGCGGCCGGAGTTGTCGGGGGCCGGCTTCATACTCTCCGGTGCTGTGGCCGTCATGGCCTCGGCCGCCTTCGTGTGGCCGAGCGTGCGGACCAATCGTTTCTTCCGCCTCGTCTTCTGTGCTGTCGCTGCAGCAGCCGGGGTCATCTGGGCCATCACCGGCTTCGACGCGTACTGGGGTCACTTCGCCAGCTTCGCGGAGTGGTCGCCAATCAAGTGAGGACCGGGCGCCACCTGAGGCCGTCCACGACGTGAGGTAGGAGGAGGACAGCGGAACCGCGTGCTCTGAGCTAGACTACTTCGGGAAGACCGACCGGCCCGGTCGCCGCGGCGACCGGGCCTCGTCACTGCGAGGACCACGTGGACATTCTGCTGCCTGACGGATCGAAGATGACCGTCGCCGACGGAGCGACGGCCGCCGATGTCGCGGCGTCAATCGGATCGCGGCTGGCCAAAGCGGCCGTAGCGGCGCGAGTGGGGGACAAGGTCGTCGACCTGACGGCGACTCTGACCCAGGGAGACCATGTCAGCATCATCACTGCCACGTCGAGCGAGGGTTTGGAGATCCTGCGGCACTCGGCGGCGCACGTGTTGGCCGAAGCAGCCACCCGCCTGTATCCCGGGACCAAGGTGGCCATCGGGCCGGCTATCAAGGATGGTTTCTACTACGACTTCGACTTCGCGCAACCAGTGGGAGAAGACGATCTGCCTGCGCTGATCGCCGAGATGGAGAGACTCATAGCAGCAGACGAGCGTTTCGAGCGCAGCGAAGTCAGCAAACAGGAGGCCGAAGCTCTGTTTGCCGACGAGCCGTACAAGCTCGAGCTTATACACGACCTGCCAGAGGACGCGACGATCAGCACCTACCGCGTGGGTGGGTTCCTCGACCTGTGCCGGGGACCCCACGTCCCCGATAGCGCAAAGATCGGCGCCGTCAGCCTGCTGTCCGTCGCCGGCGCCTACTGGCGGGGGAAGAGTGACAACCCGATGCTCACCCGCATCTACGGCACAGCCTTCCCGAGCAAGAAAGAGCTCGAAGAATACCTGGCCCGTCTGGAGATGGCCCGCCTACGCGACCACCGTAGGCTGGGCAAAGAGCTGGGTCTCTTCAGCTTTCACGACGAGGGTCCGGGTTTCCCGTTCTTTCATCCCAAGGGTATGCGGGTCATCAACGCCCTTCTCGATTACTGGCGTCGCGAACACGCGTTGGCCGGCTACGAGGAGACGAAGACGCCCATCATGCTCGAGCGTACTCTGTGGGAGCGGTCCGGCCATTGGGACAACTACAAGGACAACATGTACTTCACCGAGATAGATGATGTCGACTTCGCGGTGAAGCCCATGAACTGCCCGGGTGGCATCCTCATCTACAAGAGCGAGCAGCACTCATACCGCGATCTGCCCCTCCGCTACGCGGAACTCGGCCTGGTCCACCGCCACGAGATGTCGGGCGTGCTGTCCGGCCTTTTCCGCGTGCGGATGTTCACCCAGGACGATGCCCACATCTACTGCCTCCCGGAGCAGGTGGAGGACGAGGTACTCGGCGTGATCGGGCTGATCAGGCGGATGTACCGGACGTTCGGGTTCGACAAGGTGCACGTGGAGCTGTCCACGCGGCCGGATAAATCCATCGGCAGCGACGAGATGTGGCAGACGGCTGAGGAGGCTCTGGCGAAGGCACTGGAGCGGGCGGAACTGCCGTACGTACTCAACCCGGGGGACGGCGCTTTCTACGGGCCGAAGATCGACTTCCATATCGAGGACGTCATGGGGCGCACCTGGCAGTGCGCCACCTGCCAACTCGATTTCGCCATGCCGGAGCGCCTGGACATCGACTATGTGGGCGAGGACAACCAGCGCCACCGCCCGGTGATGATCCACCGCACGGTCCTGGGCAGCATCGAGCGCTTCCTGGCCATCCTCATCGAGCACTACGGAGGTGCCCTGCCCGCCTGGCTGGCGCCTGTCCAAGCGAGCGTGGTCCCGGTAGCCGACCGTCACGTGGACTACGCGAACAGGGTCAAGAGAAGTCTGATCTGCGCAGGTCTGCGCGCGGACGCCGACCTGCGGCCAGAATCGGTGGGCAGGAAGATCCGCGACGGCGAGGTCAACAAGGTGCCGTTCATGCTGGTGGTCGGGGACAGAGAGGTCGAGGACGGGACGGTCACCGTGCGCGCCCGGGGAAGCAAGGACACCCGGACGCTCTCCCTGGCCGATGCTCTGGCCGTGTTAGAGGACGCGTGCGGGCTGCCCGACTCGAACTGCGGCGAGGTGCCCGAATAACCGGCTCGCATATTCTTGAGCGGGACCGGGCAATAGGCTATACTGCCTGCCTATATAAAGAGGAAGCCACCCTTCCCACCTCGCGCCCGGTTGGGGCACTGAGGTCAACCATATGAGTCACAGCCGGCGGAGACGCCGGTCTGAGCTATGGGAGAGCGGTGGTGGCACCGCTTTTTTCGTTCAGTAGGGGTGGCAAAGAAGACCGATTCGGAATGGAGTTACGCCTGGCGGGCCGCAACTACAGTGCGAATCGGGCTGTAACCGGTGGGACCGGGGAGGTGTAAGGCAACATAGCCGACATAGTTCGCATCAATGAAAAGATCCGTGCAGACGCGGTCCGCTTGATCGGGCCGGACGGCGAACAGGTGGGGATCGTGAGCGTCCCCGAGGCGCTCCAATACGCCGACAGACTGAACCTGGACCTGGTCGAAGTGGCCCCGATGGCCAATCCGCCGGTCTGCAAGGTGATGGACTACGGCAAGTACAGGTACGAGCAAGAGCAAAAAGCAAAAGAGGCGCGCAAGCGGCAGACGACGATCAGCATCAAGGAGATCAAGATGCGGCCCAAGATCGATGACCACGATTTCGAGACGAAGAAGGGTCACGTTCTGCGTTTCTTGAAGCACGGCGACAAGGTCAAGCTGACGATCATGTTTCGCGGGAGGGAATTGGTCCACCCGCATCTCGGCGAGAGACTGCTCCGCAGGATGGCCGAGGACCTGGCGGATGTCGGCGAGATAGAGTCGGAACCCAGTCTCGACGGCAGGAACATGGTCATGATGCTGGCCCCGAGGCGTAACTGATAAGGGAATCTGGAATGGTGAAGAACAAGACTCACAAGGGGACCAAGAAGCGGGTGAAGGTTACCGGCACCGGCAAGCTCACGCGCCGTCGGGCGTTCAGCAGCCACTTGCTCACCAAGAAATCGGCGAACCGGAAGCGCAAGTTCCGGAAAGCCGCCGCAGTGGAGATCCAGGACACCGGCCGGCTCCGTGGCCTTTTGGGTGAATAGAGGGAGACTGCCATGCCCCGCGTGAAGAGAAGCATCAACGCTCAGAAGAAGCGCCGGAAGGTGCTCCAAGAGGCCAAGGGCTACTGGGGTCTCAAGAAGTCGTCCTACAAGAGGGCGAAAGAGCAGAACATCAAGTCCGGCACGTACGCGTATCGCGACCGCCGGGCGCGGAAGCGCGAGTTCCGCCGTTTGTGGATCACCCGTATCAACGCAGGCGCCCGGGTCAACGGTCTGAGCTACAACCAGCTCATGCACGGACTGAAAGTCGCTCAGATCGATGTGGACCGGAAGATCTTGGCCGATCTCGCAGTGCGCGAGCCGGAGGTCTTTGCGGAGATGGCGGCACGGGCGAAGCAGGCCCTGAAAGCCGCGTAGGAGCATCCGCTCCTCGATGATGCAGCCGACGCGGCCGGGCGCCAAGCCCGGCCGCTTGCATAGAGGGGTCGTCTAGCATGATCCGCGATGTCGCCGGACGGCAGAACCACAGTGTCAAGCTGGCACGGAAACTCCAGCGGAAGAAGTTCCGCAGGGAGCGGGGGCTGCTGGTCGCAGAAGGCATGGACCTACTCCACGCAGCCGTGGCTGGTGGCGCCGACGTCCGCGAGGTCCTGGTGCGGCGGGGACTGCTCGAGGAGCTGCCTTCCGACCTGCGCGACAGGGCTGCGGCGTCTTCGGGTCCGGCGGGCATCCAGGTGGAGGAGGATTCGGTCTCGGCCGGTGTGGACATCGGAGTCTGCGAGCAGGAGGTCCTCGACTACGCGAGTTCCCTCGGAGGCTCCGCCGACGTGATCTTCCTCTGCATCCAGCCGCAGGGAAATCTTGGCGATCTCGACCTCGGCGCGAACCTGACGTTCTATCTCGACCGCGTCGGCGACCCTGGAAACGTGGGCACCCTGGCCAGAGCTGTCGTGGCCTTTGGGCTGGGGGGTCTGATCTGTTCTCCGGGGACTGCCGATCCGTGGAGTCCCAAGGCGCTGCGAGCGGGCATGGGCGCTCAGTTCAGCATACCGGTGGTCACCGAGGTCGGGGCGGGTGACCTGCAGGCCCGGTCGGCAGCCCTGGCTGCCAAGGGCCGCCCGACCCCGCAGGTCTTGGTGGCCGATTCCAGCGGAGGGGTCGACGTGCGGGAAGCCGTGCGGAACGTTGCAGGTGGGGCGGTGCTCGTGCTCGGGGGGGAACGGAGCGGCCCTGTGGCGGAATGGCGAGAGGCCCTCCGGGTCACCATCCCGCAGCGCGGGTTCGATTCTCTCAACGTGGCCATGGCCGGCACCGTGCTGGCCTACGAGCTCACCCGGGCACGTCCATGAGTGTCACGAGACAGGACCCGAACCTGGATAAGTCGCAGTGTCCGTTACGCCGGCCAACGTTGCCCGTAGTCAATCGCGCGGTCGTCGGATAGGATTGACCCTTTGGAAGGAGGAATCATCAGTACACAAGACCCGATTCTTGCTCAGGTCACGCGCCCCGATCTACGGGCGATCTACACCGAAGGCATGGAGGCCATAGCTGCCGCGTCCGACCGCGCCTCCGTCGAAGAGGCCAGGGTACGCTTCCTCGGTCGCAAGGCCGACCTTACGACCCTGCTGCGCAGCATCCCCGAACTCCCGCCGGAAGAACGTCCCGAGATGGGGAAGGTGGGCAACCTCATTCGCAAGACCTTGGAGGCTGCGCTCGAAGAACGCCGCGTGGTTGTAGAGGCGCACGAACTGGAGAAGGGCCTGGAGCGAGAGCGGGTCGACGTCACTCTTCCCGGCTGGCCTTCGCCCTTGGGGCGCCTCCATCTCATCAACCGGACGCAGCGGGAGATCGAAGATATCTTCGTCGGGATGGGCTACGAGATCGCTGAGGGCCCCGAGATCGAGACCGAGTATTACAACTTCGAGGCTCTCAATACCCCCGCGGACCACCCGGCCCGCTCCCTGCACGACACCTTCTTTGTGACCGATAGCGTGCTGCTGCGCACTCATACCTCGCCGATGCAGGTGCGGACCATGGAGAAACAGCGGCCGCCCGTGCACATCATCGTGCCGGGAAAGGCCTACCGCCGCGACTCCGACGCCACCCATACCCCCATGTTCCATCAGGTCGAGGGCTTGGTGGTGGACGAAGGCGTGACCCTGGCCGACCTCAAAGGGACGCTCGAGACCTTTGCTCACGCGATGTTCGGCGCAGAGCGGAGGGTCCGGCTGCGCCCGCACTTCTTCCCGTTCACCGAGCCGTCGGTGGAAGTGGACGTCTCCTGCATCATGTGCGACGGTGCCGGCTGCCGTCTCTGCAAGAAGAGTGGATGGCTGGAGATCCTCGGGGCCGGCATGGTGGATCCGAATGTGTACGAGTTCGTGGGCTACGACCCTGAGGTCTATAGCGGTTTCGCCTTCGGCATGGGCATCGAACGCATAGCCATGCTTAAGCACGGGGTCAGCGACCTCCGCCTCTTCTTCGAGAACGACCTGCGCTTTCTGCGCCAGTTCTGACCGGGAGCCTCTCATGAAAGCGCCTTTGTCTTGGCTTCAAGAGTATGTGGGCATCGAGTGCGGAGCGGAAGAGATAGCCTCCCGGCTGGCTCTCACCGGCACCGAGGTGGAGCGGGTCGCCGAGGCCGGTGTGGCCGGCGGCGATAACCTGAAGTACTTTGTGGTCGGCAAGACCCTGGAATGCAAAAGGCACCCCGATGCCGACAAGCTGTCCGTCTGCCTCGTGGACGTGGGGGAGGAGTTCCCGCGCACGATCGTCTGCGGAGCCCCGAACGTGGCGTCCGGGCAAACGGTCGCGGTAGTGCTGCCCGGCGGGGTGATGCCCGACGGTACTCGGATTCGCGAAGCGAAACTCCGAGGCATCGTGTCCTCGGGCATGATCATGTCCGAGGCGGAGATCGGTTTGGCCGCGAAGAGCCCGGGCACCATCGAGCTTCCCGATCACTGGACGGCAGGAACGTTGCTCATCGAGCACTTCCGCATCGGGGATGCAGTGTTGGAGGTGGAGGTCACCCCCAATCGGCCCGATTGTCTTTCGGTGCGGGGGATGGCTCGGGAGGTCGCCGCCATCACCGGCGCTCCTTTCGTCGAGGACCTCAGCTTCCCGTTTCCCCAGGGCTCGAGGGTGGTGGACGAAGACATATCCATCGAGGTACGCGACCCCGACCTGTGCCCGCGATACGCCGCCAGGGTCATCCGCGGGGTAAAAATCGGCGAGTCCCCCCTGTGGATGAAGGCGCAGTTGGCTCACGCCGGCATGCGACCCATCAGCAACGTGGTGGACGTGACCAACTATGTCCTCTGGGCCCTCGGCCAGCCGCTCCACGCTTTCGACCTGCACACCATCGCCGGCGGCCGGATCATCGTGCGGAGGGCGAAGCCCGGCGAGACGATCGTCACCCTTGACGGCGAACACCGTCGGCTCACGCCCGACATGCTGGTGATCGCCGACGCGGAGCGCGCTTCGGTGGTGGCCGGCATCATGGGTGGCATAGACAGCGAGATCACGGAGGCCACCACCGATATCCTGCTGGAGGGCGCCAATTTCTCCGGTCCGTCCATCATGCGCACCTCGGGGGCACTGGGTCTCCGCTCCGAAGCCTCCACCCGGTACGAGAAGGGTCTCGATCCAGAGATGATTCCCTTGGCGCTCGACATGGCGTGCAAGCTGTTCGTCGAGCTGTGTGGGGGGGAGGTATCGGTGGGCACCGCCGACGTGCGGACGGAACCGAGGCCGCAGACCGTGCTGACACTCCGGCCCGAACGGGTGGCGGCGGTGTTGGGCATCGGCGTTCCGGTGGCCGACATCGGGGACGTCCTCGATCGGTTGGGCTGCGCCGTCTCTGCAGCCGGGCCCGACCTCGAGGTCCGGGCACCGAGCTTCCGGGGAGATCTCGCACGGGAGATAGATCTCATCGAGGAGGTCGCACGCATCTACGGCCTTGAGCGCATTCCGTCAACGTTGCCTCCCCGGCGGCAGGGACGTGGTGGGCTCGACCGGACGCAATCCGTCAGACGTGCCGCGGAAGACCTGCTCACCGGTGCCGGCCTCGACCAGGTCATCGCCTACAGCTTCGGAGACGACAAGTGGCCTGTCTTCCTCCGCCTTCCCGAGGGCGATCCTCGCCGGGATATGGTCCCCGTCGCAAACCCGTTGAGCGGCGATCAGGCGTTCATGCGTACGCTCTTGCTGCCCGGCCTTCTCGAGACGGCGCGGCACAACACGTCGGTTCGAGAGGAACGGGTGCGCATCTTCGAAGTGGGGCGGGTGTTCCTCCCCTCAGGAAGACAGTTGCCGGACGAGCCCACCCGGGTTGGCATCCTACTCGTCGGCAAGTGGGACGAGGACGCCTGGTTGAGGAGCGGGGCGGTGGTCGATTACTTCCTCGGTAAGGGTCTGGTGGAGAGGCTGGGCACGGGGCTCCACGTTCCCCTCGTCTTCACCCGTCCCGGCGACGACGAGGCCCGGTTCGAGCCTTTTCTCCATCCAGGCAAGAGCGCCGCGATCTCCACGGAGGACGGTGTGCCGCTGGGGTGGGTCGGGGAGATACACCCCCTCGTGGCGCAGGCATACGACCTGAAGGGTGCCGCCGTCGCCGCCGAACTCGATCTGGGAGTGCTCGTCGCCGCTTCGGCCGAGACCCTCATGTTCCGCGACCTTCTGGCTTTTCCCGCAGTCGAGCAGGACTTCGCGCTCGTGCTCGACGCGGGGGTCCCTGCGGCCACGGTGGTGTCGGCCCTGCGGGCGGCTGGCGGCAGGCTCCTGGAGGACGTGCAGATATTCGACCTGTACGAAGGGGCTCAGGTCGGGGCGGGCAAGAAGAGCCTGGCCTTGCGTCTGAGCTTCCGAGCCGCGGACCGAACGCTGACCGAGGAGGAGGTCAACGCCCTGCGCAGGCAGATGCTCGAGAAGATCCGCGCAGAACTGGGGGCCGAACTGAGAGGCTGACCCGCCGGCCAGGCGCGAACGCCGAAAGGCGCCCATACGCCAGTTGCATGCACTTGCAGCGCCGTGTATAGTTTCGCATTCGTGAGGCAACGTGCGAAAGGTATGGGCGTGATAACTGCGAGCATCGTCGGCGCCACCGGGTATACCGGTGCGGTCCTGACAGACATTCTGACCGGGCATCCAGAGGTCCGGCTTGGTGTCCTCACGTCGAAGTCGTACGTCGGCCAGCGAGTGGACAGGGTGTTTCCGTATCTGCGCGTGGAAGGCGTCTACGAGGAATATTCACCTGACACGGCTGGCGCGACCGATGTCGCCTTCGTCTGTTATCCGCACGGCGAAGCCCACGCGGTGGTTGCCGACCTTGTGGACAGGGGCTGCCGTGTGGTCGACCTGAGTGCCGATTATCGCCTCAAGGACCCTGCCGCCTATGAGACCTGGTATGGCTTCGCGCATCCGCGACCGGACCTGGTCGCCGAAGCCGTCTTCGGGCTGCCCGAGGTGTACCGGGACCAGATAGCCACGGCTCGTATCGTGGCCAATCCGGGATGTTATCCCACCGGCATGCTACTGGGGCTCCTCCCTCTGGCCGGCGAGGTCGCCGACGAGGGCGTGATCGTCGATTCGAAATCCGGGGTGTCGGGAGCGGGCCGGACTCCGTCCGACAAGGTGCACTTCTGCTCCGTGAACGACAACTTCAAGGCCTACAGTGAGGTCGGTCACCGTCATACCGCGGAGATGATGCAGGAACTCTCGGCCGCCGCCGGTCGCACGGTCCCTGTGTCGTTCACGCCGCATCTGCTGCCCGTGGACAGGGGGATCCTCAGCACGATCTACGTGAGACCCCGGGGAGGGTTGCGGGGCGAAGCAGGCTGGTCCGCCTCGTACGAGGAGTTCTATCGGGACGCCACCTTCGTGGAAGTCACCTCCGCAACACCGAGCCTGGCCGAGGTCGCCCACACGAACTATTGCCGCATCGCCGTGAAGGAGGACTCCTCCTCGGGGCTGGTGAAAGTGTTCAGCGTCATCGACAACCTGGTGAAGGGCGCCTCGGGACAAGCGGTGCAGAACATGAACCTCATGTTCGGGTTCGCCGAGGACGCCGGGCTGAGGAGGAAGGTATGAGCGGAGCCGCCGGTTCCGGAAATTCGGGAGCGATCGGCGGACCAGCCAAGCCCGGCGGGCCGGACCATCCGGTGGTCACCGCTCCGCTCACCTCGCGATACGTTTCGTTTCCCGAATGGGCGAGGCTGGAGGAACCTCCCGCGGGGTCGCCGGGAGCCACCTATCCGGAGGGCTTCGTCGCCGCTGGTATCGTGGCCGGCCTGAAGGAAAGCCACAAACCCGACATGGGGGTCTTGGCGGTGATGCCGGAGTGGCGACATGCGGCGTGCTCCGCGGCCGTGTTCACGCCCAACGCCTTCGCCGCGGCGCCGGTCGTCGTGAGCCGCACGGAGACCGACACCGGCCACCTGATGGGCGTGGTCATGAGCAGCGGCAACGCGAACGCCTGCACGGGTCACGCGGGGATGAGGGTTGCCCGGGCGATGCAGCGCGCGTGCGCAGAAACTCTGGGCGTGGGGCAGAAAAAGGTGGCAGTCGGCCAGACCGGCATCATCGGAGTCCAGCTCGACCCCCAGAGGATGGCGGCCGGAGCCCGCAAAGCGGCGGAGGCCGTGAAGGTGGGGGGCGGACCGGAGTTCGACCAGGCGATCATGACTACCGATCGTTTTCCGAAGATGTGTGCCGTGGAAGTCGGCCTGCCCGAAGGAAGGGTGCGACTGGGGGTCTGCGCGAAAGGGGCGGGCATGATCTCGCCGGCCCTCGCCACTATGCTCTGCGTGGTCACGACGGACGCTGCTCTTGCGCCCGACGACATGCAGGGTCTGCTGTCCCGAGCCGTCGAGAGATCCTTCAACCGGGTGACGGTCGACGGCGAGATGAGCACCAATGACACGGTGATCTTCCTGAGCAGCGCAGCCTCGGGTGTGACTCCGGGCGCCGAGGGGCTGTACCGCCTCGGCGCCGCCCTCGACGCCGTGCTGCTGCGGGTCGCCCTCATGATGGTGGCCGACGGGGAAGGGGCGACCAAGGTGATGCGGTTGACGGTGGCCGGCGCGGAAGATCAGGCTCAGGCCACGAAGGTCGCGAGAGCGATCGCCGATTCCCCGCTTGTAAAGACGTGTATGCACGGGGGCGACCCCAACTGGGGCAGGGTGATCAGCTCCGCGGGCGCTGCTATGGCCGGTCGGTCGTTGCCCGACTGCACCCTGCATCTCTGCGGCGTGTTGACGGTGCAGTCCGGAGCGGCGGCGCCGCTGTCTGAGGAGGAGAAGGTGAGGCTCCAGACGGGCATGAGGGACTCCGAGATCGACATCGCTCTCGACCTGGGGTTGGGCTCCGGCTCGGCGGAGGTCTTCTTCGCCGACATGGGTCACGAATACATAGTCATCAACGCCGAATATCACACGTAGGACTAGACGATGCGCGAGGTATACCGCAAACAAGTAGAGACGCTGCTCGAGTCACTGCCCTACATCCGGATGTTCCGGGGCAAGACCGTGGTCGTCAAGTACGGCGGAGCGGCCATGAGCTCGGCCGATCTCAAGGACGAGTTCGCCACCGACATCGCCATGCTCAGGTACGTCGGCATCAAGCCCATCATCGTGCACGGGGGCGGGAACGACATCACCGCATACATGAAGCGCCTCGACCTCCCGGTGAAGTTCGTCGAGGGTCTTCGGGTGACCGACGAGACCGCTATGGAAGTGGCCAAGATGGTGCTCGTCGGCAAGGTGAACAAGGAGATCGTAGGCCTCATCAACAGCAAAGGCGCTCCTGCCATCGGGCTGTGCGGCGACGATGGCTCCCTCATCAAGGCGGAGAAGCTCGTGAAGCGCGACGCCACCGGTGCTGTGGTCGATCTGGGCCTGGTCGGCGAAGTCATCGAGGTCAACACCTCGCTGCTCGACCTGCTCGAATGCGACTACGTGCCTGTGGTGGCTTCTGTCGGCGCGGGTTCGGCCGGGGAGAGTTACAACATCAACGCCGATACCGTCGCCGGGGCCCTGGCGGGAGCTCTCAAGGCCGAGAAGGTGATCTTCCTGACGGACGTGAGCGGACTCTTGTCCGACATGGAAGACCCGGCGTCACTGATCTCGGAGTGTACGGCTGCCGAGATCGTCGAACTCATGGATGGCGGGAAGATTTCGAAAGGGATGATCCCGAAACTGGAGGCCGTGCTCACCAGTCTTCGGAGTGGCGTGAGCGCCGCGCACATCATCGACGGGCGCATCGCCCACTCGGTCCTTCTCGAGATCATGACGGACGATGCCGGTCTGGGCACAAAGATAGTCCCCGGAAGCGACACAAGCTGGATGTAGGACGATGAACAAGCGGCAACGACAACAGATCCTCCGTAGGGTGCTCAAGGAGCGCTCGGTGGCGAGCCAGCGGGAGCTGGTGGACGCCTTGGCGGCCGCCGGGTGCGAGGTGACACAGGCCACCATCAGTCGGGACCTGCGGGAGCTCGGACTGCAGAAAGGCCGGGATGCCATCGGCCGTGTCCGATATGTCTTCGTGGCAGCCTCGGGGGAACGGCCCGACCCCCCGACGGCGTGCTCCCGGATGCTCAAGGAATTCGGACGGGGTATCCAATTGGCGCAGAACCTGCTCGTCGTCCGATGCGACCCCGGCGCTGCGCCGGGGGTCGGCCGGGTGATCGACGAACTCGATCACGAGGGCATCCTCGGGTGCGTGGCCGGGGACGACACCGTGATCGTCGTGAGCAAAGACGCGAACTCGGCAGGCGCCGTCCATGCATATCTAACAGAACTGGGAGGCTGAAACTGATGGAAAAGGAACGCTGCATCCTCGCGTATTCGGGTGGCCTGGACACCTCGGCGCTGGTGCCGTACATGAAAGAAACGTTCGGATACGAGATCATCTGCGCCTTGGTGAACGTGGGCCGCATGAAGGACCTGGAGAGCCTGAGGCGGCGGGGCTTGACCGCGGGTGCCGCCGAGTCCGTCGTTGTGGAGGCGGAGGAGGAGTTCCTCACTGAGTACGCCTTCGAGGCTTTGAAGGCCAACGCATTGTACGAGGGCAAGTACCCGCTGCATTCAGCGCTGTCGCGGCCCCTCATCTCGAAGAAGATGGTGGAACTGGCCCACCAGTACGGCGCGCGATATGTCGCTCACGGCTGCACCGCCAAGGGGAACGACCAGGTGCGCATGGACGTGTCCATCCGCTGCCTCGACCCTGACATCACCGTGCTTGGTCCGGCGCGCGAGTGGGGCATGAGCCGGCCACAGCTGCTCGACTACCTGGCCGAGCGCGGGATCGATCTGCCGCTCACCAAGAAGAACCCGTACTCCATCGACGAGAACCTGTGGGGACGAGCCATCGAGTGCGGCGAGCTGGAAGACCCGTGGGTGGCCCCACCGGCCGACGCCTACCAGTTCACCGTCGATCCGAAGGACGCTCCTGACGAGGCCCAGGAGGTCGTGGTCTCGTTCGAGTCCGGTATCCCGGTAGCCATCGACGGCACGAAGATGGGGCCGGTCGAGTTGGTGGAGACCCTCGATCTCATCGGCGGCCGCCACGGATTCGGTCGGGTGGACATGGTGGAGAACCGACTGGTGGGCATCAAGAGCCGCGAGACCTACGAGGTCGCCGGTTCCCTCGCGCTGATCAGCGCGCACAAAGAACTGGAAGATCTGGTGTTCACCCGAGAGCTGTCGCGCTTCAAGCTGGGCGTCGACCAGAGGCTCACGGAACTCATCTACGAAGGCCTGTGGTTCTCTCCGTTGGCCTACGCCCTGCGCGCGTTCATCACCGAATCGCAGAAGCATGTGACCGGCGACGTTCGCCTGAAGTACTACAAGGGCTCGTGCAGGCCCGTCGGGCGAAGATCGCCGTACTCGCTCTACGACACGAATCTCGCCACCTACGGTCATGGTGACACCTTCAGCCATGAGTCGGCCAAGGGCTTCATCCGCCTCTGGGGTCTGCCGGTGGAGGTGTACGCCCGGAAACACCAGACGAAGCGGTGAGCGCGGGCGAGACATACGACGGACGTGGGGGCGGCGGCCAGGGGGCCGGCTCCGCCGACGCGACCGGGACGGGCGCCGCCGGTGGAGCCGCCGGTACAACGAAGCCCTGGGGCGGCCGCTTCGCCGGGAGCCAGGACGAGCTCTTCGAGAAGCTGAACGCCTCCATACCATTCGACCATGTACTTGCCTCGTTCGACGTCGAGGGGTCCTGTGCGCATGTCCGCATGCTCGAGGCCGTCGGGGTGCTGACCGCCCACGAGCGCGATACTCTCTTGGCCGGAATGGCGGCGGTGGCAGGGGAGGTCGAGAAGGGCACGTTCACCTGGACGCTCGGCGACGAGGACATTCACATGGCCATCGAGCGGCGCCTCATCGAACTCGTGGGTCCGGTGGGCGGCAAGGTTCACACCGGCCGGAGCCGGAACGACCAGGTGGCGCTCGACCTCCAGCTGTATTTGCGTGCGGCGGTCTCCGGTCACCAGGCCTCGATAGCGCGGCTCATGGCGGCGCTGCTCCTTCAGGCGGAGAAGAACAAGGATCTTATCTTTCCGGGCTACACCCATCTGCAACGGGCTCAGCCGGTGCTCCTCGCCCATCACCTGCTCGCGTACTTCTTCGCGCTTCAGCGGGACTGGGAGCGCTTCGGTGCCTGGAGCGATACCTCGTGGATGCCTTTGGGGGCGGGAGCCCTGGCCGGTGTCAACTATCCGCTTGACAGGCGGATGGTGGCGGAGGAATTGGGCTTCCAGACCACCGCGCCCAATGCCATGGATGCCGTGGCGGCGCGGGACACGGCCTTCGCCTACCTCTCCATCGCGGCGAACTGCGCTCTCACCCTTTCCCGGCTGGCTGAAGAGGTAGTACTCTGGACGACCCAGGAATTCGGGCTGGCTTCGCTACCCGAATCGTGGACTTCCGGCTCGAGCATCATGCCACAGAAGCGCAATCCCGACGCTGCTGAACTGGTACGAGGCAAAGCGGCCGGGTTCCTTGCCAGGCTGCAGGGGATGGGGGTCCTCATCAAAGGCCTTCCGCTTGCCTACAACAAGGATCTGCAGGAGGACAAGCTGTACGTCTTCGGCACCAAAGAGGAACTCGACCTATGTCTCCGGGCGATGACCGCCATGGTGGAAGGTCTTACCTTCGCCGCGGCTCGGGCGCGGGAGGCCGCTGAGGGCGGCTATGCAGCGGCGACCGATGCGGCCGACTATCTGGTGGGCAAGGGCATGCCGTTTCGAGAGGCCCACCGCGTAGCCGGACGGCTGGTGGCGTTGCTTGCGGAGGAGGGCCGGCCTCTCGCGGCCGCGACCATGGATGAACTGCGCGGCCTCAGCCCGCTCTTTGGTGAGGACTTCTCCTCAGTGGTGGATATCGAGCGTGTCGTGGGAGGGAAGATCTCTCCAGGCGGCACTGCACCCGAGCGCGTAGCCGAGCAACTCGCGGTCGCGCGGTCCATAATGGAGCGGCTGTCTGTCTGACTGTGCGTGCTCCGGCATGGGCTGCCCGTTTCGTGGAGCCGCACCTCCCGGCGATTGGTAAGATGCCGCATGTCCTTTCTCGAGCCTGACGAGACGCCGCTCCCTCTACCTACAGGGAAGACTCTCGACCCTCTGTTCTTCGCGCGTCCCTCGAGCGACGTGGCGAGCGAACTCGTGGGTAAGATCCTGTGGCGACCAGGACTCGGCGGGGGGAGGCTCACCGAGGTGGAGGCGTACCTGCCATTCGCCGATCCCGCGTCGCACTCATCCTGCGGGCCTACCAGGCGGAACGCCGCGATGTTCGGTCCCCCGGGCACCATCTATGTCTTCTTGAGCTACGGCGTCCACTATCTGCTCAACCTGGTCTGCGAATCGGAGGGCGTGGGCTCGGCGGTGCTCATTCGGGCGTTCGAGTCCCTGGAGGCAGAAGCGCCTGGAAGCGCCTCTTGTTGCGGTCCCGGTCGCGTGGGTGCCGCTCTGGACATCGGACCTGGTCTCAACGGTCTGCCACTGGGGCCGGGTTCGGCGGTGTACGTCGTGGACGATGGTCGGAGGCCGCAGGTAGGCATCACGACACGGGTCGGCATCACGCGCGGCGCGGCGCTCCCGCTCAGGTATTATGCGTGTGGTAGCACGTGCGTCACCCGAGGATCGGCATTGCCGGGAGGAACTCGAGAATGAGACTAGAGGACATGTACGAAGCGGCGTATCGCGCCGGAATGGCAGCGGACCCTCGGGGAGAAGAGGGAGTGGGCCGCATCCTCGAGCAGGCGCGCCAGGAACTCGACGATCTTCCGGAGCGCCGGCGCTGGGAATTCGACCAGGAACGCCTGAAGAACCCGTACAGCGACACGAGGATACTGAACGGCGACCCCGGCACCGAGGTTGCGGGCATCCTGGTGGGCATCGACCTCGAAGTGGGCGAGGTCGTTCTGGCCGACCGCCTGCGGGAAAAGGGAGAACGAATCGACCTTCTCTTCGCGCACCATCCCGCCGGACGCGCTCTGGCCCGACTCGAGGAAGTGATGGGCGTGCAGGCGGACGTCTGGCGCAGGTTCGGTGTGCCTATCTCGTACGGTGACGCCGCAATAAGTGACCGCATGGCCGAGATCCGTCGGGCCCTTCACCCGCGCAACAATGAGCAGCCGGTACATGCCGCTCGCTTGCTGGGCATCCCCTTCATGTGCTGCCACACGCCAGCCGACAACAGCGTCAACGCCTTCTTGCAGGAGAAGTGCGACGCCCTGGGCACCGACCGACTGGTGGACGATCTCCTCGACATGCTCAAAGAGGTCCCCGAATACCATCAGGCGGTGCTCGAGGGGATGGGTCCCACCATCTTCGAGGGGAGCGGCAAGCGAAGGACCGGTAGAATCATGGTTGACATGACCGGGGGGACGTCGGGCCCGGTGGAATCCATCGGCCGACTCGCGGCCGCCGGTGTCGGTACCATCGTTGGGATGCACATGGGCGAGGAACACCGCAAGCGGGCGAAGGAGGAGAAGATGAATGTGGTCATCGCAGGCCACGTGTCCTCCGACTCGCTGGGAATGAACCTCATCATCGACCAATACGAGCGCCAGGGTGTGAACGTGGTGGCCTGCGCCGGCTTCACCAGGGTGAGCCGGGTCTGACCGCTGCTTCTAGTCTGGCGGCTCGGCTTCGGTAGACGGGGGAGAGGCCGGACCGGAGCTGACGACGATTCGCACCGTGGACCCCTTGCGGACGGCGCTTCCTGGTGACGGGTCCTGAGAGATCACGACCTGGGCCGCCACGGTATCGGATGCTTCCTGGGCCACCTCGGCCACGAGTCCGGTCGCGGCAAGCCGGGCTTGGGCCTCGTCGAGCGTGAGCTCGGTGACCGTGGGCACTCGCGCCATCTGGCCGGCCGATACGTGCAGAACGATCTGCGTGCCCTGCAGCACCGGCTTGCCCGCCTCATGGTCCTGTCTGGTGACCACTCCCGCAGGCTGGAGTGAGCCCGTGTCGGTGATGGTCTTGAGACCAAGCTGGGCTTCGGTGAGCAACTCTTTGGCTCTGGTGAGAGAGAGGCCGACGAGGTCCGGCATGGAGACGGCGCGGGGCACGTGGATGCCGCAGGTGTCGGTGGGGAGGTCGTCGGCCCGGAAGAGTCTCTTGACTATCGACGGACAGAGCTCGGTGGGCAACAGGTGAGACTCGCTGCACACGTCAATCGTGACCCATTTCGCCGCGTAAGAGATGGAGAAGTCGGACGCCGGCGTTCCGGCCAAAGCGGCGTTCGTGAACCGGGTCCAGATTTCGGCGGCGTACCCAGCTGTCTCGGCCTGCGGGGTAGCCGGCACGGGGAAGGAGCCATTCGTGGACCCCACCCACACCGCGGTCACCAGATCCGGGGTGTAGCCCACGAACCACGCCGAGGTCCCGTCAGGCGTTGTACCCGCCTTACCGGCGGCCGGTCGTCCGATATCGGCGACGGGGCCTGTTCCCGTCGTGATCGCGTCGCGCAAGCAGGAAGTGACCAGCTCCGCGATGCCACGATCTATCACCCGTGTATCAGCCACGCTGTTCTCGTCGAGGAGTTGCCCGCGCGCATCCGTCACCCGCACGATGCTCACCGGATACCCGTGCTTCGAGGGATCGAAGTCCACCCGGGCCGACGGCCGCTCGCCACCTGTGGCAAGAGTCGCGTAGGCTACCGCCATCTCGAGGGGGGTGACTCCGGCGGAGGGACCGGTAAGAGCAGTAGTCAGGGAGGCGTCGTCAGTGGACGTGACCAGCCCCACCTGGAGCGCGGTTTCGATGACGGGGAGGGTACCGATATCGGCGAGGAGACGGACGAAGGCCTGCCGTGAGGAGATGCCGACGGCTTCTCTCAGTGTGAGGCCCTCCTCATCGTTGGAGGCGCCGTCGCCCTCCTCTGAGCCGATCTGTCCGTCGCCCTCCTCCAGGTAGGTGGCCTCCGGGCTAATGCCCTGGTCGAGGGCCGTCACCAGGATGAACGGTTCGAAGGCCGTGCCCGCCGGGCGGTGCATCTCCGTGACAAGATTCTCCTGCACCCCGCTCACACTGGAGTCTCCCACCATGGCGACGAGTTGCCCGCTGTGGACATCCAGAGCGACAAGAGCCACAGCGAGTCCGGCTGAAGGCAGGTCCGCCGCGAGAGGCTGCCCTTGGGAGACATTTGCCTGGGCAGAGGTCAGCACATCGGCGATCACCTGCTCGGCGGCGCCCTGAACTTCCATATCGAGGCTGGTGTACACGCGCAGCCCGCCGCTCATCACGGTCGACGAACCGTAGCGGGCGATCAACTGCTCCCGCACGAAATCCACCCAGGGCGCTTCGACGAGGTTCGAATCGGCATCCAGGTCGGCGAGGCGGAGGGGCTCCTCGAGAGCCGCCTGGAGTTGTGAGCTACTGATATATCGTTGCTGGTACATGCGGTTGAGGACGAGGTCTCGTCGGGCCAGGGCAGCCTGCGGATCCCGCCGCGGCGAGTAGGCCGATGGCGAGGCCGGCAGTCCCGCGAGCAAGGCGGACTCGGCGAGCGTGAGCTCATCGGCGTCGATGCCGAAGTACGAGCGCGCCGCGGCCTGGACGCCATAGACGCCGGAACCGAAGTAGGCGTGATTCAGGTACTCGTTAAGGATCTTCTCTTTGGTCCACTTGCGCTCGAGCGAGTAGGCGAGGAGTGGTTCCCGCGTGACGTCGGCCGCCGAACGCTCGTCGGTGACGAACGCGTTCTTGATGAGTTGCTGGGTGATCACCGACCCGCCGGGCGCGACCGTCCGATGGCGCAGCTTCGCCCAGGCCGCCTGGAGGATGGCGCGGAAGTCCATGCCCTTATGGTCGTAGAAACGGGGGTCGTCCACGGCCACCACGGCGTCTCGAATCCACTGAGGGATCTCAGTGCCGGGCACCGTCTGGCGGGCGTCGGGGCCGCGCACCTCGGCGAGGAGGACCGGATTCGGTGACGAGTCGAAGATCTTCGTCGGGTCGGAGGCGGCCACCCGGTCGGCGAGGTCGAGCGACGGGAGGGTCCTGGCTACAGACACGTAGGCTCCGGCAAACATCGAAAGGAGCGCGACCACGAGGATAAGAAGGACGAAGAGAGCGATCCGAATCGCCCGGCGCCCTCGCCCAGGTCTGCGCTGCGGCTTGACCATCGTGTCCCCCGCCATGGTGAGCGTGATGTTACACCAGACCGCTCAGCACCATGATATGCTCCCGCCCGGAGGTGCCTCATGCACAGGGAGACGGAGCGGGCCGCGATCCCAGCGGAGATCCGGGAGGAATACGAACAGTTGTTGCTCGGCAGCGTCGATGTGCTGCCCGAGGGGATGCTGCTGCGTCAGTTGCTGCAGGCGAGGACGGAGAATCGGCCCCTGCGCGTCAAGTTGGGGGTCGACCCCACGGCTCCCGACATCCACCTGGGTCACACGGTCGTCCTACGCAAACTGCGGCAGTTCCAGGACTTCGGCCACACGGCCGTGCTCATCATAGGAGACTACACTGGGAAGGTGGGTGACCCCTCCGGCCGGTCCAAGTCCCGCCCGCGACTCAGCGATGACGTGCTCGAGGTGAATGCGCGCACCTACGTTGACCAGGCGGCCAAGGTACTCGACATGGACAGGGTGGAACTCACCCGTAACGGCGACTGGCTTGGTCCGCTGCGGATGAACGACGTGCTCCGCCTCACGTCCCTGGTCACCGTGGCTCGTATGCTCGAGCGCGACGACTTCTCCAAGCGGTATCAGGCGAACGAAGCGATCTCGATGCTCGAGTTCATGTATCCGTTGCTGCAGGGGTACGACAGCGTGGCAGTGCGGGCCGACCTCGAGTTGGGCGGGACCGACCAGAAGTTCAATCTGCTCATGGGCCGGACCATCATGGAAGGCTACGGCCTGCCGCCCCAGAGCATCCTTACCGTGCCGTTGCTCGTGGGTACCGACGGCGAGCAGAAGATGTCCAAGTCGTATGGCAACTACGTCGGGGTGAACGACCAACCGGGCGACATGTTCGGCAAGATCATGTCCATCCCCGACGAGCTCATGCTCACATACCTCAGCCTGGTTACCGACGCGTCGGTCAGAGAGGTCGAGACCTTCGAGAGCCGCCTGGGGAGCGGTGAGTACCACCCGGCGCAGGCGAAGAGGGACTTGGCCGAGCGTGTCGTCCGGCTCTATCACGGTCCCGAAGCTGCCCTGCAGGCCCGCGCGGGTTTCGATCGAGTCTTCAAAGAGAAGGATCGGCCCGAAGACATCCCGGAGTTGGGGCTGCCAGCCGGGGCTCTCCGGGATGGCAGGGTCTGGTTGCCCAGACTGCTCACGGAGACTGGTTTGGTCGGATCGAACGGCGAAGCCCGTCGCCTCATCGAGCAAGGCGGAGTGAGGGTCGACGACCGGGCGATCACCGACCCGGGCACGGAATTCAGTCCAGAGGACCTGGCCGGTGTGATCCTGCAGGTGGGCAAACGTAAGTTCCTTCGAATCAGCTGACGGCCGGGTAGCGAGCGGCACGGAGCTGGCCGAGCGAAGTGCCGGTGCCCCGCGGGCTCCGGCCGTAGCGCGCGTGTGCCGGCCGTGTCTTCTGTGGCGGCTGGCCTACCTACAACAAAAGTTCTACAGCCGCTGCGTGATGCTCGTTCTATCGTAGCCGGTGAGGCAGTCATCGAAGTTCGTCACCGGCTGGGAGGAAGCATGAGCGCGCGCTGCAAGGGCCAGGCGGTCGGCAGGTTCGGGTTGGCGGTAGTCATTGCGGCCGCGGCCATCATCTCGCTCGGGTCTCTGATCGCATGTGCAGTGGAGGCTCCGGAAGCTACCGGTGGCGGACCCGCACCCGTCCCCCTCAGGTTGGAGCCGACCGGCTCCACCATCGCCGGCGGCGGGCGCACGGGGGACGCCTACACAGGACTGGCCGCTTTGGTGTGGCCCATGGAGGTCTTCGCACCCACCGTGCTGCCCGCGGGGGCGATGCTCGCCCCAGCGTGGGTGCCGGTTCTCGAGTCCCTGGATCCTCCTGCACCGTCCGGGCAGACGCACGGCAACCCCTACGTTGTCGGGTCGGGGGAGGACGCCGAGATACAGGTGGTGTACACCGTCGGAGAGGGATGGCTCGTCGTCGTCGAGAACTTCCGCGGAGACCTGGGTGATGTTCACGGAACGGATATCGGTACGGTCGCAGGCCGCCCGGCCGCCCTGTTCTCGATTGCCGGCGGCGAGCTGGTGCAGTGGGGAAAGGACGGACGCTGGTACGGCGTGTTCGGGCGCGGAGTGAATCGTGACGTCGTGGTAGCGACGGCCTTGGGCATGGAGATGGTCTCGGTTGAAGGTTGGTGATCTGTCCGCCGGAAAGCCTATTGACACGAGTCCACCAAGAGTCTAAACTACTCGGTCCATGATGAAACACGATCTCCTCGACAACACGAGTGACCGGGTGAGAGCGCGCGGTTAGGCTAGTAGCAGAGCCGCCGTTCTTGAAGCCGCCCGTGTTGAGCGAGGCGGCTTGTTTTATGGTGGGGCCGGTTTTGTCGGTTGAGTAAGTGGGAAGAACAAGTTCTCCCAAGGGGCATGTGAGGCGGTTGACGCCGGTCTCGCGGGGTGTTAATCTTCCCGGCCGCGCCTAAGAGCGCAGTGGTCTTTGAAAACTGAACAGCGTTGTCGGATCGGACTTTCGAGTCCGGTCCTGCCAGCAACGAATCATGCAAGAACGTCGCTTTCTAGTGGGCGGCGGTTCTTGCCCCCGTCTGCAGTCGGACAACCTACCGGCTGCAAGACACACTTTTGAGAGCTAATCAGCTCTCCTCGAAAGTCAGATCCGAGCGCAAGCTCGATCGCAATACTTCACGGAGAGTTTGATCCTGGCTCAGGACAAACGCTGGCGGCGTGCCTAACA
>CAZWAR010000040.1:0-24544 GCA_964631965.1 uncultured Gaiellales bacterium
TGGAGGCGGCGGGGGAGGAGTGGGCATGTTCGTTCACGATGCCAGTATGGCCATTCCGACGGGCTCCGGCAAATCGATCCGGTGATCGCCAGCCTTCTGGATCGAGTTGCCGGCGCGAGGTAAGGCCGAGAGCGTCACCGGCAGCGAAGGCCACTCTCAGTCCTCCTACCGATGCGGCCGGGTGCAGCACTTTCACCAGAAGAAGCGGGCGTTTTCTTTCGCGCGCCTTGGACGCAGTGCGAGCCGTGAATCCCGCCCCAAGACCATCGCCGGAGGTGGGAATATGGGGAGTAGTCTCCAACGAGGACTGACGGCGCTCGAAAGACTCCACCCGAGAGTGGTCGGGGAGGCAACATGAGAAGACTGTCGAGGACCAATCGGCTGCGGATCGGCATCATTGGGATGGTGACCGGGATCATCGTCCTGGTGCACTGGGGACTGACCGGGGCGCATCGTATGAGCCCGCAGGCCGAACTGATCATCGGCATCGTCCTTGTCGTCGTGGGGCTGCCATTCCTGATTGCCGGAATAGTCCGCAAGTGACGCCATTGCTCGCCTCCTCGGGGAGACTCGCGCCCATCTGGTAAGGCGCTGCGAGACGAATGGTGCTCTGAGGCCTACACCCTGCGGCTCACGGATCGCGTGGCGCGTACGGGTGCGTGGCAAGGGAACATATGCGAAGAGCACTGAGAGTCGCCGAATGCGCGCCGGTCCTCTTGGGGGCAGTCATCATCATGTCTGCCCAGCCGGCCGTCGCTTTGGCCGATACCGACCCTCAATTCCCGACCCCTCCCGGTCAGTTCTCACCATTCGGGGAGCATGTCACCTTCTACGCGACGCTGTTCGGGCTGGCGGTGGCCGTGGTAGTCGTGGGCGTCTTCTTGTTGCGGAGGCTCGCGTCCAGAACTCCGGGCGCTACCCCCACCGACACAGAGCGATGGGACGAGCAGTGGTGGTGGGGTGGGCTTTCTGCGACATTCTGTTCGCACTCTCCGTCACCGTCATCCTCGAGGTGGGGATCGCGGCGTTCTTTCGGCTGCCCCGTCGGGGCCTCGGAGTCGTCGCGGCCGTGAACCTGGTGACCAACCCGCCGCCGGCGGCCGTCTTCTCCACGCTCTACGGCCTTGGCGTCGGGTACGGGTACTTCGCCTAGGGCTCCATCCCGCCGTACGTGGCGGCCGCAGGCTGGGTGTGGACGCTGTTGGTGCTGCTTGAGCCGGTCGTTCTCGTCGGGGAGTGGCGGGTGTTGGTCTGGGCTCTGGCCGGGTCCGCCGGCGGGCCCCGCAGGGTGCTGACTCTGACGATTGTCATGAACGTGGTGTCGGGAATCCTCGGGACACTCGTACTGAACTATCTGCTGGGCTTTCCCCGCTAGCTAGGCCACCGCGCCATAGGCCTCGACACCCTCCCTTCGGCGCCGGAAAGGGGCGGTTCCGGTATCTCCCGCTGGAACCCCGGGGGGTATCGCGCCCGTCCCAAAAAGCGGCCGGATGAAGGCTCCTATGCTACAATTTCCGCAGTCAGGAGACGACGATTATCCCGGCGGAGTACGCGCCGAGTAACCCCGTACTTTGCGCTGGAAGGCGACCGGTTCGGCCGGTCTGTATCTACAGGAGGCTCGGGTGTTTGCAGACGAATCGCCCGATTGGAACCTCGACCTGAACGGCTCCACCGAATGTGAGCTGTGCGGGGAAGAGCCGGCCACCATGCATCTGTTGAAGGTGGTGGACGGGACCATAACTCATACGCACCTGTGCGCCGGGTGCGCGGAACAGATGGCAGGCGAGCAGACCGAAGGTCTGGCTCTGGTGCTTGCCATCCCGTCCGTACTGCGCGGCTTCGGCAAGAAGTCGCCCGCGGGCGAGCGCGCGTCCGCCGGAGGCTCCGGCACAAGCCGCGACGAGAGCTTCTGCGGTACGTGCGGCACCACGCTCAGCGACCTCAAGGAATCCGGCATGGTGGGCTGCGCCAACTGCTACCGCGTGTTTGCGGATCATCTGGAAGCCACCATCCGGCGCGAAGCGGAACCGCTGGAGCACTTGGGCAAGGTCCCTTTGAGAGGCCCGGAGACCGATACCCTCCGGCACGAGATGATGCGGTTGGAGCGGATGCTCCGGGAACTCGTGGCGCATGAGCGTTACGAGGAAGCGGCAGGTGTCCGCGACCGACTGACCGAACTCGGGCAAAGGCTCGCTGGAGGAGAGGCATGACGGCGGAGACTCTCACCGCTTCGGCCCTGTCGCTCAGCCGCAACGAGTCGACCCGCCGATTCCCGCACGTCGAGGAAACAGGGGCGCTCGAGGAGTTGCGGTCGGAGGCGCTCGGCGCTCTCAAGGCCGAGCATTGGGAACATCCCTGGCGGAGCTACGACCTGGATGCCATGTCGCCCGTCGAGGTTACGCACCTCGTCGAGCAAGGACTCATGACACCGCCGTTTGCCGAGGAGACGGGGGAAGGCAGAGGTTTCGCCGTCTATGGGGACGGCCAGGCGTCGCTGGAGATCAACGGGGTCGATCACTTCAACCTGATCGGGTTCCGGGAAGGAAACGGCCTGGAAAGCTTGTGGTCGCTTCTCAGCGTGCTGGACGACCGGCTCGAATCGGTGGTCTCGTACGCGTTCGACCCACGATGGGGGTACTTGACGACATTTCCCGCGAGAGCGGGCACCGGCCTACGGGCATACGCCACCTTGCACGTTCCCGCCCTTATGCTCACCGGCAAGCTGGCGGCCACGGCGCTCGAGCTGGTGGGCCGCGGTCTCGGGTTGGCTCCTCTGTGGGGAGGTGCTGGGGGTGTGGTCCAGATCTCCAACGTTGCTCGGCAGACGGGCCCCGAGGCCGAGATAGTCGAGGAAGTCCAGAACATGGCCAAGGCGATAGGCGACCGGGAACGGTCGATCCGGAAGATGCTCCTGCGTGAGCACCCGGTGCAGGCCAAGGACCAGATAGGGCGCGCGATAGGCGTGGCTCAACATGCCTGGAGCATTTCGTTCCAGGAGGCGGTGAACCTCATATCGGCCGCGCAGGTGGGCGTGGAGCTGGGCATGGTCGAGTGCCCCACCCTGCCCGCAGAATCCGCCTTCAGTCTGATGAGCAGGCTTCAGCCGGCTCATATCGTAATGGACCATATGGACGTAAAGACCGATGTATTAGAAAGTCCCGAGATTGATGAGACACGGGCGCGGGTTATGCGAGAGACGTTTGCAGGCTCGAGAGTCCGGTGATAGGAGAAAGCAGTGATGTTTGAAAGGTTCACAGAGAGAGCCCGCCAGGTGATAGTCCTGGCCCAGGAAGAGGCTCGGATGCTCCGCCACAACTATATCGGCACGGAGCACCTCCTCCTCGGGCTCTTGCGCGAAGCCGATGGCGTGGCGGCGCGGGTGCTGGGCACTCTGGACGTCAGCCTGGAAGAGGTTCGCGGCGAAGTCACCCGCATCGTGGGTGAGGGCGATCACGAGTCGCAGGGGCAGATCCCCTTCACGCCTCGAGCGAAGAAGGTGCTCGAGCTCGCGCTGCGGGAGGCACTGTCCCTTGGTCACAACTACATCGGCACGGAGCACATCCTCCTCGGCCTCATGCGGGAGAGCGAGGGTGTGGCCGCCCGTATCCTGAACGACCTGGACGTCGATGCCGATCGGGCGCGCCAGGAGGTCATGCGCGTGCTCTCCGGCCCCAGCCGCCGGCCGTCCCGGAGCACCGCCCCGGCTGAACCGGCCGAAGGCGGTAAGGACCGCAAGAGCTCCAAAGTGCTCGACCAGTTCGGCCGAAACCTCACCAAATACGCGGAGGAAGACCGACTCGACCCGGTCATCGGCCGTGAGGTGGAGATCCAGCGGGTCATGCAGATTCTCAGCCGCCGCACCAAGAACAATCCTGTTCTGGTGGGGGAGCCCGGCGTGGGCAAGACCGCGGTGGTTGAAGGCCTGGCCCAGCGCATCGCCAAGAACGACGTCCCCGGCATCCTCAAGGACAAACAGATCTACACGCTCGACCTGGGCGCGCTGGTTGCCGGCTCCAAGTACCGGGGCGAGTTCGAGGAGCGCCTCAAGAAGGTCATGAAGGAAATCGGCGAGCGTGGCGACATCATCCTGTTCATCGACGAAATTCACAACCTGGTGGGAGCGGGTGCTGCCGAAGGGGCCATCGATGCGGCCTCCATCCTCAAGCCGGCTCTGGCCCGGGGCGAGCTGCAGACCATCGGCGCTACCACCCTCGACGAGTACCGCAAGCACCTGCAGAAGGACGCGGCCCTGGAGCGCCGTTTCCAGCAGATCCTGGTGAAAGAACCCAGCCTGTTCGAGACGCAGAAGATCCTCGAAGGACTGCGCGAGCGGTACGAGACGCACCACCGGGTGCGCATCACCGACGAGGCCCTGGAAGCTGCGGCCTACCTGGCCGACCGCTACATCAGCGACCGCTTCTTACCCGACAAGGCCATCGACCTAGTGGACGAAGCTGCCTCCCGTAAGCGAATCCAGAATATGTGCGCCTCTCCGGACCTGCGGGAAGTGGAAGACGCCATCCTGGAGGTGCGGCGGGAGAAAGAGACGGCCATAGAGACCCAGGACTTCGAGAAGGCGGCCTCGCTGCGTGACCGCGAGCGCAAGCTGCTCAACCAACGGCACGAGTTGGAAGAGAAGTGGCGGGAAGCGGACGAGAACTCCGAGATCTCCATCGGTGAAGAGGAGATCGCCGAAGTAACGGCTATGTGGACCGGCATCCCGGTGACCAAGCTCACCGAGGCCGAGACCCACCGTCTCCTCAAGATGGAGGAGCAGCTCCACAAGCGCGTGGTGGGCCAGGACGAGCCTGTGAAGGCCGTCTCCCGGGCCATCCGCCGTTCGCGGGCCGGCCTGAAAGACCCTCACCGTCCGGCCGGCTCGTTCATCTTCCTCGGGCCGTCGGGGGTCGGCAAGACCGAACTGGCCCGCACCCTGGCCGAGTTCCTGTTCGGCGACGAGCAGGCCCTCATCCAGGTGGACATGTCCGAGTTCATGGAGAAGCATGCGGTCAGCCGTCTGGTGGGTTCCCCGCCCGGCTACGTGGGTTACGACGAAGGCGGCCAGCTCACCGAGTCGGTGCGCCGCCGTCCCTACTCGGTGGTGCTGCTCGACGAGATCGAGAAAGCCCACCCGGACGTGTTCAACATCCTGCTCCAGATCCTGGAGGACGGACGCCTCACAGACGCCCAGGGTCGGCACGTGGACTTCCGCAACACCATCATCATCATGACATCGAACATCGGTGCCTCCACGATATCCAAGGGGCAGACGCTGGGCTTCGGCGAGCCGGTGATCGAGGGAGGTCTCGACTACGATGACATGAAGGAACGGGTCACCGGAGAACTCAAGAAGGTCTTCAAGCCCGAGTTCCTCAACCGGGTGGACGAGGTAATCGTGTTCCGGAAACTGACCAGGGAAGAGATCAGCGACATCGTGGCGCTCATGATGTCGCGGGTGGAAGAGCAACTGAAGGACCGGGAGATCGGTCTGGCGCTCACGATGGAAGCCAAGGACCTCCTGGTGGATGTCGGCTTCGATCCGACGATGGGGGCACGGCCGTTGCGCCGGGCCATCCAGCGCCACGTCGAAGACCTGCTCGCCGAGCAGGTGTTGGCAGGCACCTTCCCCAGAGGCAGCACCGTGCTGCTCGAGCGCGAAGACGACCACCTATACGTCCAAGAGGTCATCCAGGGCGCGCCCGATGTGCTGGTGACGGAAGAGTCAGAGTCCAAGTAACGAGCTTCTGAAACGGAGCGGCTGATGCCGAGGGGCGGCAAGCGGTCCTTCGTCTGCCGGGAGTGCGGATACGAGTCTCCCGGCTGGTTGGGACGCTGTCCCGGGTGCGGACAGTGGAACACC
This sequence comes from uncultured Gaiellales bacterium, assembly GCA_964631965.1. Lineage (GTDB taxonomy): Bacteria > Actinomycetota > Thermoleophilia > RBG-16-64-13 > RBG-16-64-13 > CAIQPS01. The sequence continues at coordinate 5,861 of CAZWAR010000040.1, forward strand.
ATAAGTGAAGAGGTCCGGACGACGGCTGCGGTACGGCCGGCCGGAAGGGCTACCAATGGCAGAAGGGGTGTAGGAGTTCCAGAAGCTCCTGCACCCCTTCCCATTCTTCTCGCCGATGTGGGGACCGACGCCGCCGATCGCATCGACACCGGATTGGGGGAGTTCAACCGGGTGCTCGGGGGCGGTCTGGTGGCGGGGTCGGTGGTCCTCGTGGGCGGAGAGCCCGGGGTGGGCAAGAGCACCCTCCTCTTGCAGGCCCTCCTCAGCATGGAAGGCCGCGGGGTCTCCACGCTGCTCGTGTCCGGAGAGGAGTCGGCCGCCCAGGTGAAACTGCGGAGTGTGCGCTTGGGCGGAGGTCGGAGCGGGCTCCGGCTCATCACCGAGACGCAGGCCGAGGGTGTGGTCGCGGCGTTGGAGCAATTGCAGCCGGCGGTCTGCGTGGTCGACTCTGTGCAGACCTTGTGGTCGGCGGCGGTGGGGTCGACGCCCGGCTCGGTTGCCCAGATCCGCGAGGTCACGAGCCAGCTCCTACAGGTGGCCAAGACCCACGGCATCGCCCTCGTCCTTGTAGGGCACGTGACCAAGGACGGCGAGCTGGCCGGTCCACGGGTGCTCGAGCATATGGTGGACGCGGTCCTGTCGTTCGAGGGCGATCGGGCTCAGCCGTTCCGCATCGTGCGGGCGGTCAAGAACCGCTTCGGCTCAACGAACGAGGTGGGCGTGTTCCAGATGGCCGAACAGGGGTTGATCGAACTGCCGGACCCGGCCTCGGTCTTCCTCGAGGAAGGCGACATGCGCTCCGGGTCGGTGGTGGTCCCCGTCCTCGAAGGGACAAGATGTCTGCTGGCGGAGGTTCAGGCCCTCGTAGCTCCCACCAACCTGACGATGCCGCAGCGTGTCGCCCGAGGGGTGGACCGCAACCGGCTGGCCATGATAGTGGCCGTTCTGAGCCGCAGAGCCCGTGTTCCGCTGTCCAATTGCGACATTTTCGTTAACATAGCAGGTGGGCTCAGTGTGGAGGACCCCGCTGCCGACCTGGCCGTGGCCCTGGCGATAGCGTCCGCCTACCGGGACGGGGAGCGCGGACAGGGTCTGGCGGCGTTTGGGGAGCTCAGTCTCACCGGCAAGATCCGATACGCTCTCCAGGGAGACAAGCGGATCCAGGAACTGGCCAGGCGTGGGTTGCCCCGCCTGCTGGTGCCGAGTCGCAACGCCGAGGAGGCGATCAGGGCTGGGATGGCGCAGGGTCCGCTGAACCTGGAGGCGGTGGCCGACATCGCCGAGGCCGTCAGGCGAGCGGCGCCCACGGGGCGCGCGGCCCGCGGCGACAGGGCCGTCGGCGAGACGGCAGAGTGACGAAGGCGAGGAGGAACGGTGGTCGACCGGCCGGCGCGTGAGGACAGGCTTGGCCAATCCCTGCGCATGATCGCGCCGGGAACCGCGCTGCGTGACGCTATCGACAACATCGTCAAATCCCGTCACGGCGCACTTCTCGTCTTTGCGGACGAGGAGAAGATCGCACCCATGATCTCGGGCGGCATCGACATCAACGTCCAGCTCCAGCCGATGATTTTGTACGAACTGTGCAAGATGGACGGAGCCGTTCTGTTGAACGCCGACGGCAGCCGGATCCTTCACGCCAACGTACAGCTCATGCCTGACGCCCGCATCTCTTCGCAGGAGACCGGCACCAGGCATCGCACTGCCGAAAGGGTGGCCAAGCAGATCGACTGTCTCTGCATCTCCATCTCCGCGGCCCGCGATGTCCTCACCTTGTACGTGGGCTACATACGGCACTCCATGGAGTCACTGAGGACCATCCTCGACAAAGCGGATCAGGCCCTGCAGACTCTGGAACGGTTCCGCACCCGCTGGAACCAGGCGTCGACGTCGTTGTCTCTGCTCGAGTTCCAGAACGCCGTCACCATGTACGACGTGCTGCGGGTGTTGCAGCGCGCGGAGATGATGCTGGTGATCGTCCAGCTCATCGAGGGATACATCGTCCAGCTTGGCTCTGAGGGGCGACTGGTGCAGTTGCAGCTCGAAGATATGCTCATCGGGGTGCGGGAGGACCGGATGCACATCCTCGCCGACTACCTACCCGAGTCCGTTCCCGCCCACATCGAGTCGGAGGGCGCAACGCCGTTCGGCCCCGTGGTCTCCGACGATCTGCTGTCGCTGAACTCGGTGGCGGCGGCCCTCGGCTTCGGCGCCGACGTCGCCCCGGACAAGCACGTCCGGCCCCGGGGCTTCCGTCTGCTGCACAAGATCCCACGTCTCACCGATTGGGCCATCGACGCGGTGGTGTCGCACTTCGGCGATCTCAATCGCCTGGTGGAGTCGCCCTTGGACGAGCTCGCCGCCGTCCCCGGCGTCGGCTTCCCCCGGGCACGGGAGATCAAGGACGGCCTCAACCGCATCTACGAGACCACGTTGTTGGAGCGCCGGGGCTGATGTTCCACGTGGGCGACACCGTCGTATGCCCGCACCACGGAGCGGGGCGTATCGTGGAGATCGTCGAGCAGGACTTCAAGGGCTCTCCTCGCCGGTACTACAGCATCCAGATCCTCCACAACGATATGAACATCAAACTCCCGGTGGAGGTCACCGGCAAGGCGGGTCTCCGGCCGGTCATCCCCGAAGTGATGGTGGAGGAAGTGCTCGGAGTTCTGCGCGACGACCCCACCAAGATGCCGGCCAGCTGGAACCGCCGCTTGAAGCACAACCAGGAGAAGATCGCCAGTGGAGACCCCTTCGAATTGGCCGACGTGGTGCGCAACCTCGCTCTGCGCGATGCGGAGAAGGGCTTGTCCACGGGGGAGAAGCAGATGTTCGGTAAGGTGAAGCGCATGCTTGCCTCTGAGTTGGTCTATGCGATGAGCCTTCCTCTGGTGGAAGCCACCGCTTTCCTCGACGGTGTGCTTACTGAGGTCTGCGCCGGCCAGGACCACGATCGGTAGGCCTGCTCGATGGTACTGGCCCTCCGACTCCTCCTCGCCCTCGTTGGGGGCGTCACCGGGTACGAACTCGGCAAGGCCTTTCTTTCGCGGGAGGGGTACGGCTCTATGCCGTACTCCGCGCTGGTCACGCTCTGCGTCGTCGCCGGTGTCGTCGTCGGCGCTCTGGTTGGCTCCCTCGTAGGCCGGGCCATCACCCGCCTGGGACGGCGACTCGACCGGGCGACCTCCCTGGTAACAGCCAGCGGGCTGATATTCACTGCGGCAGGATTGTTCATCGGGCTGTGCTTGGGTGCGCTATCGAGCCTGGCCATCAAAGACCTGCCCATCGTCGGGCTCTACTTCCTGCCGCTCCTGTTCGCCATCAGCGGTTATCTCTTCGCCTATCTCGGTTACAAGCGCCACACCGACCTGGCCCGTCTGTTCGGACTCAAGGGGCTTCTGCAGCAGCCGGGGGCCAAGCTGTTCATCCGGCCGAAGGTCATCGATACGTCCGCCATCATCGATGGGCGGATAGGCGGGGTGGTCGGCACGGGGTTCGTGGAAGGCGATCTGATCGTGCCCGGTTTCGTGCTGGAGGAATTGCAGTCGATCGCCGACTCGACCGACCCGGCCCGGCGGGCCCGGGGCCGCCGGGGTCTCGATACCGTACGCACCCTTCAGGAAGGCGAGGGTCACGTCAGCATCATCGAGCGAGACTTCCCCAACGTGGCCGAAGTGGATGCCAAACTCATCCGGTTGGCCAAGGAGATCAAAGGCGTCATCGTCACGACGGACTACAACCTGAACAAGGTGTCGCAGATCCAGGGAGTGGAGGTCCTCAACGTCAATGATCTGGCCAGCACCCTGAAGGCGGTGGTCATGCCGGGCGAGCGCATGAGGCTGCGGGTGATGCGCGAGGGCAAAGAAGAGGAGCAGGGCGTCGGCTACCTGGACGACGGCACCATGGTGGTGATCGAGGGTGGTCGCAAGCATATCGGCGAGGAGATCATGGTAGAAGTTACCTCGGTACTCCAGAATCCGTCGGGGAAGATGGTGTTCACCCGATTGCCACAGGGAGGAAACGGTACCAATGGCACTTAGACCGACGCTTGCACTCGTCGTGGCGGGAGCGGGACTGGGCACGCGGCTCGAACTGGGGAGACCCAAACAGTACGTCCCGCTGCACGGGATCCCGATGCTTCAGCGCACGCTCGATGTCCTCGGCAACTGCCCCGCGGTGGACGCCCTCGTAGTCGTGGTGAATGAGCCGGACATCCAGTACTGCGAGACCGAATTGGTGGAGGAGCGTATTCCGAAGGTGGTCAGAGTTGTTGCCGGGGGCGAGGAAAGGCCCCTGTCGGTGCGGAACGGGCTGGCGGCGCTCGCCCAGGAAGGCACCTGGGACCTGGTCGGCACGCACGACGGAGCCCGACCGCTCGTGACCTGCGCAGACATCACCCGCACGGTGGAGGCCCTGGTGGCCGACGAGCGTCTGGCCGGGGCTGTGCTCGGTGTGCCGGCGGCGGACACAATGAAGGTCGTCGACGAGAACGGGATGGTGACCGCCACCCTTGACCGGCACACCCTGTGGCGTGCTCAAACCCCGCAGATCTTCCGCTGGGACGCGCTCATGGACGCATACGCGGAGACCAGCGAGGACGACCTGATGAGTTCCACCGACGACGCCTGCCTCGTGGAGGCGCGCGGAGGCAAGGTGGCCATGGTCAAGGGCTCGCCGGAGAATTTCAAGATCACCGACCGGGTGGACCTGCGCCACGCCGAGCAGATACTGGTGGAGCGCCGCCGTGGCTGAGAGCCCTGCGGGCGACCCAGCCGGGGCCCGAGAGAGCGCCGCAGCGGGCGCCGAGGCAGCCTCGTCCGCCCGCGGAAGCGGTTTCTACCCGGTTCTCCGCGTGGGTCTCGGCTATGACGCGCACCGCTTCGCACCGGAAAGAGCCCTCATACTAGGCGGGGTGCAACTGCGAGATCGGGACGGTCTCCTGGGCCACAGCGATGCTGACGTCGTGGTGCACGCCCTCATGGATGCCCTGCTCGGCGCCGCGGGTCTGGAGGATATTGGCCACTACTTCCCCGACACCGACCCGGCATTCACCGGGGTCGACAGCATGGACCTGCTGGAAGCGGTGGTGACTCTGCTCGCCGACCGGGGCTGGCGGATCGTCAACGTCGACGCCGTGGTGATCTGCGAGGAGCCGCGCATCGCGCCCCATCGGGCCGCGATGCGCCGGAGGTTGGCGACCACCCTGGGAATCGGCGAGGAGGCAGTGGGACTGCGCGGTACCACCACTGAAGGTATGGGCTTCACTGGCAGACGCGAGGGCATCGCCGCGCAGGCGGTGGCTCTTTTGGAACGGGTGGGGGCAGCGGCTTCCGGGTAGTACCGATGCCGAGGCAATGGCGGTCGCCCGCTCCCACGCGGCGCCGCGTCGCCCGGCGACGTCGGCGGCTGCCGTCGGGTAGACTACAGGCGCAGTAGCAGGACCACGGAGAACCGGCCGACAGGGGCACCCATGATGACGGATATCCGCGTACGTTTCGCTCCCAGCCCGACGGGCTCGCTGCACATAGGCAGCGCCCGCACCGCACTCTACAACTTCCTCTATGCCCGGCACAACAAGGGCACCATGGTGCTGCGCATCGAGGACACCGACGAGAAGCGTTCCACCACCGAGCACGACCAGGGCATCATCGAGAACCTGGCCTGGCTCGGTCTCCAGGCCGACGAGGGTCCCGATATCGGCGGCCCCTACGGGCCGTACCGGCAGAGCGAACGCGGCGACATCTACGAGGCGGCCGTTCGGCAACTGCTGGAGAGCGGCGCCGCCTACCCGTGCTTCTGTCCGCAGGAGTTGCTCGAGGAGAAGAATGAGAAGCTGCTCGCGAGCGGCCGGATGCCCAAATACGACCGAACCTGTTGTCGTCTCACCGCGGCCGAGGTCGACGCCAAGTTGGGGGCCGGGGAGCAGGCGGCCATTCGCTTCAAGGTGCCCGACCGGGGGGTCACCTTCGTAGACCTCATCCACGGGCCCATCAGCTTCTCGTCAGACGTCATCGGGGACTTCATCATCAAGCGCACCGACGGCGGCCACTCCTACAACTTCGCGGTCGTCGTAGACGACGCGGGGATGCAGATCACCGACGTGATCCGGGGGGAGGACCACATCACCAATACGGCCCGGCAGATGATGCTGTTCGAGGCGTTCGGCAAACCGACTCCGCGCTTCGGCCATCACTCCCTGATCCTCGCGCCCGACGGCAGCAAGCTGTCCAAGCGGCACGGCGCAACCTCGGTGGGCCAGTTCCGAGGGTTGGGCTACCTACCGGCGGCCATCGTCAACTATCTCGCCCTCGTCAGCTGGCATCCGGCCGACGAGCGGGAGAAGTTCAGCCTGGCCGAGTTGATCGAGGAGTTCGAGATCGAGCGGGTGTCCAAGAGCCCGGCCATCTTCGATCTACAGAAGCTCAACTGGTTGAATGGTCTGTACATCCGGGAAATGGCGCCAAGGGACCTGTTTGCGGTCGTCGCGCCCTACCTGGCCGATGCGCGGATGGCGTTTGCGCCGGTGCAGAGGGATGTGGTGGCCGAGGCCATCCAGGCCAATCTGGTGACCCTGAGCGACGCTCCTCAATTCGCCGAAGTGTTCTGGCAAGAGGCCGACCCGGCTACCTGCCAGATCTCCGATGACCTTTTGGCGCCGGGCACTCCCAAGCTGTTCGAGCTGGCCAGAGAGCACTTCGGACGGATGCCGTCCGAGTTCCTTCCGGTCCCCGAGGCCCGGGAGCTACTGCGCGGTCTGGTGGAGTCGGCCAAGGAGCAGGGGATCAAGGGCAAGGCCGTGTATCACCCGCTGCGGGTGGCGCTCACGGCCCGCGGGGAAGGGCCCGAACTCTTCTTCTTGGTGGCCGGACTGGGCAAGACCAAAATCCTCAAGCGCTTGGAATCGGCGGCCAAGTACGCCGCACGCTTCGCCGATCCGACTCTGTGACGGTCGTCGACCCGCTCACCAATGCAGAACCAGATCGCAGAAAGGCCCAGGATGCGTCTATACGATTCGATGAGTCAGGAGAAGAAGGAGTTCGTTCCCCGGGACGGCGATCACGTGACCATGTACTTCTGCGGTCCCACCGTCTACAACTACGTCCATATCGGCAACGCCCGGCCGTACGTCGTGTCGATGGTGGCCAAACGCTATTTCGAGTCGCTCGGCTACCGGGTGACCCTGGTGGAGAACATCACCGACATCGACGATCGCATCATCAACAAGGGCAACGCTGAGGGCCGCGATTACAGCGAGGTGGCCAAGCAGTTCGCGGACGCATATCGGGAGGACACCAGTCGCCTCGGCCTCGGCCGTCCGGACGTCGAGCCGCTTGCAACTGAGCACATGGAGGAGATCGTCGATCTGATCGCGGATCTGATCGAGCACGGGCACGCCTACCAGGCCGGCTCCGACGTCTACTTCGATGTGGACAGCTGGGACGGGTACGGCAAGTTGTCCAAGCAGCAGGTGGCCGAGATGCGTCACGGCGCTCGCATCGACGTGGGAGAGGACAAGGCCGACCCCCTCGATTTCGCTCTCTGGAAAGGCGCAAAGCCCGGTGAACCGGCTTGGGACAGCCCCTGGGGACGGGGACGGCCCGGGTGGCATATCGAGTGCTCCGCCATGAGCCTGAAGTACCTGGGGGCTGGGTTCGACATCCACGGCGGCGGCCGGGACCTCATCTTCCCCCATCACGAGAACGAGATCGCCCAGTCGGAGGCGGCCGGCAAGTCGTTTGCACGCTTCTGGATGCATAACGGGATGCTGAACCTGAGCTCAGAGAAGATGTCGAAGAGCGTGGGGAACATCCGGACGCTGCGCAGCATCCTGGACGAGCACCGCCCCGAGGCCCTGATCGCGGCGTTCCTCGGCAGCCACTACCGCAATCCGCTCGAGTTCAGTGAGGACCTGCTTACGGAGACGGAGCAGCAGGTCGATCGGCTGCGCAACGTCTTCCGGGGACTGGCCGACGTCGCCGGCGCGGCGGCGGAAGGCGGCGGCGGGTCATCGGTGGGCGCTGGAGAAGCTGTGGCTCTCCGCGAGACCGACCGGGCTGTGCTGGAGAAGGTGGCGGCGAGGCGCGCGGCCTTCGACGATGCTTTGGCCGACGACCTCAACACGGCGGCGGCCCTTGCGGAAGTGTTCGGGTTGGCCCGCGAGATCAACGCGGCCTTGGCGGCCGGCGAACTCGGCGCTGCGGGCGCCGCGGTCGTGCGCTCCGAGGTGGAGGGCATGGTGCACGTGCTGGGCCTGGATGCGGTCACGAGCACCGAAGAAGCAGTGCCGGCCGACATCGTGGCGATGGCGGAGGAGCGGCGCGCAGCTCGCGCGGCGCGCGACTTCGCCAAGGCCGACTCTCTGAGGAACGCCATCGCCGAACGCGGCTACGAGGTCCGGGACGCCCCCGATGGCTTCAAGATCATCCCCATCAGGTAAGCGTCGGAGGCCCGGGCAGCGCACCGAGAAGGAGCGCCGGGCTTCCCAGGGCGCCGCGGGCGCCGGGAGGGGTGCGGCCGCCGGCCGAGGCGGCGGCCGCTTCGGTCATGGATCCCGCGGCCCGGCGCCGAAGCCGCCCGGCCCGGTGGGCGCGGGCGGACCCCAGGGCGATACCCCCGGCGCCGGCGGCACGCCGGCCGGAGCCAGCCACCTCGCCGACTCTCACTCCGCGACCCCTGCCGGCGCGACTCTCATCTACGGCCGCAACCCAGTGCGCGAGGCGCTGCGCGGCCGCCGGCGCATCCACACCGTGTGGCTCTCATCGGGAAGGCCGGGGGAGGAGCTGCAACAGGCGGTGGCCGGCTGGGCGGCCGGCGCCGGTTCCCGCCCTCCCGAGATGCGGTTTGCCACACCGTCACAGTTGGCCGCTCTGGTCGGTAGCCCCGACCACCAAGGCATAGTCGCAGCCGTCGATTCCTACGCCTACGTGGAGCCGGAGACGCTCCTGCACGATTTCACCCTGCTTATCGCTCTCGACGGGGTGCAGGACCCTCACAACCTGGGGGCCATCATCCGGTCGGCCGAGGGGGCGGGGGCCGCAGTGGCCATTCCCCGGCACCGTTCGACGGAAGTCACCGCGGCGGTGGTCAAGGCCTCGGCCGGCGCCACCGAGCATGCCGGTATCGCCCAGGTACGTAACCTGGCCGACTTCCTCGGATCTGCCAAGGAGGCGGGGTTCTGGGTATACGGGGCGGCGGCGGGGGCCGCGTCCGACTACACGGCTCAGGACTACCGCTACCCCACCGTCTTCGTGGTTGGGTCTGAGGGGCAGGGGCTGGGCCATAGGGTGGAGTTACTGTGTGACGTGATGGTGAGTCTGCCGCTCACCGGCAGAATCGACTCGTTGAACGTGAGCGTGTCCGCGGGGATACTTCTGTACGAGGCGGTCCGGCAGCGCCGGGCCGCGGCGGGTGCGGAGGGGACGGCGTGACGGTTTTTCTCATCGACGGCTACAACGTGCTACACCAGATGGTCGGGCACCGGCACCTGCGGGGAGGCGGTGGCTTCCGAGGGCATCAGGGACGCACCCGCGACGCCGGGGCTTTGTCCAGTGAACCGGGATCTCCTTTCGGGCGCGGCGATCTCGACCTGGAGGAGGCGAGAAAGCAGCTCATCGACCGCATCGCGAGCTACATGGGCCGTTCCTCGGATAGGGCCATCGTTGTCTTCGACTCCCACACCCAGATGTTGCAAAAGCAGGAAAGTGCAACCGCGAACGTGGAGGTGTATTTCGGGTCGTTCTCCCACTCTGCCGACGCCATCATCGAGAGAGAAGCTTTTACGGCCAGTGCAGGGGAAAACGTCGTCGTAGTGTCCTCGGATTACCAGCTCCAGAAGACCATCTTCCGACCCAACGTGATCCGGCGTTCCTCGAGGCAATTCGTGGCCGACCTGCAAGAAGAAACAAAAAGGATTGCAATTTCTCAGAATTGCACTACAATGAGTCATCGGATCGAAGACAGGGTCGACTCCGTGACGGTGGACAAGCTCAAGGCGCTTCGCGATTCGCTGGTCGGGAAGCCCGAGGAGAAGAGCGGAGAGTAGCGGGAGCGGCCCTGACCCGCAACGGCTGGTTGAGGGGTGAGGGGCGATGGAAGACGCGGCTTTCGCGAGGAAGATGGCCGAAAAGGCCATTGCCGAGTGGACCGACGAGGAGTTGGTCGCTTTTGCCAAGACCGGCGATCCCGAAGCAACCCGGCGCGTGCTCAGCCGTTATCACTACTTCGTGCGGATGAAGGCCAATTCCTATTTCCTCGCCGGCGGCGACGGCGACGACCTCATCCAGGAAGGCTATATCGGTCTGTACAAGGCCATCCGGGATTTCGAGCCCGGCCGGAGCACGAGCTTCCGCAGCTTCGCCGAACTGTGCGTGACCCGCCAGATCATCACCGCGATCAAGACGGCGTCCCGCCAGAAACATCTGCCGCTCAACACGTACATCAGCTTCAGCCACACCCCGGCGAGTTCCGATTTCGACACTCGGACTTTGGCGGATGTCATCCCGGCCGGCCGCACCAGCGACCCGGCCGCCCAGGTGATCAGTTCCGAGGAGGTCGGGAGTCTCACCGATTGCTTGGTCCGGATGCTCAGCCCTCTCGAATCCAAGGTGCTCAAGTACTATCTGGAAGGCAACTCGTACGAGGTCATCGCGGCATACGTCGGCCACGACACCAAGACCGTGGACAATGCGCTGCAGCGCATCAAGCGCAAGGTCACCATGCATCTGGAGAGCCGGAGGGTCGTCCTCTAGCTATCTCATAGTTTTGCTTTCCGCCGCAGAGGTGCTTGAGTAGACATCTGGGATCCCCGATAGTCTCGCACTTGGGGTCTTCGAGCAGAACAACCCCTACCACAGCCAGAAGCTCTCGAGGCGAGGAGCCCTCGCGGCCGCCGTCGTGCGGACCACCCTCGGCGGGTCCGTGCCGGCAAGCGCCGCGGCCTCTCAGTCCTTCGGCCGGGGCAGGAAATCGGTGTGGTCCTGCACGAAGCGGATCAACGACCGGGGCGTGTAGCACATGGCCGCGTTGAACACCTTTGCCGCCATCCCGGGCACCAGGTTCGCCTTGCCCGCGAACATGGCCCTGACCGCCCGACGAGCGACGTCCTCGGGCGACATCATCACCCTGTACTTCACCGCGGTCTGTACGGGCGTGCTCGTTCCCTGGTAAAGGTTGGTGGCAACGGCGCCCGGCATCACGCAGGTGACCTTCACGCCCCAAGGCCGCAACTCCTCCCGGAGCGAAGCAGCGAAACTGCGCAGGTAGCCCTTCGAGCTGCCGTAGTGGGCGATCCCCGGGAACGGCCGATTGGCCGAGATGCTGGACATGAAGAGGATGTGGCCCCGCCGCCGGGCGCGCATGTCTCGGCCGAAATAGGTGCAGAGGAGAGAGGGGGTGACCACATGCAATTGGAGGAGGGCATTGGCCCGTTCTGGATCGACGGTTGCCACCTCGCCGAACATGAGCACGCCGGCGTTACTAACGAGAATATCGACGTCGATGCCGCGTTGCCGCACCCTTTCGTGAAGGAGGTGGGCGGACTCGGGTGCCGCCAGGTCCAGGGCGATGGGATAGGTGTGCACCCCGTAGTCCGCGGACAAGAGGGCCGCGGCTGCCTCGAGCCCCTCCTCCTGGTTGCTCACCAGCACCAGGGGGTGGCCGCGCCGGGCCAGTTCGCGCGAAATCGCCAGGCCGATGCCGGAGCAGGCTCCGGTGACGAGGGCCCAACCTCCGCTGGATGCGTCCATCACGCGGCGCCCTCCGGGTCGGCCGGCTCGTTCGGGCGGTAGCAGCGGATACCGTCGCGGCTCATCGAGGCTACACAGCGATTGCAGCGGTCGCAGTCGCTGGCGGAGAGGATCCCGAACTGCAGGTGCTGTGCGAAGTCCGGGTCGCGCACGCTGGCCCGGCCCACCTGCACAAAGGCGAAGCCTTCGCCCATCAGACCCTCTATCTGCTCGAGCGACTCCACGCCTCCGATATAGGCGACGGGGATGCCGACCGCGTTCCGGATACGCCGCGCCTCGGGAAGCAGGAACAGCGGTTCGTAGCGGTAGTGCTGGACCATGATGCGGCCGAACAGCGTCATCCCGATCTTGGTGAGGAGGTCTTCCTGCTGCTCGACCATCTCCTTGACCGGGACGCCGCCGCGGAGCATGTAGAGAGGGGTGCGGGCGGTGAAGCCGCACGAGGGGACGAGGCCGCTGGCTCCGGCCGCTTCGAACGCTCGGGCCACGGCGACCGCGTCGTCTACCTCGAGCCCCCGGCGCCAGCCGTCGCGGACGTTCATCTTCACGAGCACCGGGAACTCTGGTCCGAGCACGGAACGCACAGTCGCGACCACCTCCACCGGGAAGCGCATGCGGTTCTCGAGCGAGCCGCCCCAGCGGTCGGTCCGCAGGTTGGTCCAGGGGGAAAGGAACTGGCTGAGCAGGTAGCCGTGACCGGCGTGCAACTCCACCGCATCGAAACCGGCGTCACGGGCCATGAGCGCGGCACTGGCGAAGTCTGCCAGCTTCTCATGGATGTCGGCCTCGGTCATCGCCCGGCAGAAGGAGGTACGGAAGAGGCAGAACTTCCGCGATGCTCCCATCGGCCGCCGGCCGATCACCCGCGGACTCGCGAAGAAGCCGCAGTGGCCGAGTTGCAGGGAGGCAGCGGCCCCCTCGCCGTGCACCGCGGCAGTGAAGCGCTTCAGCCCGGGGACGACCAGGGGGCGCATCCACAATTCGTGGCCGAACGCCCGGCCGTCTTCGCTCACGGAACAGTAGGACAGAGTGGTCATCCCGACGCCGCCGGCCGCGACGCGCCGGTGGTGCTCGATGAGCCGATCGGTGACCATGCCTCCCTGGGAGAGGCCTTCGAAGCAGCCCGAGCGTACTACCCGGTTGCGGAGGGTCAACCCTGCCAGCGTGAGGGGAGAGAAGACCGGGGACCGGTCGGGAGCGGAGTCGGTCGTGTGCGAGGGCGATGTATCCAGGTTCGTGGTCGGGTCGCGGGTTGCGTCCCTGGAAACATAGCACGAGCGGGGCGGCTCCGGCGGGCGCCCCGGCGGTCCGCGGCTGTGCGCACCGACCAAGTCTCGGAACGTCTTCTGGGCCGGACGGCGTCTCAGCGGCATTCCAACCGACTGGAGGGGTGCCATGAGAGCTTGGAAATTCGCAGCTCCGCTCGCCGTCGCGGGGCTCATGATCGGGATTCTGATGGCGTGCACGTCGCCGGATGCGTCCACCACGACGACCACGGTAGGGTCCGATCCGGTCGACGGCTACGTGGCCCTAGTGCCCGACACGCTTCGGGCAGGCGAGACGGCCTCGTTCTCCTTCACGTTGTTCAACGGGAAGAACCCGGCGAGGAGCGCCGTGAAGGTCGACGTCGTGAGTAAGGACAAGAAGAGCATTCTCGCCTCGAACGAGGGCACCATCGACGGGAAGGGGACGCTCGCTCTGGCGGTACCTCGGGTGCAGGCGGGCGAGTACCTGGTCAAGATCACGGGTAAGGGCTTCGCCGAGTCGACCACCGTCAAGATCGAGCCGGGGACACTCCTCTTTCTAGAAAGCGACAAGCCCATCTACAAACCCGGCCAGATGATGCACGTCCGACTGGTAGCTCTGGACTCCGAGTTGAAGCCGGTATCCACGCAGGCGATCGTCGAGATCCAAGACGCGAAGGCCATCAAGGTGTTCAAGCAAACGGTGACCACGGACGCGTACGGCATGGCTACCGTCGACCTGCCCCTCTCCAGCGAGCCAAACCTTGGGGTCTGGAAGCTGACCGCCAGTACGACGGGCAATGGGGCCGACGCCAGCGAGGCCTCCACCCAGCTCGATGTGCGGGTGGAGCAGTACGTGCTTCCAAAATACGAGGTCAAGGCCGAGATGGCCAAGGACTGGTTCCTGGTAAACGAGACCATCACCGGGAGCGTCTCCGCCAAGTACAGCTTCGGGCGGATGGTCAAAGGTGAACTGAAGGTCGAGGCCTATCGCTACGTAGGTGAATGGGAGAAATACGCGACGTACAGCGCGGACATAGACGGCCAAGGGGACTTCCGCATCAAAGCGCCCGACTACGTGGCCGGTGTTCCCGAAGCGGGCGGCCTCGGCAACGTCAAACTGGATATCACCGTGGCGGAAACATCCACCGGCTACACTCAGACGACCACCCAGTTGCTCACCGTGGCCGCGGTCCCGGTCAACATCCAACTGATCCCGGAGAGTTCCGCATTCAAGCCGGCGCTGCCCTTCGGAGCGGTCATCGTCACCGAGACGCCGGGGGGCGAGCCGGTGGAGGCCCGGGTGAACGTCGAAGTGAGTTACCTCGACGAGGACTACGACCAAGTGGGAAGCGAGAGCAAGGTCGTGGAGACCAGCCGCGGCACTGCCCTTGTCGGCCTGAAGCCGCCTGCGAAGGCGGTGCGGATGAGCATCAGCGTCTACTCGGGTGACGCGGGCGCCTATCGGGAGTTGTTGGCGGCCTACTCACCGTCCGGGAACTTCATCCACGTGCAGCAGAAGGGCGAGACCTCTCTGGCCGTGGGCGATACCGCCCGGTTCAGCGTACTCAGCACCGCCGAGGCCCGCACCTTCTACTACGAGGTGGTCTCCCGGGGGCGGGTGGTCTTTACAGGCAGCAGCGCAGGCGACATCGGTTTCAGGGTGACGCCGGCGATGGCGCCGCAGGCCAAGCTGCTCGTCTACCAGATCCTGCAGAACAGCGAGGTGGCGGCCGACTCCATCCCGTTCGACGTCAAAGGCGAGTATCCCCAGACTGTGACGGCATCGTTCAGTACCCCGGAAGCGAAGCCGGGCGACACCGTGCAGGTGAACGTTCAGACCGAGGGCCAGGCAAAAGTGGGGCTGGTGGCCGTGGACCGCTCGGTGTTCATCCTCGCTGAGAACCGGTTGAATCTCGAGCAGGTGTTCGCTGAACTCGAAGCTCTCTACATGCAGCCGCAGGCCGAACTGCACGAGGCCGAGTGGATGGGCGGCCCACTGCTGTCGCCGGGTGCGGACGACACTTTCACCGACAGTGGTCTCATCGTGCTGTCGAACAAGAAGGTGCCGGAAGGCAAGGAGATCGAGCAGCCCCAGATGTGGATGGAAGACGGGGTCATGGGCGGCATCGCCCCGGCTCGGGCCGCCGGCGAGCTGATGACCACGGCCGCGGCGGCCACGACTACCGCCGGGATGGCCGCGCAGAAGAATACCGCCACCGGTGGCCTGGCCGAGGTGGAGCGGGTGCGCCAGTTCTTCCCGGAGACCTGGATCTGGGACGAGGTGCTGAGCGGCCCCGACGGCAAAGCGACCTTCGACGTCGAGGCGCCCGACTCCATCACCACCTGGGACCTGCGCGCCGTGGCCGTTTCGCCGGCCAAGGGCCTGGGGATCTCCGAGAGCTCGCTCCGGGTATTCCAGCCCTTCTTCCTTCAGGCCGATCTACCCTACTCGTCCATCAGGGGCGAGGAGTTCCCGGTGAAGATCGCCCTGTACAACTACCTCGACTCGGCGCAGAAGATTCAGGTTGATCTGGAGTCCTCCGACTGGTTCGATCTCGTGGGGGCTTCGTCGGTGACCGTGACCGTCGCGCCGAACGACGTGGGCAGCGCCGAATTCACCATCCGGCCGACGAGCATCGGCGCCAAATTGGTGAAGGTGACCGCCCGCAGTACGGAAGCCGCTGATGCTGTCAACAAGAGCATGATCGTGGAGCCGGAAGGGGTGCCCCGCGAGGTGGTGGAAAACCTGGTGGTGCCGGCCGGTTCGGCCCGCGAACTGAGCCTGCCTCTGCCGGCTGCCCTCGGCCTGCGGCAGTCCTGGGTCCCCGATTCGGCTCGGGCCTACGTGGCCGTCACGGGCAGCCTGCTGGCTCAGACCATCGACGGTCTCGACCAGCTCCTGCAGATGCCTTTCGGGTGCGGCGAGCAGAACATGATCCTGTTTGCCCCCGATACCTTCATCCTCAAGTACCTGAAGAGCACCAATCAACTCAAGCCCGAAATCCAGGCCAAGGCCGAGATGCTTCTGATCACCGGCTACCAGCGCGAGCTGACCTACCGCCACAGGGACGGCAGTTTCTCGGCGTTCGGGGAGGACGACGATTCCGGAAGTCTCTGGCTGACAGCCTTCGTGCTCAAATCTTTTGCCCAGGCCAAGGACCTCACCTTCGTGGATCCAGACGTGCTGGCTGAGGCGGCAGCGTGGATCACCTCGGTGCAGAAGAACGACGGATCCTTCGAGCAGGTGGGATTCATCTGCCATGAGGACATGATGGGCGGCGTGAAAGGCAAGGACACCCTTACAGCATTCGTCACAATCGCTCTGGTGGAGGCCGGCAAGAGCGACGCAGCCGGCAAGGCCATCGAGTACTTGGAAGGCCGCCTCGACAGCATCAGCGATCCTTACGGCCTGGCTCTCACCGCCTACGCGCTCGAGCTGGGTAACAGCGCCAAGGCCCAGCAGGCGATCGACAAGATGATGGATGCCGCGATCGAAGATGAGAACGGTCTGCATTGGTCTAGCGGCCCCGTCCTCGAGGGCGCCAGCGGCCAGATCGGCCCCGCCGGCCCCGGTGCAGGGCCGCGCCCCGTGGAGGGCATGTCGATCGACATGATCCCGAGCCTCGACATCGAAGCCACCGGCTACGCCACGTTGGCCCTCACCGCGAGCGGCGGTCGGGTGGACGCAGGCCGGGCGGCCAAGTGGCTGGTGGGGCAACGGAACAGCCAGGGTGGCTTCGGCTCCACGCAGGACACGGTGGTGGCCCTGCAGGCTCTGACCGAGTACGCTTCCATAAGCGCCACCGACACGAACATGACGGTGACGGTGACGGCGGGGAACGTGAGCAAAGACATCAGCATCACTCCCGACAACTTCGATGTGACCCAGGTGGTGGAAGTACCGGCCGGCGTGACCGTCGAGCTGAGCTCCGAGGGTAAGGGTGAAGCGGTGGTGCAGGGTGTGCTCCGGTACAACATCCCGGAAGCCCCGGTGGCCAGGAGTGTGTTCGACATCAAGGTGGACTACAACACGGCCCAGGTGGCGGTGAACGATCTCATCGGCATCAAGGCGAGTGTCACCTTCAATCCGCCCGAGCCGATCAAGGCCGGCATGGTGGTGGTGGACATCTCCGTACCCACCGGCTTCGCTCCGGTGGCCGAGTCGCTCGACACGCTGCTGACGAACAAGCAGATCAAGCGCTACGACATAGCCGGACGGAAGGTGATCGTGTACATCGAGGATATGAACCCCGGTGACACGGTGGGCTTCACTTTCGAGGCGCAGGCGTTGTATCCTGTGAAGGCGAAAAGCACTGTATCTAGTGCCTACTCGTACTACACGCCCGATTGGAAGGGCGAGACGTTGAGCGAGGCGGTGACGGTGCAGTAGGCGGCCGGGATGCGACCGGGGGCCGGGATGCGGCCGGCGCGCGGCAGCGAGATGGCCCGGCGCGGGGGCCGCGGAGGGGCCGTCGGATCCCGGGGCATGAGGGGCGCCCCGGGTCTGACCGGGCTGCGGAGGTGACAAACCGCTCGGTGTGGGCGTGGGCCGACCGGGTGTGTGAGGGGGAGGCGGCGCCCGTCGGACGAGAGTCCGGCCGGCGCTCGTCTTTTTCTGTGGCCTGCTTCAGTGGCGACGATCGGCGGCCCACCGATGCGAGCCCGGGATCCACGTGCGACCTACCGCGCGCACCCGGTAGCGGCCGGGCCGGGACCGGCATCGCCGCCGATCGCCCGGCCGCCGCGACGAACGGGAACCAAGCCTCGCTGCGGCGCGACCAAGACAATGTGGACAGGGAAAGAGGAGCGGCAGCGGCTGCTTCGGCGAAGAGTAAGTGGAGTCGTGACCGGGTCTTCGCCCGGAGGGCACGACATTCCTCCATCCGACCGAAGGAACTTCGCTCCTCTCTATCGAACATGAAGGCAACGATCGTCATCAACGGGGGTTGAGGACATGAGCAAGCAGGAAACCACCAGGAGGCGGAGGCGGCGCGCTCCGCTCGCGTTCCTGGGACTCGCCGTGGGCGTAGGGGCTGCGTTCGCCCTCGTCCGCTGGCAGCGGAGGACCATGCCGTGGACCACGATGGACCGGGAGCCGAGCGACTTCTCCCTCTACGAGGTGAGCGGCGACTTCACCAACGAGTGGCCCGGCGGAGTGAACGTGATCGTCGGGGCCCATCCGGTGGATCTGGATTCCGAGTCCGACGGGTTCAGCACCGCCGACACCGGGTTGGAGTACTGAGGGCGGCCTCCGGGGCATAGGCCGGCCGGCCGCCGCGAGCGGACGCCACCGGGTCGAACATGCTGGCAGAGTAGCGTCGGAGGCCTGGGAAGCCCCATGACTATCGGTTCATATCCGTGACCGACGTCCCGCCGACGCCATGCAGCCGTTCAGACGCCCTGTCGACGCCGTACCGACCCCCTGCCGACGCCGGCTGACGCCGGGGTGGTGCGGAGGGGATACGCTTGGCAAAAGCCCTCCTCCCCTCGGGCGGGGCTGCGCAACGGTGCGCGCCGCGCTACACTAACCGGCGCCGTCACACGGTGGCCGAGGGGCCTGCGGCTGCGCCCGAGGGTGTTTCGGGGCGAGCCTCGCCTCTCGGTGACTCGCGGCGTGGCTGCCCGCATCTCGGGCCGGTGTAGCTCAACTGGTAGAGCAGCTGATTTGTAATCAGCAGGTTGGGGGTTCAAGT
>CAZWAR010000041.1:0-23759 GCA_964631965.1 uncultured Gaiellales bacterium
AATGGCCCCACGCCTCCCCGATCACGTCCAGGATGATCGAGTGGCCGTTCCAGAACCACCCCTCTTCGCGGTTCTCCAGTCTCATTTTCAACGAAGTCCCCTACGCGGCAGGGCGCGCCTCCGCCACCACTTCCCGCAGGAAATACTCGTGCAGCCGAGTGTCGTCGGTGAGTTCCGGGTGGAAGGCCACGGCGAGTAGGTGGCCCTGTCGCACGCCCACCACGTGCCCGTCATACCTGGCCACCACTTCCACGTGCGGGCCGCGCTCTTCCACCCAGGGTGCCCGGATGAAGACGCCGGTCATGACTCGGTGATCGTCCTCGCCCTCGAGGGAGAGATCCACCGGAGCTTCGAAGCTGTGCACCTGGCTGCCGAAGGCGTTGCGGCGGACGGTGATATCCAGGAGGCCGAGTAGCGTCTGGGTCCCTTCCACGGTCCGACTGGCCAACATGATGAGGCCCGCGCAGGTTCCGAAGATCGGGTGCTGCGCGGCGAAGGCCCGCAGTGAGTCGGTGAGCCCGAACGAGTCCATGAGCTTTCCCATCGTGGTGCTCTCGCCTCCGGGGATGACCAGGCCGTCTAGTCCGGCGAGTTGTTCCGGGAGACGAACCTCCATGGCGTCGGCCCCCAACCGACGAAGCATCAGGACGTGTTCCCGGAAGGCTCCTTGGAGTGCGAGGACGCCTATGCGGGGCGACGTGTGGTTGGCCAGGCTGTGGGCAAAGGCGACCAGCGCTACCAACCGCGGTGCTGGATGAGGTTCTCTTTGCCGATCTTGTCGATCTCCAGGCCGGGCATCGCGTCACCCAGACCCCTTGAGACCCTTGCGATTATCCCTGGGTCCTGGTAGTGGGTGGTGGCCTCGACGATGGCCTTGGCCCGCTTGGCAGGGTCGGCGCTCTTGAAAATGCCGGAGCCGACGAAGACGCCTTCGGCGCCCAGTTGCATCATGAGAGAGGCGTCGGCCGGGGTGGCGATACCACCGGCGGAGAAGTTGACCACGGGCAGCCTGCCGTGTCCGGCCACCCAGGCCACCAGCTCGTATGGCGCCTGCAGGTCCTTGGCTGCGCGGTAGAGCTCCTCTTCGCCGAGGGCGCCCAGTTTGCGCATCTCCCCGACGATGGTGCGCATGTGCCGCACCGCCTCCACCACGTTACCGGTACCGGCCTCACCCTTCGTGCGGATCATGGCCGCGCCCTCGGTGATGCGGCGCAAGGCCTCGCCCAGGTTGGTGGCCCCGCACACGAACGGGACGTTGAAGGCCCACTTGTCGATGTGGTTGGTCTCATCGGCCGGGGTCAGCACTTCGCTCTCGTCGACGTAGTCCACTTCGAGTGCCTCGAGCACCTGCGCTTCCACGAAGTGGCCGATACGCGCCTTCGCCATGACGGGGATGGTCACAGCCTCTCTGATCTCCATGATCTTGGTGGGATCGGCCATACGGGCCACCCCACCCTCTTTCCGGATGTCGGCCGGCACGCGTTCCAGCGCCATGACGGCGCAGGCGCCGGCGTCCTCGGCGATCTTCGCCTGCTCGGCGGTGGTGACATCCATTATGACCCCGCCTTTCAGCATCTCGGCGAGACCGGTCTTGACCCGAAGTGTCCCTGTGTCTTTCATGATCAGTCCTTGGCGGGCTTGCCAGCCTTGTGGCCTGCTGAGAAGTAAAGTCCGGACTACCGGAACTTCTCGGCAGACTGATATCGAAACTTTCGCCGGGTAAATGTACCACCCGCGCGCCCGGACGGCCGGAAACCGAGGCTCAGTCAGGCGTCGACCAGCGAATAGTCGGTTCGCCGTTGTGCCGGGGCGAACCCTGCCTCCCTGATGGCCCGCACCAGATCACCGGCGTTCGCACTGACGGTCAGCCCCGTCGCCGAGACCACGTTCTCCTCGATCATGGTGCTCCCAATGTCGTCCGCTCCAAAGCGCAGCGCCACCTGGCCGATCTTGAGCCCCTGGGTCACCCAGGAGGCTTGAATGTGCGGCACGTTGTCCAGGTACAGGCGGGAGACGGCCAGAGTGGTGAGGTAGTCGACGGCGGTCGCCGCCTCGGTGGCGCCTTCCAGTTCGGTCTTGCCCGACTGGAAGCTCCAGGGGATGAAGGCCCGGAAACCACCGGTCTCGTCCTGCAATTCCCGGACGGCGCGCATGTGCTCCACCCGGTCTTCGAGCGACTCGACACTGCCGAACATCATCGTGGCCGTACCGGGGATACCTTGCTTGTGAGCCTCGCGCATCACGTCCAGCCACTCGCGCGTGTTGGCCTTGCCCGGGGCCACCTGCTCGCGGACGCGGTCGACCAGGATCTCCGCGCCGCCCCCCGGCAGCGAGTCGAGTCCGGCACCCCTGAGACGGCGAAGCGTCTCCGGGACCGAAAGATGACTGATTTTGGCTATGTGAACGATCTCCGGGGCCGAGAGCGAGTGGATGGTGATGGAGAAGCGCTCCTTGATGGAACGGAACAGACTCTCGAACCAGGTGATCTCGAGATCAGGATGGAGGCCGCCCTGCATCATGATGGCGGTGCCCCCCAGGTCGATGGTCTCCTGGATCTTACGATGGACCTCCGCCTGAGAGAGGACGTACGCATCCGGGGAGCCCGGCTTGCAGTGGAACGCGCAGAACCGGCAGCCGGACACACACACGTTCGTATAGTTGATGTTGCGATCGATGATGAAGGTCGCCCGACCGGGCGGGGCATGGCGCTCGCGCACATCGTGGGCTCTCGCCCCCAGTTCGAGCAGCTCGCGCGAGCGCAACAGTTCCAGAGCTTCACGGTCGGTTATCCGGGTCACAGGGCGGCCCCCGGCGAGCGGGCGGCGCCCGCCTGCGATCCGCCTCCCAGCTGCGATCCGGCCGGCGTCGGCGACCCGCCGCCCTCCACCGGCGCGCCGCTTCCTGCCACTTCGTCGACGAAACGAAGCCTCGGCACGTCCTCCAATTCGCCGGCCTCATGAGCCAGCTGGTAAAAGAGGAGCAGTCCTTCTTGATACTCCTCAGTGAAGTCGTAGCGGAGACGGACAAAGTAGCGCGTGAGGCCCGCCCGATCGAACCGGTACCGTCCCAGCGCAGACTCCACCACTTCGGAACGATGACCCCGGGCGTAGTCCAGGCAGCGCACCAGTTCCTCTTCCACCGCCAAGAGCTCCGGCCCGCTCGTGCGGGCAAACTCCTCGCGAGCCGCCCACACTGCGTACACCATGGGAAGCCCGGTCCACTCCTGCCACAGCGCTCCGAGGTCGCTGCAGATGGTCCCGGGGGTGGGGAAGTACAGCGCTTCCAGGCCTTGGTCGCCGATGAGGAGCGTTGCATCGACGTGCTCGAGCGCCTCGGAGACCGGTCCTGTCAGCTCTGTATAGAACACATCCTGCTTGTACCGGAGTTTGAAGAGGGTCTTCAGCAGGGCCACCGAGGTGGCGCTCTCCGTGGTCAACGCCACCGTCCGGACCTGTTCCAGCGGAACCCGCGAGACCAACTGGATACTGTCGACGGCTCCTGCCGACGAGATGCTCAAACGCCGCGAGAGCAAGAGACGCTTGTGATTTCGAGCGTAGGCTATGGAACTGATGGGGCCCAGATCGATCTCCCCCGCGGCCAACATGCGGTTGAGATCGGTGGGGACGCCGGGAAGGAGGTCGACGCCAGGACGATCCGGACTGTCGAGGCGCCGGTCGGCGGCCAGCATACCCGTCTGCTCGAAACCGTAGTAGAGCGGGTAGCAGTTGAGGAACTGGATATGGCCCACACGCACGGTCATGAGTCGGCTTCCCGCTTGGTGACCTGCGGCGAAGCAGGGTCTTCCGACGCGGCCGTCTCTGAAACAAGGTCCCCCGAAGCCCCGGCCCGCGGCGAAACAGTCCCGAGCCGGGATGGTCCCTCGTAGCGACGCACCGTCCGATACAAGCCGTCGCGTTCAACGGGCACGCGGCCGGCATCCCGGATCACTCTCACCAGTTCGGCCTTGGTCACCGCCTGCCCGTGACCGGCCCCCGACAGCAGCGAGATGACCTCCTCAACCACGGTGCCATCCATGTCGTTGGCTCCGAAGTAAAGGGCCACCTGAGCGAGCTTGAGACCGGTCATGATCCAGTAGGTCTTGATGTGAACGAAGTTGTCGAGGAGCAGACGCGCCGCCGCCATGGTTTTGAGATCATCGACGCCGGTCGGGCCCGGCAGGTAGGCCAGCGGCGTGCCGGCCGCCGGCTGGAAGGCCAACGCGATGAAGGCCTGAAAGCCGCCTGTCTCGTCCTGGGTGGCGCGCAAGCGGAGGAAATGGTCCACGCGGTCCTCGTAGTTCTCCACATGGCCGTACAGCATGGTGGCGTTGGTTTTGATACCCAACCGGTGCGCCGATGCGTGCACCTCCAGCCAGCGCTCTCCCGATATCTTCGCCGGGCAGACCTCAGTCCGCACCCGTTCCGCGAATATCTCGGCACCGCCACCGGGCATGGCGTCCAGCCCGGCCGCCTGGAGGTCGCGAAGGATCTGCTCGACCGGCGCTCTTTCTCCATCGGCGAAGTGGGCTATCTCCGAGGCGGTGAACGCCTTGATGTGCACCACCGGCGACAGCTCGCGTACCCCGGCGATCATCGCCCGAACGTCGGCGTAGGGAAGAGCGGGGTGCTCTCCCCCCACGATGTGGATCTCAGTGGCCCCCTGCTCGATGCTCTCCCGCGCCTTCCCGATCACCTCGTCCACGGTCAGGGAGTAGGCGCCCGGCTCACCCTCGGTGCGGGAGAACGCGCAGAAGCGGCAGCGGTTGCGGCAGATGTTGGTGTAGTTGATGTGCCGATTCACCACGAAGTAGACGTCGTCTCCGGCCGTGCGCCGACGAGCGAGGTCCGCCATCCGGCCGATACGGAGCAGATCCGGAGATTCGAAGAGAGCAAGGCCGTCGGCAAAAGAAAGCCGCTTCCCGGCGGCTACTTTCTCTTCGACGCGATCGAGCGGATCGGCACGCGACATGGAAGACATACCTATACGATACCGTAGTGAAGCGCGATGATGCCGCCGGCCAGGATGTTGTAGCGGACGTTCCGCAGACCCGCCTGTTCCATCAGCCCCTTCAGTGCCTCGGGCGGTGGAAAGCGCAGCACCGATGCCGGTAGGTAGGTATAGGCCGATCCATCCCCGACGGCCAGCCTGCCCAGTACGGGCACCGCACGCCGGAACCACAGTGCGTAGAACTCGCGAAACACCGGGATGGCCGGCTGAGTGATCTCCAGACAAACGACCCGGCCGCCAGGGCGGCAGACGCGGCGCATCTCCCTGAAGGCCCCCACGATGTCGGGCACGTTGCGGATACCGAAGCCCACGGTACAGGCGTCGAAGCCGGCCGCCGGCCGGACGCCGGGGGTGGCGCCGGCAACCTTGCCGACCGCTTCGGCGCGGGGGGCGCCGTCGGGGAAAGGCAACTCCATCACGTCGCCGCGCACGAACTCCACGTAGAGCTGGTTGCGGCCGCACTTATCCCGGGCCACCTCGAGCATGTCCTCGGAGAAGTCCAGCCCGACCACGCGGCCGCTGGCGCCCACGGCCCGGCGCAACTCGAAGGCCACGTCGCCGGTCCCGCAGCAGACGTCCAGGGCGGAGCAGCCCGCCTCCAACTGGGCGACCATCACCGCGAGTTCACGCCAGCGATGGTGCAACCCCGCGGTCATGAGGCTGTTCAGTCGGTCGTAGGAGCCGGAGATGCGGCCGAACATCATCCGCATCCGCTGCGGCTCGGGAGTCGCGTCGAACCGGCCGGCATCGAAAGACGAGAGGGACGGGAGTCGCGGCGGCCGAAGGTGGGCATTCATGGCAGCCGCCTACTCAGCCCACGAACAGGCTGAGGGTCGTGAAGAACAGGAACACGAGACTGATGATGCCGTTCATGGTCATGAAGGCCACACCGACTTTCTCCAGATCAGCCTTGCGCATCAGCCAGTTCTCGTAGAAGAGGAGTGCGGCACAGATTGCCACGCCGGCGTAGTAGACGAAGCTGGTTCCCTGCGCCCAGCCGGTCAGCGCGAGCAGGACCACCGCCAGCAGGTGGAAGCCCCGAGTCGTCCACAGAGCCGCACGGTGCCCGAAGTCGGCCGGGATCGAATGCAGCCCCTGCTCCCGATCCACCCTGATGTCCATGAAGGCGTAGATGATGTCGAATCCGGCGATCCACAGCCCCACACCGGCGCCCAGCACGAACGGTTCCCAGGTCACCTTGCCCGTCACCGCGACCCAGGCGCCAATCGGGCCCAGACCGTCGGCCAAGCCCAGGACCAGGTGGCAGAGAGGCGTCCAGCGCTTCGTGTACGGGTAGACGATCATCGGGATGACCACCAGCGGCCAAAGGTAGCGGGTGATCACCGGCAGATTGAATGTCGCAAAGACCAGGATGGCCAGCCAGAGGATCACGAACATCCACACTTGACGGCGGCTCAGCTTGCCCGAGGGGATCTCGCGCCCGGCGGTGCGAGGGTTGCGGGCGTCGAGTTCTGCGTCGATCAGTCGGTTGACCCCCATCCCGAAACTGCGCGCGGCCACCATCGCCACGGTGATCCAGAACATCCGCCAGAACCCGGGCACCTCGACGCCGGCCAGGAAGGCCGCAGCGTACGCGAACGGCAGGGCGAAGATCGAGTGCTCGAACTTGACCAGATTGACGAACCTGCGGGCGTAGATGAGCAGTGCCATGGCTCCCCGAAGGTTAGCCCCTGTCAGGCTCTGTCGTCCCGCGCGCCGCACTGGTGGACGCAGTCCCGGACCGGCTCGGGTCACCCAGTCCGAGCGACGGCCACAACTCGTCGATACGGGCCTTCACCTCTGGCAACATCTCCACATCCGCGGGCCACTCCCGCTGGTGGCCTTCCTCGGGCCACTTCGTCGTGGCATCGATGCCGATCTTGCCGCCACGAACCGGGTGGGGCGAGGAATGATCGAGAACGTCCAGTGGCCCTTCCACCACCGTCACGTCTCGCTGCCAGTCGACGTTGTTGAACACTCGCCAGGCCACCTGGGCGTAGTCGTGGACGTTCACGTTGCGGTCGACCGCCACGACGCACTTCGCGAACTGCATCTGTCCTGTGCCCCAGAGAGCGTGCATGACCTTTCTGGCCTGCAGCGGGTAACGCTTGTCCACGGAGACGATGACGCAGTTGTGGAAACCGCCCTCCTTGGGGAGGTCCATGTCCACGAGCTCGGGCAACGTAAGACGGAGCAGCGGGAGGAAAAGGCGCTCTGTGGCCCTGCCCAGGTACGCGTCCTCCATGGGGGCCTGGCCCACGATGGTCGTCGAGTACACGGCGTCGCGACGATGGGTGAGTGCGGTCAGGTGGAGCACCGGATAATCGTCCGCAAGGGAATAGTAGCCGGTGTGATCGCCGAACGGACCCTCCCAGCGGGCTTCCGAAAAGTCGACATAGCCCTCCAATACGAACTCAGCGTACGCCGGCACCTCGAGGTCCACAGTCCTGCAGCGGACCATCTCGACAGCGTTCTGCCGGAGGAAGCCCGCGAACGTCATCTCGTCGACACCCCCCGGAAGAGGGGCGGTCGCGGCATACGTCACCGCCGGATCCGTCCCGATGGCCACCGCGACTTCCATCCGGCCGGAACCGCCGACCCCCGCCACCCGGTAGTGCTCGGCGGCATCCTTGTGCACGTGCCAGTGCATACCGGTCGTGTTCCGGTCGTACACCTGCAGCCGGTACATACCCACGTTCCGCTTGCCGGTGACCGGGTGCTTCGTGTACACCAGGGGCAGGGTGATGAAGCGACCAGCGTCGAGGGGCCAACACTTGAGAACGGGCAGGGCCCCCAAGTCTATCTCCGCGCCGGTGTGCACCACTTCCTGGCAGACACCGCTCCTGACGGTCTGCGGCTGCAACCCGGAGAGGTCCCTGAGCTTGCCCAGCGCCTTGACCTTCTCCCACGCCCCTGCCGGCGGCTCGAACGAGACGAGAGCCTGCACTCGCGCGGCCAGTTCGTCGTAGGAGGACACGCGAAGCGCAGTGCACATCCGTTCGTCGCTGCCGAACTGGTTGATGAGCACGGAGAAGCTCGAGCCCTTCGGACGGGTGAACAAGAGCGCAGGCCCCCCGGCCTTGACCACCCGGTCCGCGATCTCGGTGATCTCCAGCACAGGGTCGACCGGCGCGTCGATTACGGACAGCTGTCCGTTGCCCCGCAGCAGTTCGATGAAGTCGCGTACGTCTTTCATTGCCGCGATTGTACTCGCTCGGCGATCTCCAGAGCCGACACAGCCATGCGCCCGGGGACTGTTAGCCGGCTTTCAGTTCCGAGAGCACGCTCCGATACACCTCGAGCGTCTCTTCCGCGGCCTTGCTCCAGGGAAAACGGGCCGACTGCTCGTACCCTTCCTGACGAAGGGATTCGTACAGATCGCGGTCGCGCAGCACCCTGACCACACAGTCTTCCAGACTGTCGAGGGAGGTCGGATTGAAGTGCAAGGCCGCAGACCCGGTGACCTCGGGAAGCGCCGAAGAGTGCGACACTACGCAAGGGACACCGCAGGCCATGGCTTCGAGCGGCGGCAGACCGAATCCCTCATAGAGCGAGGGAAACACGAAAAGCGTAGCGGCGGAGTAGACGGCCGGCAGGTCGTCGCCCCGAATGAAGCCAGGGAAGAGCACCCTGCGCCCCAAGCCGCGCTTCTCCACCTCTCTGCGCACTTTGCGGTACTCACCCCTTTGAGCCCCGGCCAGGACGAGCACGGGAATATCCGGGACGTTCTGTACAAGACGAGCCCACGCCTGCACAAGGAACGGTAGGTTCTTCTCCGGCCGGAAGTCACCCACCCAGAACACGAACCGTTCCGGAAGAGAGTAGTGATGCCGGGCGGCCGCCTGTTCCTCGGCTGTGGCCGGCCGGAACCTCTCAGCCACCCCGTTGTGTATCACCCGTACTTTGGCCGGACTCACCCCGGCATAGGCGCTGAGTGCCGAGAGGGACACCTGCGAGACAGTAATCACCCGCCCGGCGGAATTCAACGTCTCGCTCAACTGCTTCTTGTATCGAAGGCGCAGACGCAGCGGGAGGCTCCGAGGGTAGAGCAGGGGGGTGACATCGTGAACCGTGGCCACCAGAGGGGTGTCGAGCGGGGTGGGAGTCCAAGGGCTGGGGACGTGCAGCAGATCGACGTCCGAGGCCTCTACGAGCGAACGGAACGCTGCCTTGGATTGGGACAGAGGATCCATGTTGGCCGAAACCAGCGTAAACGAGTCGACGGCGGGCATGGTCTCCTTCTCCTGGTCCTGGCAGAAGACCACCACTTCGACCCCTGATTCGGCGAACAGCCGGAGTAGGTTGCGGGAGTACGTGCCGATGCCGCGGTAGCTGATCGCCCTTGCGTCGAATCCAATCCTCACGTGCCCTCCAGCCCGCGCAACAGACTCAACCCGTGTACCCGGCTTGGAAAGATAGTATCAGAGGCGGCTCTATTGTCCTTGCCGACGCCTGTCGATGGTCTATAGTATGAATCAAATGGGTGCAAACTTGTCAGCAGAGCGCAGAGGTTCTTCCGAACCGAGGGATCCGGGCCAAACCGGGGTCCAGACAGACGTCGACCAAAGCTGCATGCTGCAGAAGGCGAAGGCCATCCTCGAGGAGAACAAGCTCGCCATAACAAAAGTATGGCTGAGCAGGCTGATCACCCAGATCGACAACCTGAGCGCCCTCGAACGCTTCCCCACGCAGGAGACCATCCGCACGTCGGTGGAGCTCATCGAGGGTCTGGCCAATTGCCTTTCCGACGAGGACACCCTCTCTCAGTTCGATCCTGGGGGTCTGTACCACCGCCAGGCTTCGGCGCTGGGTCTGCTGCAACAGGACGAGACCGGGGGCATCGCTCCGCTTGTCGACAGCCTCGACACTCTCGAGGAGGCGATCTGGGAACGGCTGGAGACGGGGCTGCGGCGGCAGGATAGGGACGTCCTCGCGCTCGTCCGCATCCTACGGCTGGCCCTACATAGGGTGATGACGAGTGCAGCGGAAGCGTATCACCAGCGCTCCAGTTCGGAGCTCGACCGCCTGGCCCACACCGACTCCCTCACCGGACTGCGCAACCGGCGCTATCTGGAGCAGGAACTGGATCGGCATGTGGAGCTCTTCAAGCGCTATCGCCATCCATTCGCGGTGATGATCCTCGACCTCGACAGCCTCAAGCTCGTCAACGACACCTTCGGCCATGCGGCAGGCGACGAGGCTCTCAGGCACCTCGCCGCGGCCATGCGGGCCAACATCCGCGACACCGATATCCCCTGCCGTTTCGGAGGCGACGAGTTCGTCATCCTCATGCCCGAGGCCGACAGGCAGGCAATCGCGTCGGTAGGCAGAAGGATCGCGGAATCCATCAGCAGGGCCCAGGTGAGACTGGGAGGCGGGTTGGTGAGCCTGGAGGTAAGCTTCGGCGCAGCGTCCTGTCCCACGGATGGAACCACGGCCGAAGTGCTCCTGAAAGTGGCCGATAACCACCTGTACGCGGCCAAGGAGCGCAAGGCGGGGCGGGGACGGCCCTAGGGGGGGCTCTCGCCGGAGCGGCCGCTTGGCTGCGGCAGACTGTCATCGTGATCCGACGGATGTCGGTTCCTGTCTAGTCCACGGACGCTGGAACGAGTCCGTCACCGGGCGGATCCCCCGGCGACGCGCATTCGAAGGCTTCCCCCCGCAGCGTCTCGATGGCGTGATCGAGCACCGGAGCGATCACCGCGAACTGTTCCCTGCAGGCCTTTGGACTCCCGGGCATGTTGATGATGAGGGTCCTCTTCCGTACGGCCGAGGTCGCTCTGCTCAGCATGGCGTTCGGGGTAATGGTCAGAGAAGCCGCGCGCATCGCCTCGGCGAAGCCCAACGCCTGACGGTCGGCTACGGCCAGAGTGGCCTCCGGAGTGCGGTCGCGCGGAGCGAGACCCGTGCCTCCCGTGGTGAGGACCAGGTCGACGTCTCCTCCATCGGCCAGCGCGGCCAGGGTACGCTCGATGGTAAGCTGGTCGTCGGGGATCACAGTGGGCTCGCCGACGACGGCTCCCGCCTCCCTCAGCAGTTCGGCCAACAACGGCCCCGACGCGTCGGCCCGCAGACCGGCGCTCGCTTTATCGCTGAGGGTAACCACTGCCGCTCGGATGGGAGCCGCCAGCTTCGTGCCGCTCATGCGCCGAACCCCCAGGCCCGTACGGCGATGGCATCGCCCGGAGCAACCCGGCCATCCCGCAGCACTTTCACGAAGATGCCCTCACGAGGCATGACGCAGTCGCCGGCCTGATGGTAGATGGCGCAGCGCGTGTGGCACTCCTTGCCGATCTGGGTGACTTCTACCAGGGCCTCGCCCACCGCGAGGATGGTTCCGATAGGTAGTGCCGCCACCTCCACACCACGGGTGGTGATGTTCTCGGCGAAATCACCCGGCCCCACATCGAGGCCCGCCGCAGTCATCTTATCGATGGATTCCTGAGCGAGCAGGCTCACCTGGCGGTGCCAAGACCCGGCGTGAGCGTCGCCTTCGATGCCGTGGCCGGCACGCAGCATGACCTCTCCGACCGCCTTCTTCCGCTCGCCTTTGGACTCGCTCACATTGGCCGCCACAACGGTGCCCGCCGGCGGAGTTTGCGGCATGCCCCGGACGGAGGGGGCAAGGTCGCCCCCCACCGTTGCGGTGGGCTCCTTCGAGCGCAGGTAATCCTCCTTACCGCCGGTCTTCTCCAGCAGACGGATATCCCCGATGACCATGCCCCTGTCCACGGCCTTGCACATGTCGTAAACGGTGGTCGCTGCGATAGCCGCCCCCACGAGGGCCTCCATCTCCACGCCGGTCCGGTCTTCGGTGCGGGTCAGGCATTCGATGTCGATACGGCGATCCTCTTCGACGATGGAGAAGCTCAGGTCCACCTGGCTGAGCGCGAGGGGATGACAGAGAGGGATGAGCCCACTGGTCCGCTTGGCCGCCATGATCCCGGCCACTTTCGCTACGGTGAGCACGTCGCCCTTGGGGAAAGCCTGCTCCTGGAGGAGCCTCAGGGTCTCGGCCGCCATCCAGATGCTGGCGCCCACCCGAGCCGTCCGGACAGTCGGCCGCTTGCCGCTCACGTCCACCATGCGGGCCTCGCCGCTCTCGTCGACGTGGCTCAGTCCGGCTTCGGCGGGACGGTCCGCCGGGACCCGCGGCGGTTCCTGTTCGTGCTCCGTCATTCAGCCGCCAACCTGAGACATGCCTCGTGACGTCCGGCCGGGCAGCAGATTCTTGTCGAAGGTCTTGCACTCGAGCGACTCGGAGACAGCGTCGAACACGGCATCCCGGTCGCGGTTCTGTATCGCCGGCTTCACGTCGACCTCGTGGCTGGAGAACAGGCAATTCTTGAGCTTGCCGTCGGCGGTGAGGCGCAGACGATTGCACTCGCTGCAGAAATGGTCGGACATCGACCCGATGAAACCGATGGTGCCCTCATGACCCGCGAAGCGGTAGTAGCGGGCGGGACCCCAGCCCCCCGGCGACGGTACGGCTGTAAGCGGCCCGGACCCGATCTTCTGCAGTTCCTGCATGGCGCGGTCTTTGGTGAGTAGCTCGCCGGCCGAGCGAGGCCCGCATCCGCCGACCGGCATCCATTCGATGAAACGGACATGCAGCGGCTTGTCCCTGGTGATGGCGGCGAAGGCGCTCAACTCTCCCAGCAGCTGGGGCATCATGACCACGTTGATCTTGACAGGATGGAGCCCCACGCTCAGAGCCGCCTCCACCCCCTTGAAGGCCGATTCGAGCGAACCGCCGCGCGTGAGCGCCCGGTAGCGGCCCGGGTCCAGTGAATCGATGCTGATATTCACCCGCACCAAACCGGCGTCCTTCAGCACCTGCGCGTAGCGGGGCAGGAGAACGGCGTTCGTGGTGAGGGAGATGTCGCTGATGCCGGGGGTCGATTGGATGAGCCGGACCAGGTCCGGAATGCCCTTCCGCACAAGTGGTTCACCCCCGGTGATCCGGACCTTGGAGATGCCCAGGTCCACCGCCGCCTGAACGAAGAAGCCCATGTCCTCACACGAGAGGATGTCCTCATGCGGCTTGAAACGCACTCCCTCGGGGGGCATGCAGTAGACACAGCGGTAGTTGCACCGGTCGGTTACGGAGAGGCGAAGATAGTCGACAATCTGGCCCGCTGGCGGATTCACGGTCCTGTTCCCTCGATATCTCGGCTGCCGAGCCCGTTCGGCCGCCCGTTATACTTCTGTGAGTATACGCTTTTCCAGCAGACCGGCCAAGCCTTTGAAATCGTCCAGATCGAACTGAGGAACAGCGTAGTCGGGGAAGCGTTGGTCGCTCGCTATGCCGATAAGTTCGTCCAGGCCGCTCACGAGCGTCTCGCTGCGCTCCCGCCGGGAAATCTCGATCTTAGGGGCGGCCTGCTGCTTGAAGCCCTCCGTGATGACAACGTCCACCGGCTCCCTGATCTGGCGGATGAGTTCACCGAGCGGAGGTTCCGCCGCGGGCTTCACCTGCCACACGTAGGACCAGGGAGAGGAGAGGCCCACCACCTCGGTACCCAGTTCCTTGAAGCGGTAGGAATCGGTGCCGGGTATGTCGATGTCGAAACCATGAGAGTCGTGCTTGAGCACCGCCACCCTGTAGCCCCGGTCGCGGAGTTCCTTGATCACCCCGAGGAGCACCGTGGTCTTCCCAGACTTCTTCTTGCCCACGAAGGACACCACGGGCAGGGGGCTGGCGTCCATGAAGGCCCGGACCCGGGGCTGGAGCGCCGCGCGCCAGCCCCCACCCTCCTCGGCCAGCCGCCTCCGAGCCTCCTCGAGTTCCTCGGGTGTGTTCACGTTCATGAACAGCCGGGCCGGATCGCCGTGCTCGCCTCCGTCCATGTCCAGATATCCGGTGTTCACGCGCGCGTACACGTCAAGGATGCGGCGCCCACCCGACGCGATGAACGCGCGATAGACGTCTACGACACCCTTGCCGTAGACGGCGCAGAGCGGCTGGAGGAAGCCCCCGTGCCGGGGGACGAATACGTCGTAGCTCTCGGACCTTTCGGCAAGGATCCGCAGAAATCGAGGAGTGACGAAGGGTACGTCGCAGGCCAGGCAGACGACCCGTTGAGTGGGCGCCGCCAGCACCGCGCTGTAGAGACCCACCGCCGAGCCGCTGTCGGGCAGAGCGTCGTTCACCACCGGTAGGCCCACATGGTGGAACCGGGCCGGGTCGCGGGTGACGATGAAGACATGGGGAAAGAGCGGGGCGAAGCGGTCACGCATGAACTCGATGAGGGTCTTCCCCGCGAAGGGGGCGAAGATCTTGTCCTCGCCCATGCGGACCGAACGGCCACCGGCCAGCAGGGCGAGACTCACGTCCGAGCGGTAGGGTTTCCAGAACCCATCGTCCATGTCTCGTCTCCTCGTGTCGGACCCGGACCCCTGCGGCCGCGAGAGTCCGGCGAGAAGAGATTACCGCACCCCGACCGCGCAAGGGACTCCGGTTCACCCGCGTCTTCGCGCCGACCACCCGAAGAAGAGCGGGCGGCCCGGGAACGGGAGAGCGCCACACAGCCCCGTTTGGGCCGGCCGCGATCCCATCGCCGGAACGGGCAGAGGCCGAGCGTGTCGGCCTCTGCGCAGAACTGCTCTCCCTCTTGTCCCTCACAGCCGATAGAATCGGGTAGTCACTCCCGGAGGTGCCGGTGCCTGGATTCGAACGGATACTCGCGGCCTACGAGCACGGTATGCAGAAGCTTGCCGACGAACTGGTGGCCGAGCTCGACCCCAGCGATGAAGAGCGCGGCCATCTGTTGCTGGCCTCGCAGTTGGCGCAGGCAGTCGTCCGAGCCTATGACTCGTTCCGTCTGGACCGCGGCCCTGGCCTGGATGCAGCACGGTCGGTGATGTACGCCGCCGCCAACCAGCCGGAGCGCCGCGTGCTCAATGTCCCCCTGCGCACTCTGGTCGACAACAACACCCTCACCGGCATCGAAGCTCGGCTTCTGTCGGGATCGCTCAACATGCGCCGCACGGTGATCGTGAGCGGAGGACGGAACGTGGGCAAATCCACACTGCTCAACGCTCTTATTGAGATGCTCCCTCGGGACCATCGGCTCGTATCGGTGAACGACATCGACGACGAGCTTCCCGCCCTGCAAGACCGCTCGTTCGCCGTGCAGCTCACCGCCAAACGCGGCACTCCGGCCAGAGCGAACGTCTTCCGGAAGGCCGCGGATATGAAACCCACCTGGATCATCGCCGCGGAGTTGCTGCGGCGGGAGGGTCCCGCTTTCTTCGACATCATTTCGCCGGGGATGGCCGGTCTGGCCACGGTGGAAGCACCCGATCCGCAGCTCATCATCGCGGATTGGCTTTCGATGAGCAGAGAGGTGGGCGCACAGCTGACCGCCGTCAAGCCGCTGTTCGCACACATGGAGAGGGACCAGGGCGGCCGGCCGCGTGTTCAGCGGCTGGTGGAGGTCACGGTAGACGGGACCAAGCCGGTCCTGACCACCTACCGGCCCTGACGGTCGGGGGGCGCCGCGAAGCAAGGCCGGTGCCACGAAACAGGACCGGTCGCAGCGCTCTTCCTGCCGGGTTCAGTTTGGCCTTTGGATGGGACACGGGAGCCTCCTTTGTTCGGGCCTAGGACTTCTGCAATCCCGAACCGAACAGAGAGGCTCCTTGTTTGTCAGAAACCTTCGTGGGCATTTCACCTAGTCCGCACCCCCGGACCGAGAAGAGCCTGTAGCCCGGCCTCGTCGAGCAACTCCACTCCGAGCGTCCGCGCCTTGTCCAGCTTCGATCCCGCCTTCTCGCCCACCACCACGTAGTCCGTCTTGGCGCTCACCGACTCCGACACCTTGCCGCCGGCCTCAGTAATGAGACCCGCAGCCTCCTGTCGGGACAGCGAGGGCAGCGTGCCGGTGATAACCAGGGTCTTGCCTGCGAGCGGCCGAGCGGCGCGGGCCGCGGCCTCGTCCACCTCAGCCTTCGGCAGCTCCATCGTGACCCCGGCCGCAGCCAACCGGTCGACCAAGTCGGTGTTCCGGGGGTCGGAGAAGAAGGCATGTACGCTTTCGGCGATCACGGGACCGATACCCGCTGTCTCACTGATCTCCTCCGGCGAAGCCGCGCGCAGGGCCGCCATGGTCCGAAACCGCCT
This sequence comes from uncultured Gaiellales bacterium, assembly GCA_964631965.1. Taxonomy (GTDB): domain Bacteria; phylum Actinomycetota; class Thermoleophilia; order RBG-16-64-13; family RBG-16-64-13; genus CAIQPS01. Next base: position 16,133 of record CAZWAR010000041.1, read on the forward strand.
CGCGAGCAGGTCGGCGTTCTCCCCTCCCACATGGGGGATGCCCAGAGCCCAGAGCACCCTCGCGAACGGCCGTCCCTTCGATGCGGCGATAGCTCGAGTGATGTTCTCCGCCGACTTCGCCCCCAACCGTTCCAGTTCGGCCAGATCTTCCGCCTGTAGATCGTACAGATCGGCAGCATCGCGGATCATTCCCAGCTCCAGCAAGCGGTCCACCAGCTTGTCGCCCACCCCATCGATGTCCATGGCCCCCTTGCTCACGAAGTGTTTGATGCCTTCGGCCAGCTTCGCCGGGCAATCGGGGTTGGGACAGCGAACCGCCACCTCGCCCGGGATCCGCACCACCGGAGTACCGCACGCCGGACACCTCTCCGGCATCATGAAGGGCTTTTCGTCCCCGGTGCGCAGATCGGTGAGCGGCGCGACCACCTGAGGGATCACGTCCCCGGCCCGCTGGATGACCACCGTGTCGCCTTCCCGCAGATCCTTGCGCCTGATGTCTTCCTCGTTGTGAAGCGTGGCTCTCTCCACCGTCACCCCGCCGACCTCCACCGGTTCCAGTTCGGCCCACGGGTTGAGCACACCGGTCCGCCCGACGTTGACGTTGATCTTCCGGAGCTTGGTCTGCGCGGTCGTAGGAGCGAACTTGTAGGCAACGGCCCAGCGCGGGTCGCGGCCCACCGAGCCCAGAGCCGCCTGTAACCGCCGCGAGTCGACCTTTATCACCACCCCGTCGATATCGTAGTCGAGATCCTCGCGCCGCTCCTGCCACCAGAGGCAACCGGCGACGATCTCTTCGAACGAGGTGGCCACGCGGGTGGCGGGATTTATGCGGAAGCCGGCCTTCTGCAGCCAGTCGAGCGCTTCGCGGTGGGTCTCGAACTGCGTCCCCTCCAGATACCCGACCCCGTAGAACCAGACAGACAGGGGCCGGGATGCGGTGATCCGCGGGTCGAGCTGGCGAAGGGAGCCCGCGGCCGCGTTGCGGGGGTTGGCGAACGTCGATTCTCCAGCGGCCACCCGATGCTCGTTGAGCTGAGAGAAGGCCCGCAAAGGAAGATAGACCTCGCCCCGCACCTCAACGACCGCAGGAAAGGGAGCCGCGGCCGGGGCCATGGCCAAAGGGACCGTGCGGATGGTGCGCAGATTGCTGGTGACGTCCTCACCGATCTCCCCGTTGCCCCTCGTCGCCCCTACCGCCAGCCGGCCGTCTTCATATCGGACGGAGATGGCCAGCCCGTCGATCTTCGGCTCGAGGACGAAGCGAAGCCCGCTCTCTGCCACACCCGCATCTGCCGCCAATCTGACCACCCGGGTGTACCAGGCGCGCAACTCATCCTCGTTCTTGGCGTTCGCCAGAGAGAGCATCGCCTCGCCGTGGCGCACTTGGGCGAAGCCCGCCAGAGGTTGACCGCCCACACGCTGCGTGGGCGAGTCGGGGGAGATCAGTTCGGGATGCGCGGCCTCAAGCTCCTCGAGCTCCCGAAATAGGGCGTCGTAGGTTGCGTCCGATATCTCCGGGGAATCGAGGACATAGTAGCGGTACTCGTGATGTCGGATCTGCTCCCGCAACGTCGCGAGTCGCTGCCTCACCTCCGCAGTTTCGGCCGCCGGGGCGGCCTGCCCCGCCGCTTCTCCAGCTGCCGCCGCCTCGCCCGCCATCGCCGCTCCGCCTTCAGCCACCAGCCCGCCTCCTGGAAGCGTCACGTTTCAGAAGCCTTGAAGCAGGCCGCTCATACCCCCAGGGCGCCTGCCAACTGCCTCATAGTATGTACCAGTATCTCCGGGTTTTCAGCACTCAGAGCGTCGGCCTCGAAGACCCCCCAGGTGACCGCGATGCCGGTCACGCCGGCAGCGTGGGCTGCCTGGATGTCGGCAGGACTGTCGCCGACGTAAGCCGCGTCGGCAGGCATGGCGCCGAGCTTCTCAAGACAGAAGAGGATGGGGTCGGGTGACGGCTTGTTGCCTGGTGCCTCGTCACAGCAGACGGTGGCGTCGAAGTAGGGCTCGATGCCGGTGAGATCGAATGCCATCTGTGTGGTGGAGCGAGACTTGGAAGTAACAAGCCCAAGCCTGCAGCCGACCTTGGTCAGTTCGTTCAGAAGATCGAGGATGCCGTCGTACAGCCGGAGCATGCGGTCGTGTTCCCGGTGGTTGAACTCCCGGTAGACGGCCACCAGTTCGTCCGCGTGTTCGAGGCTGACACGAACCATCTGCTCCCTGAGGGGGGTGCCCACGTGCCGCATCGCTTCTTCGCGGGAGACCTCGCGCCCCAAAACTTCGCGGATGGCATGCTGGAACGAAAGGGCGATGAGTTCCACGGAATCGACGAGGGTACCGTCGAGATCGAAGACAACGGCCCTGAAGACGGGAGCCATCAGTCGCTGTCCTCGCCGGGACCCCCCGCGCAGCCAGGGCTCCGGCCGACACGCTGGTCGGATCCGACGGTGCCGGTAGTTCCCCTGCCTGCCGGTTGCTGGCTGCTCAACGCCTCCTCCCACGAGTGGAGCGACTCGAGAGCCGCGTGTGAGACGAGGTCGAACTGCAGCGGGGTCACCGAGACATATCCCTCGGAGGCGGCCTCGAAATCGGTGCCCGGTGAATGATGAAATCCGAGGTCGTCGTTGTAGATGTGATATTGGCGGCGGTTCCCGGCGGTGCCCTGGTGCTCCACCTTGTCGCCATAGATCCGCCGGCCGAGCGTGGTGAGCCTGGTACCCTTCAGTTCCTCCCAGCGGCGATCGGGCACGTTGACGGTGAGGAGCGTCTTGGCGGGGAAGCCCTTCTCGAGGGCGACCGAGACGAGGAGACGGGCGAAGCGCGCAGGCACGGTCAGGTCGTAGCCTGGGTGGTAACCCTGGGCCGAGATGGCGATGGCCGGGATGTCGAGCATTATGCCCTCGAAAGCGGCGGCGACGGTGCCGGAATACGTGATGTCGTCGCCCAGATTCTCTCCCAGGTTGATCCCCGACACGATCAGATCGGGCTTGCGCTCGAGGAGGCCGAGAGCGGCCATCCGGACACAGTCGACCGGCGTCCCGTCGGTGCTATAGGCCAGGCTGCCGTCGGCCAGAGATACTTCCTCGACCCAGAGAGGAGCATGCATGGTGATACTGCGGGCGGCGCCGGAACGGTTCTGATCGGGAGCGACAATCTGGACCTCGCCGAGAGGGTCGAGCGCTATCTTGAGGGCACCCAGCCCCGGCGAGGCGACACCGTCGTCGTTGGTCAGAACGATGAGCGGGCGGCGGCAATCGAACGACACCAGCTCGCAGTCGCCGCCGGTCATCGACGACTCGATGCGCTCAGTCCTTCTTGGCGGCCGCAGCCGCCGGCTCGGACGTCTTTGTGACCGGCGCCTTGGAGGCTTCGGCCGGGTTGTCTTCCTTGGCCGAGGACGACGGTTCGGAGTTGCCGCCGTTCTCTTTCCCGCCCGAGGCACCCATGGCGTTCTTCTTGGCGTAGTCGGTGCTGTAGAAGCCGTTGCCCTTGAAATGCACGGCCACGGGGAAGAGCAGGCGCTTCACCGGCTCTCCGCAGATCTCGCACTCTTTCACCGGCTCGTCCGACATGCGCTGAAAACGCTCGAACTGATGATCGCAGGAAAGGCATCTGTACTCGTAAGTAGGCAAGGCTTCCATTCCTCCTACAGGGATAACCTCGCCGATTATAGCGGAAAACCGGCCGCTCGTCATGCGCTTCTGGCACTCGTGGTGCGAGAGTGCCAGAAGCGGGCCGGTCATTGCCCAGGCGAGTCGGGAGCCCGTTTGGCCTGCGCGCTTGCGCGACCTCGATACCGCCCCGGAGGCTTCTGGATGTTGCGTGCGTGCTCTTTCGGGGTGACACCCGCGCCACTTCGGTTGGCGAGCACCTGTGTGAATTCGACGCCCAGGAAGACGATCTGTGCGGAGTAGTAGACGAAGATGATGAAGAGGACGAGGAACCCGGCAGAACCGAAATAGGAGGCGGTGGAACCCTGGGCCAGGTAGACGGAGATCCCCACCTTGCCGATCATGAAGAGAGCCGCGGTGACGGCCGCCCCCACCCATAGGGGTTTCCGCCCGATAGATCCCAGGGGCACGACCCGGAACAGAAGAGCGAAGAATCCGGTGAAGATAGCGAAGGAAACGATCTCATTCCCAATGCGCGAGCCGAGAGCGCCCACACCGGAAAGCACGGTTCCCAGATAGCCACTCAAGAACTCTGTCCCCACGAAAACGACCAGAAGAACGATGAGAAGACCGACGAGCGCGAAAAAGGCGGTCAGCCGCCTCCGCAGAAAGCCGAGTACCCCCTGGCCTGGCTTCCACTCGACCTGCCACATCGTGTTCATGGCGGTCTGCAGTTGTTGGACCACGCCCGTGACCCCGAGAACCAGCACGACGAAACCGAGGATCACGCCGGGCAGACTGTTCGCGGGTTGGTGCGCATTCCCGAGCACCGATTGGATCGCGGTCGCTCCTCCTGCCCCCATAAGGGACTGCGTGTGCTGGACGATGAGATCTCGCGCCTGCTGCTCCCCCACCGCCAGACCTACGAAAGTCACAATGAGGACCAATATAGGTCCTAGCGACAGGACGATGTAGAGGGAGAGGGCCGCGGCGAACCGTGATGCGTGGTCCTCAGACCAGTTCGAGAAGACCGTCCTTGTGAAACGTAGAGCCGCGATGAACTTCTTCATTTGTCACCCACGGGGCAGGCAGGGATGACGTCGATATACCCCCTCCGCTCGGCCCGAAACGGGCGACGGTCTGTGAGCGGCCGGGACTGCTCAGCGGTTGCGGTTGTATGCCAGGAAGGCGGCGAAGAGCATCACCAGCCAGTTGATGATGCCTCGGGCAGAGAGCGCGAAGACGACCGTCTGCCAGTTCACTCCGTAGCTGAGAAAAGCTGCGGTGAGCGGGGGGAGGAGGAATCCTATCAGCGTACAGGCGGCCGCCGCGACGGCGGTCTGCAGCCCGTGGAAACGCCCGGAGACCCGGCTGACCACCTCGCCCACCAGGTAGCCGATGCCGGCCGAGACGAAGATGAACACGAAAAAGAACCGGAGACTGCCCAGGATGTAGTAGTACGCGAAACCGAGACCGATGGCCGAGACCAGCCCCGCCGCGACCGCCATAAGGAACTTGTCGGTCTTGAGCGTCACCCGCGAGGAGCGGGGCATGCGCGCACAATCCTTGCACTTGATGCCTACGGCGGAGTACACCATGCAATCCGGGCACAGCGGCTTCCCGCAATCGCTGCAGGTGACCATGGTGAGCCTGCCCGGATGGTTGGCGCACGGTTGCTCTTTCGCGCCGGGCAGGACCTTGGTCTGCGTTTCGTCCGGGGACAGCCCCTCGTCGCGCTGACGTTCCTCGTCAATCACCGGCCGCGCCGCTTGTCCGTTACCACGATGACCTGGCCCGGGCTGGACAACGGCACCAGTTCTTTGCGATAGCTCCGATGCACAGCCTCGAGCTCCCGCCGGGCCTCTTCGGCCACGCGGTCCATCTCGGCTTGAAGGTGATCCAACCTGCGCTGCATGCTCTCGAGTTGCTCCTCCATCTCGAGAACCCGCTCCACCCCGGCCAGGTTCAACCCGCACTCCGCCACCAACTGCTGGATGCGGCGCAACCGTTCCACATCAGCCAGAGAGTAGAGGCGGGTGCTCTTGGAAGACCGCCGCGGACGTATGAGTCCGCGCCGTTCGTACATACGCAGCGTCTGCGGATGCATCTCCGCCAGCTCAGCCGCAACCGAGATCATGAAGACCGGTCTGAGCTTGTCCTCAAAAGGCATCTTCTTCTCTTCTGTCCGGGTTCGTGTTGCCATGATAGACCATCCGCTTCGCTATGCCCGCTTGGGGTTCCGCATCAGGACGGCCAGCCGGCCCGCCCGGTCCGAGGGTCTTCGTTGCGCGCCTCGGCGAACTTCTTGAGCAGATCCTTCTGCTCTCCGTTCAGCTTCTCGGGCGTGAGCACCTTGATGCGCGCCAGGAGATCGCCTTTGCCGGTGGAGCCCAGTTTCGGCGCACCTTTCCCCTTGAGCTTGAGCATCTTGCCGTTCTGAGCACCGGCAGGGATCTTGAGGCCCACGCTTCCCTCAGGGGTCGGCACTTTGACCGTCGCCCCCAGAGCCGCTTCGACGATGGTCACAGGCACCTCCACCACCAGGTCGGCACCTCTCCTTTCGAAGAGCGGGCTCTCGCCGACATGGGCGATGACGTAGAGGTCGCCGGCTTGTCCGCCCCGCTGTCCGGGCTCACCCTTGCCTCTCAAACGGATCTTGGTGCCGTCCTTGACTCCGGCCGGGATGGGAACGCTGAACTTCTTGAGCGCCCGAGTGGTTCCGGTCCCGCCGCAGGCCTTGCAGGGACTCTCGATCACCGTCCCCGTTCCGCCGCAGCGCGGACAAACCTGGGTCATGGAGAAGATACCCTGGCTGACATTCACGGCCCCGCGGCCCTGGCACTGCGGGCACGTGGTGGGACTGGTGCCGGGCGCCGCGCCGGTACCCCTGCAAGCCTCGCAGTCGACGGTCTGGGGCACGCTGATCTTCGTGGTAACGCCCTTGAGCGCATCCTCGAAGGAAAGCTGGACGGAAACGTTGACGTCCTGGCCGCGTTCCGGGGCGCGTTGCCGGCGCCCCCCGAATCCTCCCTGCCCGAAGCCGCCGCCGAAGAGGTTGCCGAAAAGGTCGGCCCAATCGCCCCCCATGGGCGGAGCCTGACCACCGCCATAGCTCTGATAGGTGCCTCCCCGCGGCGCTCCCTGACCGAAGAAGCTGGGCCCCGCGTCGTACACTTTCCTTTTCTCCGGATCGGAAAGGGTCTCGTACGCGCTGGAGACTTCCTTGAATTTCTCCTCCGCTTTGGGATCGCTCGGGTTGGCATCCGGATGATACTGCCGGGCCAGTTTGCGGTAGGCCTTCTTGATCTCGTCCCCGGTGGCGGTCTTCTTGACACCTAGGACTTCGTAGTAATCGCGTTCGCCGGCCATATGGCTCTCCGCTCTCCTAGGCTTCGGCGTCGGCCGGCCCGGAGGAAACCACCACGCGGGCGGCGCGCAGCACTCGGTCGCCCTGCGTGTACCCCCGCTCCAACACGGCCGTGACCGTTCCCTCCTTCTGTTCGGACGGCTGCATCACCACTGCATCGTGAACATGGGGGTCGAAAGCAGCGCCGACGGTGCTGATCTCCTCGACCCCGGACCGCCGCAACAGTTCCACGAACATGTCCCGGACGAGACGCACGCCACCGAGGACCTTGCTCTCGTCGTGGTGCTCGGCCGCGTCCAGGGCGCGCTCCAGATTGTCGAGTACGGGCAACATCTCGGTGAGCAGATGGCCTTGAGCCCGCTCCCGAGCTTCGAGAACCTCCCGGGAAGCGCGCTTGCGATAGTTCTCCCACTCCGCGCGGAGCCGCAGCTCGCTGTCGGCCAGCGCGTCGCGTTCCTGCCGGAGAGCCTCGAGCTCAGCTCTGAGCTCCTGGAGTTCGTCCGCCTGGCCATCGTGGCCCCGCGCCGAGCCAGCCAAAGCTGAGTCCTGAGCGGCATGGGGAATCCGGCGCGGGTCCTCCGCGGAAGAGGCGGCCTTAGGCGCCGCGGCGGACGGATCGTCCGCCGCGGCCGGCCTACCGTTGATCGGTATG